>PLJS01000217.1:0-8784 GCA_003140315.1 Hyphomicrobiales bacterium
GATTAACTCGAAAATGCTCTAGCGGCCGCGGTGGGACAACTTCGGTTCACGAATTCTTCTAATGCGGGGGCGACATCATGCCGGGCGAAACCGTGATTGGCGCAGACGTTAGGGCCCGACTCGGGCGACGGACAAGCGACTAGGGCTAGTCCTTGAAGGGGTCGAACTCACCAGCCCCTGCCATCGCGACGGCGAACGGTCGCAACGTGTGCAGGACGCGGATGGAACCGGCGTGATGGGCGAGCACCTCCGGAAGGCGCCGGTAGGCCATGGGGCTTTCATCAAGGTCGGCACCGACAAGCGTCACGCCGCGCTCCTGCAGCCATGCATCCATCTGCGGCTTTGTGAAGCGCCGCTTGGCTTCCTTGCGGCCGAACAAACGGCCAGCTCCGTGGATCGTCGAATAGAGCGACGCCTTCGCTTCTGCGCTGTCGACGCCTTCGACGATCACCGCATCATCGCCCATCGAGCCGCCAACGAACCCGCGCTGGCCCGGAAACGCTGGCGTTGCGCCCTTGCGGACAACCCACAGATCGCGCCCGTTATGCCGCTCCCGCCAAGCGTAGTTATGATGGTTGTGCACCATGTCGGTCACGGCGCCGCCGATGATCTTGCGCACGCGCTCGATCACCCACTCACGGCCCGCGTAGGAATAGCGCCCGGCCAATTCCATCGCGGCGATGTAGCGGCGACCGAGTTCGCTGTCTTCATCGATCACAGCCGGAGGGACGTTCATGCCGTCCTTGCCGCCTGCGGCTTTCAGATATTTTGTCGCGCTGCTATGCCCGAGGCCGCGACTTCCAAAGTGCACGCCGATCCAGACGAAGCCATCCTCGTCACGCATCAAGTCGACGTAATGGTTGCCGGAGCCGACCGTACCAAGTTGCGCGGAAGCCTTGGCGCGATAGTCTTCGCGATCGGACGCGCGCCACGCCTCAGCGTCGTCTAAAAGTTCATGCTCAACGCGTTCGTCGTTCGTGCGGCCGACACCGAACGAGATGATGCGCTGCACGTCCTTGATGATCGAGCCGACGTTGTCCTGAATTGCCGAGAACGGCGTATCCAGTCGCACGGCCATGTTGCCGCAGCCGATGTCGAAGCCGACGCCGGAGATGCTGATCTGCTTTTCATAGGCGATGACGCCGCCGACCGGCTGCGCGTAGCCAAGGTGTCCGTCCGCGCAGATCACGCCCGCGACCACGTTGCCGACGGACATGCAGTTACGCATTTGCGTGAGCGTGCCTTCATCATGCTCGCCGAAGACTTTGAGCGGGCTATTCTGGAATGCCGGCGCTTGCGGCGCGATCGCGACTTCGGCAGCGACAGCGGCTGCCTCCCGCGCGTTATGCTCTTGGCGCGCCGCCTCGCGGAACGTGCACCATACCGGTGTGCCGCGTCCTTCGCCGATGCGATCGTCCGGATTGAGGCCGGCGGCGATCGCGAGTTCGCGCGCGAGAGTTTGATAGGGGTCTGATCGAGTCATCCCGCATTCCGTTTACGCGTCGCTGTTCGCAGGGTGTACCGAAAAAGTTTCTGGACCAGCGCGAACTTTGTTGTCCCGTTGCGCTAATGCGCTCTGACGCCTGAGACAGCGCGGGGCCGGCGGTGACACTCCGCGAATCGTGCTAAGCTCCCCATGCTGACTTCCTCTTCGGAGGAAGTAGCCATCTATCCCAAACTTCGCCCCGGCTGGATCCCAGTCGGGGTTTTTCTTTACATGGCCGTCGGTCCGCCATGCCAAGTCGGGCAGGGGGGCCCGGTCGCGACAGGTTGCCCCCTGGCTGGCGAATCGGATCGCTTCCCATACGCGACGCCGGTCCGACACGGAATGCGCCCTCAAGCGCGATCTAACACCGTCCCCACAATTCACGCCGACGCAGGGGACCGGCGGTGCTGGCCTCGCGTTGCGCGCCGCCGGTCATGCGATTGTCGTCCGCGCGTCGCCGGTGAAGTAGACAAAAACGGCGGTGACACCCAATACGGCGGCGATCACGTCCAAGGTGACGTCTAAGGTGGTCAGCTTTTCGAATGGCTCTCCGAGGCGAACCCACGACGGCGCGCTCGCCCACACTTCTCCGATGGTGACAAAGACGCCGAGCAAGATCACCACCGCGAACAACCATCCGGCCCATTTGTGCCCGTTGGAAGCCACCAATACCAAGGCCGCCATGAATGAGGGCGGGCGGGAACGCGCTCACGTCGCGCCCAGGGAACGGGCGGTGAACAGAGACAGGGCGCGCTGTGCCGACTTCCGTGCGGCGGATGTGCGCTTTCCGTTCCCAAAAGTCCGGTTTGTCGCGGGGCCGTAACCGGGCCAAAATGCAAGTAATGCCGATGTTTATTGGTGGCTGGGGAACTAGGATTCGAACCTAGATTGACGGAGTCAGAGTCCGCAGTTCTACCGTTGAACTATTCCCCACCAGGGCCGTTGCGGTCGCCGGCGGCTTCGAAAATAATTCCGGCGCCGCGCGTTTGCCAGCGCGGATTATCCTAAGGCCCGGCGCCGCGCAACCGCCAAAGGACGGCGCAATCATACCAGCAGGCCGAGGCTTGATGCCCTCAGCCCGCCTTACGCGCCGCGACCGCGCCGTCCCACCAGGGGCAGGTGCCGGGCATCAGGCTGTAATTGCCATCGATCACCTCGACGGGATGGCGCAGGCCGTCCTCGGCGAGCTTCATGCGCATCGCGCGTGCCTCGGCGCGCTTCTCCGCCGGCAGCCAGGCGCGGTCGTGGCCCCACAGGCTTGGACCCACGGTGTATTCCTCCGCGGTCCAGTTGCCGGGCTCGACCAGGCGTCCGCCCCAGCCGTATTCCACCATGAAGCCCGACGGTGAGTTCGAGTAAAACGACGTCACGTGGTCGTTGGTGTGCCGGCCGAGCGTCGAGCCGATGCTGTCGGGATCGGTGAGCGCGATGTCATAGCCCTGTCCGACGTCGTCGAGGCTGAAGAGCTCGACCATCATGTGGTGCATGCCGTTGTGCCCCGTCTCGATGAAGGCGAGGCTGTGATGACGCGGATTGACGTGCAGGAAATAGGCCTTGAACGGCTTGAGGATATAGTCGCTCAATCCAAAGCCGAGAACGTCGCGATAGAACGGCAGCACGGCGTCGAGCCGTTCGACAGTCAGGACGGCGTGGCCCATGCCGAGCGGTCCGGTGCGAAAACCCGAGATCGAACGGCCGGGCTTGAACGCATCCGACGCGGTCTCGCCCCCGCAGAATGCTTCCAGCCGGTTGCCGATCGGATCGGCGAATACGATCAGGTCCTTGACGCGCCGCTCCGCCGCAAGTGCGCGGCTGCCGCGCACAACCGCGACGCCGGCATGCTCGAGCCGGCCGCCAAGCGCATCGAGCGCTGCGGCGTCTCCGGCTTCCCAACCGAAGAAGCCGGCGCCGCTTTCCGCGTCCGCATTCACGATCACGCGCTGCTTGCGGTCGTCCATCCGGAAGGCCAGCGATGACGCGCTCCGGTCGACGAGCTGCATGCCGAGGAAGCGTGTGGCGTAGCCTGCCCAATCCTCGATGTTCTTCGCGCGGATGCCGACGTAACCCAGCGATTGCAGTTCCATGGCGCGCCTTCCGCTCCGATGCCGCCCTGTTCGCCAGCGCCCGCATCCGCAAAAGACATAGCACGCGCGACGGCCGGACGGAATCCGTCGCCGTCGTTCACACCGCGCGAGAGGTCAGGCAGCCTCGCTGGTGGCGAGTTCTTCCGCCATTTCGACGAGGAGTTGCTTTGCCTTGCGGCTCTTGATGCGATGGAAGGCTTTCACGATCCGCACCGAACCGGAGGTCTGCAGGAAGCCGAACACGCTTTCGTTGCCGCCGGCCGCGCCGGTTTCACGCACCGAGTTGGTACCGCCGGCACCGCCACCGAAGAAGAAGGAGATCGGGACTTCGAGCGCTTCGGAGATGCGTTGCAACCGCCCGGCGCCGATCCGGTTCACGCCCTTCTCGTATTTCTGCACCTGCTGAAAAGTCACTCCGATGCGGTCGGCGAGCTCGGTCTGCGAGAGCCGGCATTCGAGACGCCGCGACCGTACGCGACGTCCGACTTCCGCGTCACGGCTGTCGGCCCGCCTGGCTCGCACGTGCTTGTCGATTATTTTTGCCTGTTTCATGATGCATTCTTTACGTTGTTGTTGCCGAAGATGACGCGGTTAGCGTACGGTTCTCACGAAATTCGCCTAGCCACTTCCACGCTGTTCGTAACAACCATAACGCATTGCGACTCGGCAATCCGTATGCTTGCGTAAATCGTCATTCACGCTCTGATTTACCTTGATAATTTGCACGCTCGTGACCACGGGAGATGGGATGCCAATTTACCTTTGGTTGTGTGGATTTGCCGCGCACCCAACGCGCGCCTGTTGCGCCGGGTTCCAGGACTGCTAGGCTTTTTTCGATATCGAAACAGCAATCAGCCGCGACCGTCGAGCTTGGCAAAGCTTCGCCGCGGTGGGATAGGTTTGACATGGACGACGAGGCCCGGACGCGGTCCGGCCTCGACCCTGCGCTTCGCCGGGAGCCGCGTGGCCGCCCGCCGTGGGGTCGACGATGGCCGCGACGCCATGCGCGTCCCGACGACGGCCCGCGCCCGGACCGCGCGCGGCCGGCCTACGCCGCGTTGGATCTCGGCACCAACAATTGCCGCCTGCTCGTCGCGCGTCCGGCGCGCGAGGGCTTCCGCGTCATCGACGCGTTCTCCCGCATCATCCGGCTCGGCGAAGGCATGGCGGCATCCGGCCGGCTCGGCGATGCGGCGATCGAGCGGGCGATCGAAGCGCTCGGCATCTGTCGCGACAAGATGCACAATCGCGGCGTCACGCGCGCGCGGCTGATTGCAACCGAGGCCTGCCGCTCGGCCGCGAACGGGCTCGAATTCCGCGAGCGCGTGAAGCAGGACGTCGGCCTCGAGCTCGAGATCGTCGATCGCGAAACAGAGGCCGAGCTTGCGGCGATCGGCTGCACGCCGTTGATGGATCCGCAGTCCGAGAGCGTGATCCTGTTCGACATCGGCGGCGGTTCGTCGGAGATCGTTCGCCTCGGGCGCAACCGGCCGGCCGAAGGCGGACCGCCGGAGCCGCACATCCGCGGCTGGGCTTCCTTGCCGATCGGGGTGGTCACGCTCGCGGAGCGCTATGGCGGCGTGAAGGTCGACCGCGCGCTGTTCGACGCGATGGTGGCCGAGGTCGGCGAGCACGTGAAGCGCTTCGCCGCCGAGCACTGCACCGACATCGTGCTCGACGCGACCCATTTGCTCGGGACTTCCGGCACCGTGACGACGATCGCCGGCCTGCACCTGCGGCTCAAGCGCTACGACCGGCGTCAGGTCGACGGCAGCTGGATGACCGACACCGAGGTCACAACCGTGCTCGATGATCTGCTCGCGATGGACTACGAGGGGCGCGTCGCGAGCCCGTGCATCGGCGCCGAACGCGCCGACCTGGTGCTCGCCGGTTGCGCGATCCTGGAGGCGATCCGCGAGGTGTTTCCCTGCACGCGCCTGCGCGTCGCCGACCGCGGCCTGCGCGAAGGCATGCTGGTGGAGCTGATGCGCGCCGACGGCGTGTGGACCGCGGCGCACGGCGAGGCGTCGTGAGCGGACCGAAGGAGCGCCCGCTCAAGGTGCGGCTCAAGACCGGCAAGGGCCGCACGGTCTCTTCCAAGCGTTGGCTCGAACGCCAGCTCAACGATCCTTACGTCGCGCGCGCGCGCCGCGAAGGGTTGCGCTCGCGCGCCGCCTACAAGCTCGCCGAGATCGACGACAAGCACCGCATCCTGAAAGCCGGCGCGCGCGTCGTCGATCTTGGCGCGGCGCCGGGCGGCTGGAGCGAGATCGCCGCAAAGCGCGTCGGCAACGGCAAGGTCATCGCCATCGATCTGCTCGAGCTGGCGCCGATCGCGGGCGTCGACGCGATCAAGCTCGACTTCCTCGATCCCACAGCGCCTGCGCGTCTCAAGGCGATGCTCGACGGCCCGGCCGACGTCGTGCTCTCCGACATGGCGGCGAACGCCACCGGGCACAAGCGCACCGATCATCTCAAGGTCATGGCACTGGTCGAAGCGGCGGCGGAATTCGCCCGCGAGGTGCTGCGGCCCGGCGGCAGCTTCCTCTCCAAGGTCATTCAGGGCGGCACCGAGGCCGCGCTGCTCGCCGCGCTCAAACGCGACTTTGCCAGCGTGAAGCACGTAAAGCCCGCCGCAAGCCGCGCGGATTCAGCCGAGCTCTATCTGCTGGCGACCGGATTTCGTGGGTGATATCAATTTCCGGTTGCTGATGCGCGCGGTCGTCATGACGATCAAATTTCATCTTCTCGACGCTTGCGACGAAATCTCCGCGCGTCAGCGCCGCGCGATCCTGCGCGAATTGCGCGACGCGCTCGTCACAGTCAGCACGCATCTCACGGTGGATCGGGTGGATATCGTCGTCGCGCCGGGCAAGTGGGTCATTCCCGAATACGGATTTACCGGGCGCACTGAAGGCAAGGGGCGGGTCTCGATCACGATCGATCCCGACTCGTCGCGTCTCGATGAGCCGCAGCGGCGCGAACATCTCCTCGGCGTGCTCGCACACGAACTGCATCATGTCGTCCGCGGACGCGGCCCGGGTTTTGGCAGGAGCTTGGGTGAGACGATGGTGAGCGAGGGGCTCGCGCAATGCTTCGAGGAGGAAGTCGGCGCGCCGACGCCTTTCTACGCGGTGTTTCTCGATTCCCCCGCGCTCGCCAAGGCGTCCGCGAAAGCGCGGGACACCGCGAGTTCGTTGCATCATGACTACAATGCCTGGTTTTTCGGACGGCCGGGCGATCCGGAGTGGCCGCGTTACGCCGGCTATTCGCTCGGCTATGCGATCGTGAAGGCCTGGCTCGATGAGAACGATGCCACAGCCGCGGAGTCCGCAACGGTGCCGGCAAACGACATCATCGGCCCCTGGCTGGGCGACGCGCGCGACATCATCGTTCACCCCACGCGCTGATCGGCGGCGTCGGCAGCCGCGATCGGTGCGCGGTTGGCAAGCTGTGCGCCGGCATCGCGCGGCAGCGTCAGGAACACGAACACCGAGCTCGCCGCGATCGCGCTGACGACGAGGAAGGCCGGCTGGAAGTCCGCCGCCGTGATCGCGGTGCCTCCATGCAGCCGCACCGAGAGCTCGACCACGAACGCGCCGATCGCGACGCCCGCCGAGATCGAAAGCTGCTGCGCGACGCTGACCAGCGACGTGGCGCGGCTCATGCGCTGCGGCTCGACGTCGGCGTAAGCGATGGTGTTGGTGGCGGTGAACTGCAGCGAGCGGAAGAAGCCGCCGATCAGCAGGATACCGATCATCACGGCGAACGGCGTCGCCGGCGTGAACAACGCGCAGCACGCCGTGAACGCCGAACTGATGAGTGCATTGACGATCAATAGCCGCTGGAAACCGACCCGGCGGATGATCCGCCCGGCGAAGGCCTTCATGGCGAACGCCCCGACCGCGGCCGTGAACGTGATGAGCCCGGATTGCAACGGTGAAAGGTGGAAGCCGAGTTGCAACATCAGCGGTAGCAGGAAGGAGAGCGAGCCGATGCCGATTCGGAACAGCGAGCCGCCGATCACGTTGGCGCGAAACGTCGGCAGCCGGACCAGCGAGAAATCGAGCACCGGCGCCGGCGTGTGGCGCGCATGCAGCGCATAGGCGGTCATCGCGACCGCGCCGCCCGCGACCAGCGCGACCACGATGCTGTTCGGCAGGATACCGAGGCCGGCGACCGATAGCCCGAACGCAAGGCCCGCGACGCCTAGACCCGAGAGCACCATCCCGACGATGTCGAAGCGTTCGAGCCCCTCGACGCGGACGTCCTCGATATTACGCAACGCCAGTGCGATGCCGGCGAGCCCGATCGGTACGTTGATCAGGAAGATCCAGTGCCAGGTCGCATAGGTCGTGATGAAGCCCCCGACCGGCGGGCCGATGATCGGGCCGACCAGCGCCGGCATCGTGACCCAGGCCATCGCGTCGACCAGCTTGCGTTTGTCGATCGAGCGCACCAGCACCAGCCGGCCGACCGGCGTCATCATCGCTCCGCCCATGCCTTGCAGGATACGCGACACCACGAAGGCTTCGAGCGATCCCGACAGCGCGCAGCCGATCGAGCCGATGACGAAGACCGCAATCGCGGCGCTGAACACGGTGCGTGCGCCGAAACGGTCCGCGGTCCAGCCGCTCGCCGGGATGAACACCGCGAGCGAGAGCAGGTAGGAGGTGACGGCTAGCTTGAGCGCGAGCGGATCGGTCTTGATGTCGGCGGCGATCGCGGGAAGCGAGGTCGCAATCACGGTCGCGTCCATGTTCTCCATGAACAACGCGACCGCGACGATCAAGGGGATGAGACGTTCGCGACTCATGAAGGGACCGGCAGGAACCGAAAAGACGTCGGGACGAAACGTCTAGGACATTGCGAACGCGCGCGACATCACTAGATTTGCAGGGCGACCCCGACCGAGGGACAGGTCATGATCTACCTTCTCGCCGCCTTGCTGCCGCCGATCGGGCTGATCGTCAACGGCCAGCCGTTCGCGGCCATCTTCAATCTCGTGCTGTTCGTGCCCTGCCTGATCTTCGGACTGGTATTCCACGTTCTGCTGCTGGTGCCGTCGGCGCATGCGGTTATTGCGGTGCACATGAAGCGCGAGGAACGCCGGCACCGTGAGATCGTCGACGCGATCGAGCGCCACGGCGCGCCACCCTGGTACCGGCCGTAACGCCGCGCTCTTTTCCCTCTCCCCGCAAGAGCGGGGCGAGG
>PLJS01000217.1:8866-29687 GCA_003140315.1 Hyphomicrobiales bacterium
CGGCGACGCCCGCGGCGTACTGGCCGGTGAGATAGCGGGTCAGTGCCCGGTTGTTGTAGGCCGCCGCATATCCGGGATTGATCTCGATCGCCTTCGCATAGTCGGCGAACGCCTGATCGAACTCGCTCTTCATGCGCCACACATTGGCGCGATTGTTGTACGCGACGGCGAGCCTGGGGTCGATGCGGATCGCCTCGCTGTAGTCGGCGAGGGCGCGGTCGCGGTCGCCCTTGTCGTCGAAGGCGTTGCCGCGATTGTTGTAGGCGGTCGCGTTGCTCGGATCGAGGCGGATCGCCTGATCGTAGTCCGCGATGGCGCGGTCGACGTCGCCCTTGCGCCGCCAGGAGATGCCGCGGTTGTAATAGGCGAGCGCGTAATTGGGATTGAGACGGATCGCCTCGCCATAATCGGCGATGGCGCGGTCGCGGTCGCCCTGCGCGTCATAGGCGTTGCCGCGATTATTGAACGCGCTGGCGAAGTCCGGATCGCGCCGCACCGCCTCGCTGTCGTCGGCGATGGCGCGGTCGTAATCGCCCTTCTGGTACCAGGCGAGCCCGCGCTCGTAATAGCCCCGCGCTGGCGCAGGATCGAGCCGGATCGCCTGGTCGAGGTCCGTGACGGCGTGCTCGAAGTCGCCTTTGCGTCGCAGCGTCATGCCGCGGTTCAAGAACGCCAGCGCGTAGTTCGGATCGATGCGGATCGCCGCGTCGTAGTCCGTGATGGCGCGCTCGGGCTCGCTTTGGTCGTCGTAGACGTTGCCGCGGTTGTTGTAGGCGCGCGCGTAGCCGGGGTCGATGCGCACCACCTCGGTGAAATCCGCCACCGCCTCGTCGTAGCGCTTGAGCTCGTAATAGAGGAGCCCGCGATTGTTGTAGGCGCCGACCATCTTGTCGTCGAGCCGGATCGCCTCGCCGAAATCGGCCAGCGCGCGTTCGCGCTCGCCCTTGGCCCAGAGCGCGTTGCCGCGATTACCGTAGGCGCCGGCGCCGCTTGGATCGAGCTTGATCGCCTCGTCGAAATCGGCGATCGCCCGCTCGCGGTTGCTCTTGTCGTTCCAGATGAGACCGCGGCTGTTGTAGGCGGCTGCAAGCTTTGGATCGAGGCGGATCGTCTGGTCGAAATCCGCGAGCGCGCGGTCGAGGTCGCCGGTCGTGCGGAACACGAGCCCGCGGTTGAAGTAGGTGACCGAGGAATTGGGATTGAGCCGCAGCACCTGTCCGTAGTCCGCGATGGCGCGCTCGTGGTCGCCTTTCGCTTCCCAGGCATTGCCGCGCGTGACCAGCGGGCCGGCCGTCTTCGGGTCCAGCCGGATCGCCTGGTCGAGATCAGCGATGGCGTGGTCATAGTCGCGGCGCTCGTAGAAGATGCCGCCGCGGTTGGCGTGGGCGCGCGGATAGTTCGGATCGAGCTTGATCGCCTCGTCGTAATCCGCAAGCGCCGACGCGACGTCGCCCTTCGCCCGCGCCGCGAGGCCGCGATTGTTGAGGATGATGGCGCGGTTCTTCGGGCCATAGGCCGGCGAGCGCAGCAGCGCCGAGCACGCCTCGATCCGGGCGTCGGGCTCAGCGGCAAGTTGGCCGGTGCAAGTCTTCTCGGTGTCCTTGTTCTGCGCCGACGCGACCGCCGACATCGCGAGCAACGCCGGCAGAACGACGGCGGCCACCGTGAAACGCATGCGGCAGTTCTCCCCTGGACTCGGGCCCCGGGGGATTATGCCGTGAACGCCGCGCGCGGCAATGGCGTCATCGCTCGCGCGGGATATTCCGGGGTCGGGAGGCGCCGAGTTCCTTAGCGACTCGATCGCGGATTTCGGGCCCGGCTGAAGCTCCAGTGCCTTGCGGAAGTCCTTGTCGCAGTCGCGACGGCGCTGGTGAATCGCGGCACCGCAGCGCATCAGATCACTCCCAAGGCGTCTGGGTGCTCGGCTGTTGCACAAGGCGGCGGAACCGCTCGGATTCGTGGCGCAGCGCCTCATTGTGGTCGGCGGCTGCGAGGTCCTTCTCGTTGTTGAGCTCGTGGGCTTTCGAGCGCGCGTGCCAGAAGCGCAGGTCGTCCGGCGCAAGTTCGATCGCCTTGGTGAAATCCGCAATCGCGTGGTTGAGGTCTCCGGTGTCGGAATAGTAATCGCCGCGCCGGAAGTAGATCTCGGCCACACCCGGATCGAGCGCGATCGCGCGCGTCAGATCCGCAATGGCGCGTGGATATTCGCGCAGGTAGTGCAGCGTGTTGGCGCGATCGACATAATAGCCCGCAACGTTCGGCTCGATCCGGATCGCCGCGTCATAGTCCGGAATCGCGCGCTCGAACTCGTGCCGCAGGTGATAGCTCGCGCCGCGGCTGGCATAGGCCTCGTGGAACGTCGGATCGAGCTTGATCGTCTGCGTGAAGTCGGCGATCGCGCGATCGAGATCGTTCTTGGCGTACCTGGCGCGCCCGCGATTGAGGTAGGCGCAGGCGAGCTTGTCATCGATGCGCAGCGCCGTATCCGACTCGGTAATGACGCGGTCGTATTCGCCGAGCTCGGTCAGCGCGTAGCCGAGGTTGCAGTAGGCGATCCCGAGCGTCCAGCCGGTCGTCTTGCCGCTCTCGATCACGGCGGTACAGCCCGCGACTCGCTCCTCGTTCGAGACGTCATCCGCGCTGCACTTGCCGGGCGGCAATCGATGAGCTTCCGGCGTCGTGGCGGCGGTTCTTTCCGCGGACGACGCGGAGGCGGGCAGGGGCGCGGCGAGCATGATGAAGCCCGCAAGCGCGAAACCTGGAAGGGCGGTCGACCACAGAAAGAAACGCGCGGCGCGCATGGCTGCTCCGTTGGCTTGCATTACGACCCCTTCGTCCGGATTGGTCGCCGCCAGATGTCCAATGGTTCACGCTTGATTGTGCGGATGCGAACAAAAGTGTGCGCGGCAGGCTGTTCAGGTGCGCGCGACCGTGCTATCGCCCCTCGCCAACTCCGCACAGGGGCCGAGAGTCGCCGCCCGGGCCTTTTCGAGCCGGGCAGGGCGCCTATTTCAGGCCCTGGACCGACGCGGGCGAGGAGAGTTGGCAATGGCCAAGAAGCCGAACGGCACCCCCCAACTGGCGCTCACTTTCGACGACGTGCTGCTGCGGCCGGGCCTCTCGGACGTGCTGCCGTCCGAGGTCGATATCCGCAGCCGCATCACCCGCGACATCCCGCTCAACATCCCGATCATCGCCTCCGCGATGGACACCGTAACCGAAGCCAACATGGCGATCGCCATGGCGCAGTTTGGCGGCATCGGCGTGATCCACCGCAACCTCGAACCCGAGGTCCAGGCCGAGCAGGTGCGCCGGGTGAAGCGCTTCGAGTCCGGCATGGTGGTCAATCCGCTCACGATCGGTCCGAACGCGAAACTGGTCGAAGCGCTCGACCTGATGAAGGCGAATGGCATTTCCGGCATCCCGGTGGTTGAGGGCGCGAGCTTCGGGCGCGCCGGCAAGCTGGTCGGCATCCTGACCAACCGCGACGTGCGCTTCGCGACCGACCCGGAGCAACGCGTCTCTGAGCTGATGACCAAGGACGATCTCATCACGGTGCGCGAGGGCGGCGTGAACCAGCAGGAAGCCAAGCGGCTCCTGCATCAGCACCGCATCGAGAAACTGCTCGTGGTCGACGACGACTACCGCTGCGTCGGCCTGATCACCGTGAAGGACATCGAGAAGTCGGTCGCAAACCCGAATGCCTGCAAGGACGACCAGGGGCGCCTGCGCGTCGCCGCCGCGACGACGGTCGGCGACAAGGGCTTCGCGCGCTCGGAAGCTTTGATTGCGGCGGGCGTCGATCTCGTGGTGGTCGATACCGCGCACGGCCATTCCAAATACGTGCTCGAAGCGGTCAGCCGCATCAAGCGGCTGTCGAACAAGGTGCAGGTGGTTGCCGGCAATGTGGCGACCGGCGAAGGCGCGAAGGCCCTGATCGATGCCGGCGCCGACTGCATCAAGGTCGGCATCGGGCCCGGCTCGATCTGCACCACGCGGATCGTCGCGGGCGTCGGCGTGCCGCAGATGACCGCGATCATGGATTGCGTCGAGGAGGCGAAGAAATCCGGCACGCCGGTGATCGCCGACGGCGGCATCAAGTATTCCGGCGATCTCGCCAAGGCCATCGCGGCAGGCGCCGACTGCGCCATGGTCGGCTCGCTGCTTGCCGGCACCGACGAGACGCCGGGCGAGGCGTTCCTGTGGCAGGGGCGCTCCTACAAGAGCTATCGCGGCATGGGCTCGGTCGGCGCGATGGCGCGCGGCTCGGCCGACCGCTATTTCCAGCAGGACATCAAGGACACGCTCAAGCTGGTGCCGGAAGGCATCGAGGGGCAGGTGCCCTACAAGGGCCCGGTCGCGACCGTGCTGCACCAGTTGGCCGGCGGCCTGCGCGCCGCGATGGGCTATGTCGGCAGCGCCAACCTCGCCGAATTCCACGAGAAGGCGCAGTTCGTGCGCATCTCCTCGGCGGGCTTGCGCGAAAGCCACGTCCACGACGTGACGATCACGCGCGAGAGCCCGAATTATCCCAGCCGAGGGTAGGGCGCATACGCATAAATCGAGCTTGCCAGGCGTGACTTGCGCGCCGGCCGGGTCCGGATGTCATTCGTCACGCAGTCGCGGCCGGCGGCATCAGGCGGCGTTGCGTCGTTCCGTCGTGTCGAGCAGGCTGGCCTCGATGAGTGCCAGTCGGATGCGCTCGATCTCGGCATTCTCGATCTTGATCAGCGGTGGACGCACGACGGCGCGGGGCAGCTTGCCCAGCAGCACCAGCGCCTCCTTCATGCGGTTGTGCATGTCGACCGCCGGATCGGCATAGAACACGCGCGCCATCGGATTGATGCGATCGTTCAGGCGCCTCGCCTCGGCAAGATCGTTGCCCTGCGCGGCGCGGAACAGCCGCGCCTGCAGATCGGCGATGACGCTGCCGCTGCCGGATAGAAGCCCGTTGCAGCCAAGCACGAGCGAGGACATCAGCCATGCCGAATGTGTGCTGAGCACCGCCACGGGACGCGGCAGCGCTTGCAGCGTACGCATGTGCCACTCGTGTTGCGGCACGTTGTTCGACCAGTCCTTGATGGCGCGGATCGTGGGTACTTCGTCGCACATCCGCAGCAGCGTGTCCTTCGGATAGCCTTGGCCGGTCGCGAGAGGATACTGGAACGCGATCAGCGGCAGGTCGCATGCATCGGCGATACGCTTGAAGTGCGCGACCGCCATACCGGCGTTCTGGCCCATCGTGAACGGCGCGGGCGGAAACACCAGCAGTGCGGACGCACCGCCGGCCGCCGCCATCTTGGCGATGCGTGCGGCTTCGAGGCCGCCGTCCGCCCAGATGCCGTGAACCAGCGGAAGCTTGTCGCCGACCTCGTCCTGCGTGATGTCGAGGACGCGCCGCTGCTCGTCGAACGTGCAGGAAGCGACTTCGGTCGAGTGCGCGTTGATGGTCAGTGCCGAGAGGCCCTCGGTTGCGGCGACATCCCGAATGTGGTCGCGGAACGAACGCTCGTCGATCGTCAGGTCGTCGTTGAACGGAAGCAGGATGGCCGGAATGACGCCTTTGGGCAGGTAGCTCGCGTGACGAGACACGGCACTCTCCTCGATTTGCAGTGTGGAGAACGTCAGCCAGAATGCACGAAAATACAAAGCTCGCGCGGTTCAAGCCACAAACCTGCGCCGACAATTCCACGCTAGCAAGCAAGTCTGGGTTGCGCTCGACTATTTCGCTTCGCCGCGGCGTGCAGCGTCGGATCGGCCATCGTCCATCACTTCTTGTCGAGAAACGCCCGGATCAGCTTCACGGTCTGGTCCGGTTGCTCTTCCATGATCCAGTGGCCTGAATTCGTGATGATGCCGCCTTCGACGTTGGTGGCGACCTCGCGCATGATCGCGGCCTGCTGATCTCCGAAGGATTTCTCGGCGCCGAGCGCGAGGATCGGCATCGTCAGCTTCTTCTGCGCGAACACCTGGTTGTCCGCGCGATCCTTCGTATTGAACGTCGCGAACTGGTTGAACGCCGAATGCATCGCGCCCGGCCGCGCATAGATCTGCGCGTAGTGCTCGCGCGTCGCCTCGTCGATCGCCTTCGGATTGGCGGAGAGCTCGTTCCAGAAACGGTCGAGATAGATGCGCTCGCGCCCCTTCACCAGGCGGTCGACGTCCGGCCCGCGGAAATTGAAGTGCCACAGCAACGGGCTCTTGAGGATTTCATCCCACGGCCCGATGCCCGGCAGCGGCGCGTCGATGATCGCCCATTTGGTGATGCGGTCCGGATACTGCGCGGCGAGCGCGTAGCCGACCATGTTGCCGATGTCGTGCGTGACGAGATCGGCTTTCTGCACGCCGAGTCTGTCCATCACGGTCGCGATGTCGACGGCTTGCGTCTTCTTGTCGTAACCGATGTTCGGGTAGGACGAGGCCCATGCCGCGCAGGTCCGGCACGATCACGGTATGGTCCTTGATGAGAACATTCGCGAGCGGCGCCCACATGTCGCCGGTGTCGCCGAAGCCGTGCAACACCGCCGGGCCCTTGCCGCCGACGCGCACATAGATCGTGGCGCCGTCGGTCTTGATCATTTCGGTCCGGATGCCGGGTGCGAATTTTTCGATCTTCGCGGCGGCGGGCAGGGTGGCGCCGACAACAAGCACGATAGCGACAAGGCAGTTCAAGCCGCGCATTCGGTGATCCTCAGTGAATGAGCCGCGACGCTAGCAGAGCGCGCGCCGGCACGAAACGAAGCTAACGTCGCAGTCATTGCGTTGCGGCCTCGACGAACCGGTTGGTGTAGGTGTCTTCCAGCCGGATTTTCGTGGCGCGCACTTTCTCGTTGAATTCGCTGAGCACGCTCCGGGCGCGTTCGAGGTCCTTCGGATCGAACGTCCCTTTCGCCGGAAACATCGGCTTGGAATGCCCGATGACCTCGGCGAACAGCGTCGGGTCGCCCAGCCCGTACTCCTTCGGCAGCGCCGCCGCGATCTCGCCCGGCGGCGTCTTGTCGATCCAGGTCAGCGCCTTGGCGAAAGCGTTGACTAGGCGCTGGATCGTGACCGGATTTTTCGCGATGAACGCGCCGGTCGAATAAAGGCACGAAGCCGGATAGGGGCCGCCGAATGCCGCCGCCGAGCCCTCCGACGTGCGCCCATCGACCATCACATGCGCGAGCTTGCGCCGCTCCAGCACCGTGATCGCCGGATCGTAGTTCATCACCGCATCGATCGATTTATTTTCCATCGCCGCGACCGCGCTTGCGCCCGAGCCGACACCGATGATGCTCACGTCCTCTGGCTTCACGCCAGCCCGCACCAGCAGATAGCGCAGCAGGAAATCGGTCGACGAGCCCGGTCCGGTGACGCCGATCTTCATCCCTTTGAGGTCCTTCGGCTTCTTGATCGTGGCGGCGAGATCGTCGCGCACCGCGAGCGCGATTCCGGGATTGCGGTTGAGCAGGATCACGCAGCGCACGTCCTGCCCCTCGGCCTGCATCTGCACGGTGTGATCGTAGAAGCCGACCACGACGTCGCTCGATCCGCCGATCAGTGACTGCAACGCCTTCGCGCCGCTCGCGCCGAAATTCTGGATCGTCACGTCGAGGCCCTGGCTCTTGAAGAAGCCCTTCGCGTCGGCGACCGGCAGCGGCAGGTAGGAGATGATGAAGGTGCCGATCGAGAGCGTCAGCTTCGGCTGCTCGATCGGCTGGGCGTGGCCGCGTGACGGCGTGAGCAATGCGAGTACGAGAATGGCGGCGCCGCGCAGCCATGATGTCGTCATCGCGATCCTCCCGTCGGATTGTTCTTGCCGTCAGCGCAGCACGCCGCGCCCCCTCGCGCAAGACTATCGCGCTGGCGTCCACCTCCCCGGACCGCTAGACAGTGCGCCCGAAGCCTCGAGGAGACCGCCATGCCCGACACCGCCCGCCGCATCGTGCTCGCGTCGCGCCCGGTCGGCGAGCCGAAGCCGAGCGATTTCCGCCTGGAGCAGGTCGCTGTTCCGACGCTGGGCGCGGGCGAGGTGTTGCTGCGTACGCTCTGGCTCTCACTCGATCCTTACATGCGCGGCCGCATGAGCGACGCGCCGTCCTATGCGGCGCCCGTCGGCATCGGCGAGGTGATGGAGGGCGGGACGGTCAACGAAGTCGCGGCTTCGAACAACGACAAGTTCGCCAAAGGCGACATCGTGCTCGGCCGCGCCGGCTGGCAGACGCACGCGATCTCCAACGGCTCAGGGCTCCGCAAGCTCGATCCGAAGCTCGCGCCGGTCTCGACCGCGCTCGGCGTGCTCGGCATGCCGGGCATGACGGCCTACGCCGGGTTCCTCGAAATCGGCCAGCCCAAGGCCGGCGAAACCGTCGTGGTCTCGGCCGCCTCCGGCGCTGTGGGCTCCGTGGTCGGGCAGATCGCGACAATCAAGGGCGCACGCGCGGTCGGCATTGCGGGCGGGCCGGACAAGTGCCGGTACGTCAAGGACGAGCTCGGCTTCGACGATTGCGTCGATCACCGCGCGCCGGACTTTCCCGACAAGCTCAAGGCCGCGTGCCCGAAAGGCATCGACGTTTATTTCGAGAATGTCGGCGGTCCGGTCGCCGAAGCCGTCGTGCCGCTCCTGAATTTCTTCGCCCGCATTCCGGTGTGCGGGCTGATCGCGCAGTACAGCGCGACCGAGCTGCCGCCTGGACCGAACCGCGTGCCGCAGCTTTTCCGCAGCGTCCTGACCAAGCGGCTCACCATTCGCGGCTTCATCGTTACTGACTTTGCGGCGAAACACGCCGACTTCCTGCGCGACGTATCGGCCTGGATCAAAGAGGGCCGCGTCAAATACCGCGAGGACATCGCCGAGGGGATCGAGAATGCGCCGGAGGCCTTCATGGGCCTGCTCAAGGGCAAGAACTTCGGCAAGCAGCTCGTGCGCTTGGGGACATAAGTCATGATGTTCGAAGCAGCACTCGGCGCCGTCTTTGTCCAGGTCGCGCTGACCTTCGGCCTGCTGGTGTGGATGGCCTCCGTGCGCACCGGAAGCATCAAGCGCGGCGAGGTGAAAATCCGCGACATCGCGCTTGGCCAGCCGGCATGGACCGCGCACGGGACCCAGATCGGGAATTGCTATCACAATCAATTCCAATTGCCGGTGCTGTTCTACGCGGCCGTCGCCTTTGCGATGATCGTGCACAAGGCCGATCTCATTTTCGTGGTGCTGGCGTGGCTGTTCGTGCTCATGCGGCTCCTTCACGCCTACGTTCACACCTCGACGAACCACGTGCCGCGCCGCGCGCAGGCGTTCTTCGTCGGCGCGATCATTCTCTTCGTGATGTGGGTGTACTTCGCGGTGCGTGTCCTGTTCGGTTTTCCATGACGCCATCCGCCCGGCTCTCGGCCGCGATCGAAGTCTTCGCCGATATCGAGGCGCGGCATCGTCCGGCCGCGCAGGCCTTGAAGGACTGGGGCCTCGCGCACCGCTTCGCAGGCTCCGGCGATCGCGCCGGGATCGCGGGCCTCGTCTACGATGCGCTGCGGCGCAAGGCGTCTTCCGCCTGGATCATGGGCGCGGATACGCCGCGCGCGGCATTGCTTGGCATGCTCGCGCACGAGCGCGGCCTCGATGCGGACGCAATCGCGAAACTCTCCGACGGCGGACGCTTTGCCCCGCCGCCGCTCTCCGAGGAGGAACGTACGCGGCTGAGCGGCGTAAACCTTGCCGACGCGCCGCCGCATGTGCGCGGCGACTATCCCGAATGGCTCGACGCGTGCCTTGCGGCGACCTTCGGCGAAGAGCGCGTCGACGAATGCGTGGCACTGGCCTCGCGTGCGCCGCTCGACCTGCGCGTCAATACGCTGGTGGCCGAGCGCGAGGAGGCCACGCAGGCGATCGGCGAATGGAGCCCGCAACCGACGCGCTGGTCGCCTTGGGGTCTGCGCATCGCGGTTGCGCCCGACGCGAAAAGCCCCGCGATCCATGCCGAGCCGGCCTTCCTCAAGGGCCAGATCGAAATCCAGGACGAAGGTTCGCAAGTCGCGGCTTTGCTCACGGGCGCGCAGCCGGGCGAGCAGGTGATCGATCTCTGCGCCGGCGCTGGTGGCAAAACGCTCGCGCTGGCCGCCATGATGGACAATCACGGCCAGCTTTACGCGGCCGACACCGACAAGCGCCGCCTCGCGCCGATCCATGAACGGCTCGAGCGCGCGGGCGTGCGCAACGTGCAGATCCGCACGCCGCGCTCTTCTTCTCCCTCCCCCGCTGGCGGGGGAGGGTCTGGGAGGGGGCCGTCGCGAGCATCCAGGGCGCAAGATGTGCTCGCGGACCTCGCAGGCCGTGCCGATCTCGTGCTGATCGATGCGCCCTGCACCGGAACCGGCGCCTGGCGCCGCAATCCCGACGCCAAATGGCGCGTGCGCCCGGGCGCGCTCGCCGAGCGCCTCAAGGAGCAGACCGAAGCGCTCGACCGCGCTGTGCCGTTGCTCAAAGCCGGCGGGCGCATCACGTACGTCACGTGTTCGGTGCTCGACGAGGAGAACGGCGCGCAGGTGCGCGCGTTTCTTGCCCGCCATCCCGCATTCGCCGCCGTCCCGCCCGCCGATGTCGCGAATGCGCTGGGCGAGCGCGCCTTCCTGTTCCGCCGCGCCGCACTGATGCTGGCGGAAGGCGTTTTGATGACGCCGCGCCGCACCGACACCGACGGGTTTTTTGTCAGCGTGCTGCGGCGGCATTGATTTTGCGCGGCCGATGGAGATTCGCAGCTCGCTCTGAAGCCGTCTGGTTCGAAGCGAACAAGGCGGTCCTGGGAGAGATGCAAGCGGCCGCATAAGCGGCGATGCCCCCTCTCTCGTTAGAGAGGGGGACTGAAACGCGCCACCCGCGTTCGGTCTTTTCGGCTCTCGGGGAGCGCGCGCCCGGCTCACATGGAGGCCAGGCTTTGCGAGACTCCGGCTTATCCGACCGGCAGGATCGCCGGTGGCCCTTGAAACGTCGCCGGATTCTTGAGAGCCTGACCGAAAATGAAACTGAGTCATTTCAATGAGTTGCGCGAGCCACCATCAAAGAGAAAACTCGTAACACTATCNNATTTTGAGTCAGACTCTAAGGCCTTCGACGACATCCGGCATGGGCGCATAGACGCGAATGATAAGGTAAAATGGTCCGGATGAGGTCGGCAGCCAGTTCGCTCGCCGTTCCTGGCCGGGATCGTCGCGCTGAACGTAGATCGTGAACGACCCATCGGCGTTGCGCGTAAGCTCGCTGTCTGTGCCGAGCGCATACCGGCCGATCGGATTGGGAATCGTGTAGCCGGTGGCGCTGTCATACGCCGTTATCGACCAGAAGCCGGGGGAGACCGCCTCGATGCAAGGCGTCTTGTCCTTGAAAGTCAGCGCGTACCGGCTCGCGCCGCTGAGCGGCTTGCCGGCTCCGTCGGAGACCGACGTGTAGTAGATCGCTTCCCGTGTCGTATTCGACGTCAGGCCGAACACGGCGACGAGGGCGCGCATCGAGTAGTCCGCCCCCGGCATGCCGACATCCGCCGGTGGTATGTTCCAGCCTTTCACCGTATTTCCCAGGAACGGCAGCAGCGGCATCATCATCGGGCCGATTCCCTCGGCCGCCTTTTTCATCTGATTGAGAATCTGCGGCTGCACGGTTTCGCGCTTCCACGGCTTGCCGAATTCGATGCCCAGATACTTGAACTGCGGCAGCACCGGTTCGATCTCGTTTTCCGGCGGCGGATTTTCGTTCATCGCCGCGGAGAAGACCTCCCAGAATTGCAGCGGGTCGAGGAACTGCATCTGGCTGCTGGCGACCTTGGGATTGACCTGCGGCGTGGCGTAGTCGTAGGCGATCGCCCGCGGTGCGGGGCCGCCGCGATATTGCGCGAGGCCCTTCACCGTGATCGCGTTCAGCACCTCTTGCGCAGCGGCGAGGTCGTCGGCGTTCCTGACATGCACGCGCGGCTGAATCTCGATCCAGCGCGTCGGGCAATCGATACGCTTCGCGCCGGCCGGCAATTCGCCCTTCCAGCCGGGCCCGACCAATGCGAACGTGCCGCCATTGTACCCGGTCGCGAGGCCGCCGACATACGCGAAGGCGTTGGCCCACATGTCGCAGATTTGGACCATGTAATAACGGCCCTCGGAGTCGGGCGCGCTCAGCACGATCGGCTGCTGGGCGAGGTCCATGAAGCCGAAGCCGTAAATGACGTTGGGCGTGACATAGCCCGATTGCGCGGCGATCGCCGGGCTGGCGATGTCCGAGATGCGCCAGATTTCGTTCGGCGGCACTTTGGCCTGCCGACCGACCGACGTCGTATCGCGCAAGTTATACATCGCGACGATCGGAGCAGCATAAGTCGCGGCCTGCAGCGCGAGCGCCGCAAGCCAACTGTCGGCTCCCGTGGCTTGGCTGGCGTTCGACGCGGTCGCCTTTTGCGGTGCTTCGCTCGCATCTGCGATCGAGATCACCCCGGCGCTTGCGATTGAAGCCGATAAAGCTGCGGTGCCGGCGAAAAGTGTCCGTCGGCTCATCGGAGAGCTTCTGTTCATCATGGAATTCATGGCTGCCTCATCTGTTGTCTGGCGGGTGGAGAGCCGAGCGCGCGCTCGTGCTCGCGTGTTCGTCGCGAGGCGTTTTTCGGCAAACGCATCGTCGGTTCGGGTGGCTGGCGCCGGGCGTCGCGCGGGTGCTTGGCGCTCGGCACAAGGGGCTGCCGGACTGATGCGCGAAACGGCCGCTTGACAGTCCGACAACGATATGGACAGTGTCCATATATGCCGATGTGGATGCTGTCAATATAAAATTTGGAGTCTCAATGAAGAGAACCGGAAAGGCGCGCGGCGTTCGTCCGTATCACCATGGCGATCTGCGCCGCTCGTTGATTGATGCCGCGCTTGCGCTGGTGGCCGAGAAGCAGGATTGGACTTTCTCGCTCCGAGAAATCACCCGACGCGCCGGCGTCAGTCACAATGCGCCATATAACCACTTTGCCGACGGCGATGATTTGCTGATCGCCGTTGCGGCGGCGGGTTTCGAGCGACTGCGCGATCATCTGCGCGCCGCGGTCAGCGGCATCACGGCGCCGGACAAGGCTCTGTTGGCTTGCGGAAGGGCTTACATCGAGCTCGCGCTGAAGAACCCGGCGCTTTACCGGCTCATGTGCGGCCCGGCGCTGGCGAAGTCGACCGGCAGCCGACCGGCTGGAGCGCGCGAGGCGGCCGAGGAGGCGAGGGCGGTCCTGGAGGAGATCATTCGTCGCGGTGCGCAATCAGGCGCATTCGCGGTTTCACCGGATGATCCGCTCGAACAGGCCAAGGTCGTGTTCTTTGCCTGGTCGGTGGTGCACGGTCTATCCATGGCGCTGCTGGACGGCTTTGCAGAAACGGAAATAACCCTCGACGATATGGTCAAGGAGATCGAGCGCGGATTGCTCAAAGGACTCACGCCTCGAAAAAGTTCTCGTTGAAACCGATCTGGATTGATAGCGACCGTAGGCGCAGTTCAACACGCTCAATCAGGAGATCAACGGCGGACTCGCCGCCTCCCGGATGCGGGCGCGATTATCAGTACGCGCTCTCGTTTGTGCATGATCGTTTCCGAAAACCGAGGACACCCCGGATCAAGTCCGGGGCAGGCGTTTTCGGGATCATACCCCGGGCGTGATCAGCGCGAGGAATGCTTTTCGCACGGCCGCGATGCCATCCGGCGCCACCGTCATGCCGATATGGCCGACGCCGGGCACGATCGTGATCGCCAGATCGCTCCGCGCCGGGGCGAACAGCGGCGCGAAGCGATCCGGATAGAAGAGTTCGTCGGCGCCGCCGACCATCAGCGCGGCCGGTTTCGTGCTGTGGCCGAGTGCCGCGAGATAATCGCGCGTCGCGCCGAACCCGACCGCGAGCCGGAACGAATAGACACTGGTGAGGTTCGGCGCCGTGGGCGACGTCGCGAACGCGACGATCGGGAGCCCGTTGAAACAGTCGATGCCGATCCGGTTCAATATCGACAACGCGATGATGCGCGGCAGCGCGATCGAGACCCACCCGCCGGTGTCCTGTCGGATGGTCGGGGCGCCCGGCGGCAAGGCCGGCGAGATCATGATGAAGCGATCGAACAGCTTTTCCTGCGGGCTCGCGATCACCCGCAGCACGAAGCCGCCGCCGGTGGAAAAGCCGATCAGCGAAAAGCTGGTATTGGCATGAAGCGGCCGAAGGACCGCCATCATGTCCGCGAGATCGTCGCCAAGCTGGCCGATGTAGTCGATATCGCCGCTGCGGCCGGAATTGCGATGGCCGCGCAGCACCGGCACGTAGACCGATGCGCCGGCATCGCGCAGCGCCTTGGCGAGCGGATGCAGGCCGGTGCCGTCATCCGACGAGCCATGGATCAGCACCACCACTTGCGCGCCGGCGCCCTCATAGACCCGATAGCCGAGCGGGACGCCGTCGCGCGCCGGGTATGTCCGGACCGCCGGGAGATCGCTGAAATCGATCTTTGCGAAAGGCTCGCTGATCGAGGCCAACGGAGCGGGCTTGGTCGGCGCGTCGAACGCCAGCACGCTGCCCGCCACGGCCAGAACGATGACGATCAATGCGGCGAGGCCCCAAAGCATTTTGCGCATCCCATGGTCCTTTGAAGGCGGTCTATCCCTGATGATACGCCTTCCCCGCCATGGCCGGGGACTTATGAATCGGCGCTGTACCTGCCCGATAGGCCGATATCAAGTCGCTGCTGGCGGGCCGCACCCGCCATTGCGGCGCCCTGCGCGACACGCTACCTGCTCGTAATGACCGCCCACGACAAGATTCTCATCGTCGATTTCGGTTCCCAGGTGACCCAGCTCATCGCGCGGCGCGTGCGCGAGGAGGGGGTCTACTGCGAGATCGTGCCATTCCAGAAGGCGGCTCAAGCCTTCGCCGAGATGAAGCCGCGCGGCGTGATCCTCTCGGGCGGCCCGGCCTCGGTGACCGAGGACGTCTCGCCGCGCGCTCCGCAGGAGATCTTTGACGCCGGCGTTCCTGTGCTCGGCATCTGCTACGGCGAGCAGGCCATGGCGGCGCAGCTCGGCGGCAGCGTCGAGGGTGGGCACCACCGCGAATTCGGCCGCGCCGAGATCGAAGTCGTGCGCGACACCGCGCTGTTTGCGGGCGTATGGCAGAAGGGCGAAAAGTATCCGGTCTGGATGAGCCACGGCGACCGCGTCACGCGTTTGCCTGAGGGCTTCGAGGTGATCGGCATTTCCAACAACGCGCCATTCGCCGCGATCGCCGACGAAAAGCGCAAGTTCTACGCCGTGCAATTCCATCCGGAGGTGATGCACACGCCGAGCGGCGCCGCGCTCCTGCGCAATTTCGTGCGCAGCATTTCCGGCGCCAAGGGCGACTGGACCATGCGCGCCTTCAAGGACGAGGCGATCGAGAAGATCCGTGCGCAGGTCGGCGAAGGCCGCGTGATCTGCGGGCTCTCGGGCGGCGTCGATTCAGCCGTCGCCGCCGTGCTGATCCACGAGGCGATCGGCGAGCAATTGACTTGCGTGTTCGTCGACCATGGTCTCCTGCGCCTCGCCGAGGGGCAGAAGGTCACGGCGCTGTTCCGCGATCATTACAACATCCCGCTCGTGCACGTCGAAGCCGAGAAGCTCTTCCTCGACGCTCTGCAAGGCGTCAGCGATCCGGAGAGAAAGCGCAAGATCATCGGCGGGCAGTTCATCGACGTCTTCGAGGCCGAGGCGAAGAAGATCGGCGGCGCGGAATTCTTGGCGCAAGGCACGCTCTATCCCGACGTGATCGAGAGCGTGTCGTTCACCGGCGGACCGTCGGTGACGATCAAGTCGCACCACAATGTCGGCGGCCTACCCGCGCGCATGAACATGAAGTTGGTCGAGCCGTTGCGCGAATTGTTCAAGGACGAGGTCCGGGTGCTCGGCCGCGAGCTCGGGCTTCCTCAGGCGTTCGTTGGGCGTCATCCGTTCCCGGGGCCCGGCCTCGCGATCCGCGTGCCCGGCGAGATCACCGCCGAGAAGCTCGACATCTTGCGGCTCGCCGACGACGTGTTCATCGAGGAAATCCGCCGCGCCGGCCTTTATGACGACATCTGGCAGGCCTTCGCGGTGCTGCTGCCGGTCAAGACCGTCGGCGTGATGGGCGACGGCCGCACCTATGACTTCGTCGTTGGCCTGCGCGCCGTCACCTCGACCGACGGTATGACGGCGGACTTCTATCCCTTCGAGATGAAATTCATCGGCCACGTCGCGACGCGCATCATCAACGAGGTGAAGGGCGTCAACCGCGTGGTGTATGACGTGACCAGCAAGCCGCCGGGGACGATCGAGTGGGAGTGAGAGACTTCGTGAGCTTGCTCGTCGACACAGACGATACGTTTCATTCTCACTTGAACGATTTCGCGGCTTATGGAGTCGAGTGGACGAATGGACGGGCAAGCAAGAGGACGAGCCCAGATACTCAGAGGCTATCCGCCGTCTTGTAAACCTCGGGCTGAAGGCGAAGCTGGGCCGGCAACGCCTTATTGGGCGGTTTCTCTGCGAGTCCGGCAGCCATTCGCGGATTGCTCGGGGCGCCACAGGTCGAATCGCGCGTGTTGCATCTCGGCAATCCAAACCCTAATTTTGGATCCTTGAAAAAAAATTCCGCTAGGAACGATCCGCGAACCGGGTAGAACGTTAACCAATCAATACGACGCTGCGGCAACAGCGTTGGGAAACTAGAGAGTGAGCGATGGCAGAAGAACTCAAGGCATTGATCGAAGTCGCTCGACGAGTTACTCCCACTGCGGAGCAGCGCGAGGAGCAGCGCCGCAGCTTTGCATATGGAAACACTGCTTTCGAGAATGAGCTGATTACTCGCGAGATGATTGATCGCCAAGCGGAGAAGCTTGCGGCGTCCGATGACAGAGCAGCGTGAGCAAAGACACAGCCGCGCGCTTGAACCGGAACTCATAACTGACCCGGTCTTGAAGGCAGAGGCGGAAGCCGCGAATGGCCTGCGCCAATATGATTTTGCCGAACAAACTGTTCTGCAGGCGCTGGAACGAAAGCCCTTCAAGCTTCGTCCGTCGCTGATCTTTTCACTGCAGCGTGAAGCGCTACAAGGAATTAGCGCTTATGCTGGCGTGCAACGGCCGGCTGCGGTCGAGATTCGGGGCAGCAAGCACGAGCCCGTCGGAGCGCATCTCGTCCAAGGTCTGTTGGAGGAGCTCTGCGACTACGTCAATGACAATTGGGAGAAGGTTACTGCTGTCCACCTTGCCGCTTATGTAATGTGGCGGCTGAACTGGATTCACCCGTTCGCTGACGGAAACGGTCGAACCTCCCGCGTGCTGTCCTTCGTCGTACTTTCGATGAAACTCGGATTTGTCCTGCCGGGTTCTCCAACTCTCCCAGAACTCGTAATTCAACATCGCGTGGATTATGAAGACGCCCTCGACGCCGCCGATGCTGCGTGGAAAGAAGGCAAGGTCGTCGATGTGACCGCGATGGAGCGGCTTATCGAGTCGTTGCTGGCGAAGCAACTGGCTCGCGTATACGAAATGGCCGGCGGAAAGCTCTCCGGCTAGTTCGAAGCCCCAACTCTGTTATGCATAATTTTTAGAGGCAAGACCCAATGCCCCGCATTCGCTGCATCACCGAGATGGGCATGGGCGTCGATGTCCACGGACGCGATGCCACCAAGGCCGCCAAGCGCGCGGTCTCGGACGCGATCCGCCATTCCAGCCTCGGTTTCGTCCGCATGCTCGGGAAGACGCCGCATGACATGTTCGTCGATGTCACCATCGGCGTGCCGAACCCTGAAGGCGTCGACACATCGGCGGTCGCGAAGGAGCTTCCCTACGGCACGGTGACCGTCAAGGCGGTCAAAGGGGGCTTGGAAATTCCGGCCGAAAGCGGCAGCGACGCCATCCTCATCGCCAACGCGGCGGTGATCGTGAGCCTCGACGACGGCAAATGAACGGTCGAGTGCGAGTGAGGAATTCCTGTTGCAGCGCGCGGGATGTTCACGTTATGTTCTAGTCGCGATCCGTTCGATCCGCTACGGCGGAGTGCGAGTTCATGTGTGCGCAGCATTGTTTTTTTGGTTTCGAGGCACCGAAGGCTGACGGTCTTTTCTTCGGGCTGTTTCCTCCGGCCGCCGCGAGAACGCAGCTCACAAGAACCGTGCAGCAGCTCCGCATCCGCCACCGGCTCGGAGGACGGCCGCTCGCGCCGGAACGCTTCCACGTCTCGTTGCTCGGCTTCGGGCGATTTGCCGGTCTGCCGCAGCGTCTCGTCGCCGAAGTGGTCGAGGCTGCGGCGACGTTGACGGCGCCCCGATTTGAGGTGTCCTTTGATCGTGCGATGAGTTTCCTGGGGACGCCGCGTCCGCTTGTCCTGCGCGGCGGCGACGGCGTCGCTGAGCTGATCGCATTTCAGCGGATGCTCGGCGACGCGATTCAGAGGCGCGGGCTCGGTCGGGCGAAGGCGCAATTCACGCCGCACGTGACGCTGCTGTACGATGAGCGTGGCATCTCCGCCTCGAACTTCAACGCGACCATTCAGATCCGCTACTTCGCGAAATTCGCAGCAATCCGCTGCTGCAGATAATCATGCGCCGTGATCGGCGCGTAGCGCTTCTCCGGCCCCTGGATCACCGCGTCCTTATTGGGCTTGCAGAAGAACGGCAGCGAATAGCGGGATCCCAGATATTCGTCCGGCCGCGGCATGCGCACGCGGTGCAGTGTCGAAAGCAGCCTGTCGTCGCTCCAGCGCATCAGCATGTCGCCGATGTTGCAGGTGATGACGCCGAGCAGCGGCTCGACGTCGGTCCATGCGAGCTCCGTCGACTCTTTGCCGGGGCAAAGCTGCAGCCCACCCTGGCCGGTGCGCTGGTGCAGGAGCGTGAGGCAATCGAAATCGGTGTGCGCGCCGGCGCGCCAGGCGCCGTAGTCCTCGGGCTTGGCGTCCACCATCGGCAGGTAATGCAGCAGCCGCAACGTGCTCTGGTACTCGGGCGAGAGCGGATCATGCGCCTGCGTGAAAAAATCCGGCGCGAAGCCGAGCTTGAGAGCGAAGCACGACAGCACCTTCATGCCGAGCGCCCAGTTCGCGCGCTCGAAGGCGAGCATCGCGGCCTTGAAGCCGGGCAGCGCGTCGCCGGGCCACAGGTCTTTCATGCGCGGCAGCGTGATCTGGTAGGATTCCTTCTGATCGGCGGTGCCGGTCGAAGGCCGCACCTGGCTCTTGTATTCCCAGCCCGCGTTCGTGCCCTTGAGCAGGGGAAGCCGCGCTTTCGTCTCCTGCGGCAGCGCGAAGAAGCGCGCGGTCATCTCGAAGGTTTCGTCGGTCTGCGCTTGCGGGATGGCGTGATTGACGATCTGGAAGAAGCCGATGTCAGAGGCGGCGTTCCAAAGCTGGTCAGCGATCTCGGCCTTGCGCGCCTCGAAATCGCTCATGTCGATGCGCGGCACGTCGCGCGCCTTCGTTCCGCCGACGCCGCCGAAGGTCTTCTCCTTGTCGAGCTCGGCGAGCTCGTAAGCCGCATTGGTGTTCACGGCCTTCTCCCTCGATATCCACCAGACCAAGAATATTGCAGCGAAACCCTGTTGTGCGGACGCACAAGTTATTTGCAGACTGCGGTCGAACCGGGCAGGCGGGCGGCGATGGCGATCACGATCTACGGCATCAAGAACTGCGACACGATGAAAAAGGCGCGCGCCTGGCTCGACGCGCACAACGTCGACTACGCCTTCCACGACTACAAGACCGCCGGGATCGAGCGCGGCAAGCTCGAAGGCTGGACCAAGAAGGCCGGCTGGGAGACGCTGCTGAACAAGGCCGGCACGACCTTCCGCAAGCTCCCCGATAAAGACAAGGAGGGTCTTAACGAGAAGAAGGCGCTCGCGCTGATGCTGGCGCAGCCGTCTATGATCAAGCGGCCGGTGCTGGAGCATGGCGGAAAACTGCTGGTCGGCTTCAAGCCGGAGCAATATGAAAGCCTCGCGCGCCGCTGAAGCAGTGCGCGCCACAAAAAAGGGAGCAGGCGTCACATGGAAATCTCACTGAAAGGCCGTTCGGCCATCATCACCGGCGCCAGCAAGGGCATCGGTTTTGCCATCGCGACGCGTTTCGCGGCGTCCGGCGCCGACGTCGCGATCGTGGCGCGCGGGCGCGAGGCGCTCGATGCGGCGGTCGCCGAAATCAAGAAGACCGCCAAAGGCAAAGTCATCGGCTCGCAAGCCGACGTCGGCACCGCGGCCGGCGTGCAGAGCGCCTACGACGCCGCCACGAAGGCGTTCGGCAAGCTCGACATCGCGGTGAACAATGCCGGCACCTCGGCGACCGGCCCGTTCGAGAAGCTGATCGACGAGGTGATGCAGTCCGACCTCGACCTGAAACTGTTCGCCGCGATCCGGCTCAATCGCCTGGTCTGGCCGCAGATGAAGGAGCGGCGATGGGGCCGCATCATCAACATCCTCAACATCGGCGCCAAGGCGCCGCGCGCGAACTCCGCGCCGACCTCGGTCTCGCGTGCGGCCGGCATGGCGCTGACCAAGGTGCTCGCCGGCGAGGGCGCGCCGCACAACATCCTGGTCAACGCGATGCTCGTCGGCCTGATCGAGGCCGACCAGCACGTCCAGTCGGCCAAGAAGAAGGGCGTGCCGCTGAAGGATTACATCGCCGGGCTGGAGAAGGACATCCCGCTCGGCCGCATCGGCAAGGCCGAGGAGTTCGCCAATCTCGCCTGCTTCCTCGTCTCCGACGCCGGCTCCTACATTACCGGCACCGCGATCAACGTCGATGGCGGCCGCTCGCCGGTGGTGTAGCGCTGATCGTCATCCTGAGCGACCGTCATG
>PLJS01000151.1:0-550 GCA_003140315.1 Hyphomicrobiales bacterium
CGTTTGCGAGAATTTCGGGCCACGAGATTAGGCGGAGCGATGGATCAGCGCGTACTCCCAGCTCGATCGAAGCCGCGATGCGGCAGACCATAAGCTCGTGGGCAAAATTGCGGTGATAGGACTTCGCCGGCGGTGACAAGCCCAGATCACGCAAGATTCCGGCGCCGCGCTCATCAAGTTCATAGACCAACCGGCGATAATTGGCATCCGCGGTGTGCCGCNNGGTTAGGCTTGCGAGAGAGAAGATTGAGCCGATGAACGAGCGGCTTCATTTCGCCGCCGACGAACGCGTGGATGTCGTCGACGGGAAGATACCGGCAGCGCGCAAGCACTTTGAAAATCTCGATGTCGCGCCCGGTGACTCGGGCGACCGTCGGTTCTCCGCGATCAAGCACGGCGTCGCGTGACCAGCGCGAGTTTCGCAAGTGCTTCTGACCGGTGGGAGCGTCCATACGAAGCTGAATTAATTGAACGCGCGGATAAGTAAACGTGCGCTATGGAAAGCGATTAGTGACGGTGCAGTGCAATGACGCGTGGTATGCGATGAAAA
>PLJS01000151.1:562-3314 GCA_003140315.1 Hyphomicrobiales bacterium
GAGGCACGGACACGCGTTCGCGGTTTCGCGCTAGCAGCCTTTCGTGCGCAGCATCAGTCATGCGCGGTTCCGCGCTAAGCCTACTCAGCGGAACCGTGAGAGAGATCGCGTGGGGGGTCAGGTTGCGGACTAAGCAGGCGAACTCAGTCTGATCGCCGGTCTTCCGCTGAGCCATTATGAAGCTCGGGTCACAGTACATATCTTTGGCCATAAAGTGCGCATCCTGGGCGGAAACGCCTGCCGCATACTTAATCGATGTGTTGGCCGCGAGAGCGGAGCGCATGGCAAGGGAAAGCTGACCTTCAATTCTCTGGTGGGCAAAGGTGANNCTCAATATGGTCATCGAAGAAGTCAGCGGCCTCGTCGACGACAAGAAACGCAGGCTTCAATTCCGCCTTGGCGACACCCCGCTCAAATGCGGCGGCGAAGACCAGCGCAATGATGTAACGCGCGAACAGCGCTGAACCGTCTTTTCCCAAGCGTCCGCGGGAAGCATGGACCAGAACGATCTTTCCGGTTTGCATCGCCTCGAACATGTCGAGTTTGCGTTCGGGCGTGGAGAACATCGCCTCGAATTCCGGGTACTGAAGGATGCCGTACAGTCGATGAGCGATCTGCTGCTTCGTCTCCCTGAACTCGGTCGGGTGATAGAAATGATGCTCAAAGAACCGGCGGGCTGTTAGGGACTGCCGCTCGATGACGGGCGCAAATTTGCTGTCGCGGACCGTGCCGTTCTTTGGAAGTTCCTCTTCCATCAGTTCTAGGAGCGTGTGAATGGTCGCGCCAGGAATTGAGAACAGAAGGCGGACTACAAACGAAAACGCCACGGATTGCTTCTGAGTGAGCGCTGATGCGATCGAGCCGAATACATAGTCGTATAGCGCGATGGCGTTGTTCTCGATGTCCCTGCGGACGTCGTCGGAATAGAGCCGTAGGCGTTTGCCGCCGGGGTGGAACATGTTGAGCGCGGGCGGATACGCCGCACTGCTTGGATCGATAATCAGCAGACGATCACCAAGCGGGCCATCGAACAGAGCGAAGCGCTCGATGCTCTCCAAGAGCTGGCCATGCGGATCGATAATGATGGTAGCGGGCGGCTCGGGCTTCTTCAGATCGTCAAGCAGCGTATTTGCAATGAGGCTCGTCTTTCCGACACCGGCGCCGCCGATGATGTGCGTGTGTTCGAAGCGGATATGTTCCGGGACGTGAAGGGTCACGGGAGCCATGAAGAGTTCCAGGAAGGGAGTGTTCTTGAGATACGCCTGAGCGAGAGCCGTGCCGGAAAGCGTAGAATTCACAGGATAGATCGCTTTTGCGAAATCTAGCTTGTCCAGCGAACGGCCCGATGCTTCCGCGACGTTGTCGAAGTACGTCTTGTTGAGCGAGGGAAACAGAAGTCGTTCATCGGCCGTTCTACGACTGGCGAGGGTGTTGAGCGCATACGTGAGAAACGATCCGCTCCGCTCGTACAGGTCAATGAGAGGGACCTGGAACGCGGTCGAAGTCCGTTCAAAGGCGCCTGCGGGTGCGTTGAGAAGAAAGGTTGTCAGAATCTCTTCAAGAACTTTTGCTGCCGGTTCTACGCGACTGGCGTCGTACTTGCGTTCCAACAGATCAAAGTAGTCTCGCTGCTCCGGTAGGTGTTCGTATGCCGGCGGTGGATCGACATAGATGTCATTGTCGACGAATAGCCCCACCACGATCTGATCAAGCGCGTCGAGAATGGGATCGTTCGGCGTTTTTCTGAGGCGAGGGTCTATTGCCTTGACAACGCGCAGCAACAGGCCAGTTCCAAACGCTCGGGCGGCTTCGTCAGTGTTAATTGGGTGCGCTTGGAACTTTCGACAGATGCGGTCGTAGTGGGCTCGCGGATCGTAGGAAGGCTCGCCCAGAAAGAATTGCGTCGTGGACTGATACGATGAATCGTCGCCAGTCATCTACGTTCTATCTCGGACTGATAACGCTGCTCGTATTGCTCGTGGACTATTGCTGTCACGTCCTTCTCAAGGCGAGCGGACTTGTACAGCTCGTACGGATCAGGCTCGGAAGGTTCGAAGGCAAATTTGATTTTGAAAAAGATGCTGCCGATTACTAATGCGAAACCGGCAAGGAATAGTAGGACCGGNNTCCGGTGGGACGAACATTCCAGGCGAGAGGAAAACCGAGCGCGAAACAAGCGATGCCCGCTAAGAAGGCGTACAAAAATGGATAATGTTGTCTTTTACGCGGGCGCGGAGGCAAGGTCACAACGACATCTGGAAGCTGATTGATCTCGTCGTTCAGTTTGATGGCGTCGGTAGACTCCGGTTCCAGCCTAAGTGCGGCGGCAACGTTTGCGGACGCCGCTTTCTTATCACCTTGCAACCTGCACACATCTGCGAGGTTGAGGTAGTAGGAAGCTCTGTTCGGGCAAAATCTGGTCGCCTTTTGAAATGCGGCCTGTGCGCGGCGTGATGCCTCGTTTTTGTTGTCTTCATTAAAGGCCGTTTGCCACGCCACGAATGCGACCCGACCTTCCCGGAAGGATATCGCCCCGGCGATATCATCTTGAGTGTACGTGACTGGTCCGTCCTTTTCGTCTTCGATGGTAAGTGACTGGTCAGGATTTTTTGCGCGCGCCGCCGCGAGGTACTGCGCGGCCTTATCCAATTTGGCGAAAAGTCCGGGAGTGTTGTCAAAGGAAATGGTTCTCTTCTTATCGAAGAACGGTTGCTCGGCGTCTTCGACGTACGACAGGGCGACCTTCAAGTCC
>PLJS01000140.1 GCA_003140315.1 Hyphomicrobiales bacterium
GTCAGGTCGGGCTTGAGGAACGCCGCGAGGCTGTCATTACGGTCAGCGCGCGAAAGCCAGGCGGCGATGCTGTAGGCGTCGTGCTGGTCGGGGTTGCGGTTCTGGCGAGCGAAGCTGCGGTTCCACAGCGCCGGATAGACCTCGGCGATGACCGACCGCCCAGCCGAAATGTCCCACCCGTCGAATGGCCAGAAATGTACGCGGTCGCCCAGCCGCTGGCGGATGATACGCAGCCATGGAATCCCGGCGTGGGTGGATTTCGCCACCGATCCCGGCACGCCGAAATGAAATACCGATTTTGCGCCGGCTGCGCGCTCCTCGGTCAGGCGCCGCCAGCGAGCGTTGCCCTTGCGCGCCGCGCCATTGCCGAATGCGCCCTCACGAACGAAATCTACATAGATGTGATCATCATCAGTCGGCCAATGATGCTGAAAATCTTCGAGAAAGGCAGGCCAGTCTGGCTTGAGGCGATGCACCTCGAAATAGCGCAGCGGAAACGAAAAGCCATGGTCAACGCCGACTAACGTGGGTGGGTCCTCGGTCAGCCGCTCAACCAGCCATTCGGCGACGCCGCGCCGCGTCCAGTATTTTCGTGGGGATGGGGGTGGTGGCACCTCAACCGGCGGCTCATCGCCTCCGGCTAAATAGACGCGAAGGCCCTTCAGGCTTGCGATAGGCGTCTGTGCGCCCGAATAGTCGATGCCAATATATCGAGCGAAGGAGGGCATTTACTTGCGCCAATCCGGCTTACGAAGCTTTATTGACCTATCCCGGCGGAGTGAGCATTTCCACTCCTAAAAAAAGCGGGATGAGCGGCACGCGGTGTTCACCACCCACCCGCACGAACCCAGGCGGCGTCCGCATTTCCGCCCGTAGCTCCGCCCATTTGTCAGCACAGCCCGCAATACCACCGTTGCTCCGAAGGCAGTCTTGGAGGTCCTCGTAGTTCCGGCGCTCCCGCCATGCGAAGCGCAGCGCGCGGGTCCATCGACTTTCGGTCCGTCGATCAGCGCGCGACACCGCATCGATGATAGTCCGAATGGGATGGCGACCCTTCCGCCGTTTTGCACCAGCTATCAAGACAAGTCGATGTGCGGCGGATGCAGCAACGTCGGCTTTTCTCCATGCAGCATAAAGCACGGAGACGGTATTCAGAAATCGGTATAGATCTTTTTTCCTGCCAGACTTGCGCCAGCTCCGTTCTCGCTTCCTGAGTAACGCGACTGCAGCTACCGGATTGATTGCGGCATCTTTGAAAACATCGATATGGCCCATGTTCGGCACCTCGCCAAGTCGATTTTTGTCGGTTTTGCTGTCGCCTGTGTGGCTTGAACTAGGTCGACGCTGATGCAGCAAATTAGCGTCCCCGGCAGCGAAACTCGAACCGCATTCAGTGGGATCAAGACAGCTTTGCAGGGCGACCGGCAACTCAGGGCGACCGGCAACGCAGGTCGATGGTCGCGTCCCTCACGGACGATGAGACCCGTCGGAACTGCGGCGACATGTTCCGAATGCTCCCGGGGGCGTGATTGCGCCTGGCAACCTGAGAGGCACACCCGCACCCGTATAAAATGACTCCCGCGTAGTCATAGTGCCGGGGGTGACGGCTGAAACATAATCATCTTAGCTAAACAAATAGCATCAGTGACTATGAGACAGCCTGTCACTTCCTACACCCCGGGCACAATGGCCGGCAATGGATCGACTACTGGCTCAACCGAACGTCAATCCACTGGCTCCCCTGATTGGACCGCTTGTGCGTCAGGTTGTGCGACACCGTTAGGGCGGTCTTGAACTTTCCCATGCTGAGCGGAGTCTCCCCATTTCGGGAACACCACCGGCCATAAGAGTCGTACAAAGGCGCCGCACCAATACGATGACCGGGGTCCCTGATGAGGACTTCGCCCACGAAGCGCTTCAGATGGTCGGCGGAGTGGGCCCACTCATCCCCTGCCGCCCGAATGGCAGATGGTGCTATGAGTCCTTCGCACTGCCACGCCAAACACCCGCGCACTGCCCATGCAAGAATACCTGGCCACTCGGCCCGGAGCTTGGCCGGTAGGTCCTTATCGCACTCCGCTTCCGGGATCTCGACGTTGAACGGAAGCACGCGAATACGCCGCCAAAGCGCTGTGTCCGTTCCGCGCACACGCGGCCGATCATTGGCGACGAACCACAGCTTAAACCTTGGTAAGAACTCGAAATACTCCTGCCGCATAAAACGGGCAGTGATCTTTTCGCCTCCCGTCATGGCTTTCAGCTTCGCCTCATCCAGATGGCGATTGAAATTCGCCTCAACTGCAGTCACAAGTCGGACACCGGCAAGCCGCGCCTGATCGTTTGAGATTGCGTTGTCATATTGCTTCGTCATTAACGTTTCGGTGGGCGTGTGACAGCCGTAATCGCCCAGCATGTCGCGAACAGTGTTCACGAAGGTCGACTTTCCGTTCCGACCGGATTTTCCGTAGCAAAAAAAGAACACCTGTTCGCCGGTCTTACCGGTCAAGCTGTAGCCGACGCACTTCTTCATGTATCGCTTCACGGCTTTGTCTTCGTCAGTGATCCTCTTCAGGAACGACATAAAGATTGGGCACTTGGCTTTGCTGTTGAAGACGACGTGCGCGATTTGCGTGAGCAGGTCGCGCGGGTCGTGACCTTCGATTTGGCCCGAGCGAAGATCGATGGTGCCGTTTTCGACATTGAGAAGCAACGGATCGGCGTCTAGGTTCCTGTCCTCGACTTCGACGAGGCCTTTCGTTAGTTCCAACATCTCGCCGAGCGCACTCTTGGATAGCGACGCCGAAGAGAATTTCCTTCGAGCAGCCTTGGTCGAATCGTCCGCGAGGTACTTGGCTTCGCGACGGATTTTCCGAGCGGTTTCTTTGGCGAACTCGATGCACTTGTGGACAGCTTCGGGGCACCAACGGCCGCCGTCATATACCAACCAGCCCCTCCCCTTGGTGAAAATGATTCGGTCTTGGAACCGCGCAGCCAAGCGTTGTGCGTTGTCGGTGTCGGTCTCACCCAGGTGTGAGAGCTCTTCGGTCAAGTTTTTTTCGGGGATAAACTTGGCCGAGACAGGAGCAATATGCTCCCCTCTCTTCACTGAGGCCGGCATTCGACGGGGAGAGCGCTCGCCAGCATTTAGACCGCTGTTGATCGTTGCGGTAACTTCGCGTTCTTCGAGCCCGATAGCTAGCGCGGCTCGTTCCAGATCGGTTTCGATTGCTTTCCGGTCCAGCAGCGCATAGGGCAGGAACTGACCTAGTTTGAACGCGCAGCAGTTCAGGGTGTCGTTGCGCCGGTGTTTGGGAGCCTTGCGTAGGCGGTCCAGCTCTCGCTGCAACGCGGCGGCCGCATAGGCTTCGGCCCGGACACGCTTGGTTGATGGAATCGTCCAGTTAGGCAGCAACCCCGACCTATCAGTGTTCTTGGGCGCTTCAATTGCCTCGCGCAACCACTTCGGCGCTCGTGCAATTTTTACGTCGTCGAGTCCGCGGCCCTCAGCAAATCTGTACAGCGCGCCAGTCTCGTGGATGCTACCCGGGCCAACTACGTATCCCCCGTCACCGCGGATATCAACGCCGGCACCGAGTCTGCTCGCCGAGTTACGAACGACCGTGTCGCCGGGACGAAAATAGAGGTGCATGCCCCGTCCCGTCCGCACGGTCACTGTTTCGGGCAGCTTGCCGTGCTTCCTCTGGAGCTTTCGGAGCGACATCGCGCCTCGTTTCCCGTCGACATCGACGACGACGAGATCTGACACCCTGCCCGTGGCGATGCCGTAATTATCTTCGGAATGCCGGAAGCGCTCCCTGAGTACTTTCCAGTCGACCGTGGCTGCGTGTACCCCTCCGTCCTTGAACGGCTTTTTGCTTCTCGGTCTCAGTGGGATTATGGCCATGCTCAGTTTAGCGAACTCTTGGATCGCTCGTCTTTTCAAGCTCATTGTCGACTCCTCAATATGAGCCCGCTAGGGCTCCGGTTATGCGGCTGGAGGAACCGGCTGAATACGTTGAATATTTTTCCGGCGCTTGGACGTGCTGTCATCATTTTGAGAGCGCCGGAGCAATAATCCCTCAGTGAAGCGGCCGGGTATTCTGGTTGCGGAGCCGGAGTAAAAATCCGGCAACAGATAGCCCTTTGCATTGGCAGAGGGTGGGGGATGAAGGGCGTGGAGCTATATGCACGGGTTCGTTATTCGGTTCGGATTGAGGGTCTGAGCGAGCGGGCGGCGGCGCGACGGTTTGGGCTCGATCCGCGGACCGTGAACAAGATGATGAAGTTCTCGGTGCCGCCCGGTTATGTGCGCAAGAAGCCGCCGGTGAAGCCGAAGCTTGATGCATTTATTTCCGTGATTGACCGCATTCTTCGGGGTGACAAGTCACAACCGAGGAAGCAGCAGCACACGGCGAAGCGGATCTTCGAGCGGCTTCGGGACGAATACGGCTTCACGGGCGGCATCACAATTGTGAAGGATTATGTGGCGGGCTTTCGGCAGCGGACGCAAGAGATGTTCGTGCCGCTGGTGCATCCGCCGGGGCATGCTCAGGCAGACTTTGGTGAGGCCATCGGCATCATCGGGGGTGTCGAGCGCAAGATCCACTTCTTTGCTTTTGACTTTCCGCATTCGGACGCCTGCTTCGTGGTCGGCTATCCGGCGGAGACAACGGAAGCCTTCTGCGACGGCCACGTTCGGGCATTCGCATTCTGCGGCGGGGTTCCACAGTCGATCCTGTATGACAACACCAAGATCGCGGTGGCCCGCATCCTCGGTGATGGCAAGCGGCAACGAACGCGCGTGTTCACCGAGCTACAATCGCACTATCTGTTCGAGGACCGGTTCGGCCGGCCCGGCAAAGGCAACGACAAGGGCAAGGTCGAAGGGTTGGTCGGCTATGCGCGACGCAATTTTCTCGTACCAATCCCGGTGTTCGAGAGCTTCGAGGCGTTGAACGCCCATCTGCTGGAATGCTGCCGCCGTCGAATGGCTGACCGTTTGCGCGGCCATGACGAGACAATCGGCGAGCGGCTGGAACGCGACCTTGCCGCGTTACAAATGCCACTGCCTGCGCCTTATGACGCCTGCGAGAAGGTGGCCACGAGTGTCTCCTCGCTGTCGCTGGTGCGCTACCGGCTCAATGACTACTCGGTGCCAACGATCTACGGTCACCGCGAGGTGCTCGTGCGCGGTTATGTCCATGAGGTGGTGATCTCATGCGGCGCGGAGGTGATCGCACGTCATCCACGCTCCTACGACCGGGAAGACTTCGTTTTTGATCCGCTGCACTACCTGGCGCTGATCGAGCAGAAGATCAACGCGCTGGACCAGGCTGCACCGCTGGCCGGCTGGCACTTGCCGGACGAGTTCGCCACGCTGCGGCGCCTTCTGGAAGCCCGCATGGGTAAGCCGGGCAAGCGCGAGTTTGTGCAGATTCTACGACTGATGGAGGTCTTCCGCGCTGATGAGGTCGCCGCCGCGGTCCGCGATGCCATCGCGCGTGGAGCAATCGGCTTCGATGCCGTGAAGCATCTGGTGCTGTGTCGCATCGAACGGCGACCGCCGCGCCTCGACATGACGGCCTATCCGTATTTGCCGAAGGCCCACGTGGCGATGACGCTGGCCAAAACCTACCTGGGGCTGCTGACAGGAGCGACATCATGACCGATACGCCCCAGCTTCTACTCGCTCATCACCTGAAGGCGCTCAAGCTGCCGACGTTCCTGCGCGAATATGACAAGCTCGCCCGGCAGTGCGCCGCCGAGGGCCTCGATCATACCCGCTTTCTGCTGCGCCTGGCCGAACTGGAGCTGATCGACCGCGAACGGCGGATGGTCGAGCGCCGGATCAAGGAGGCGCGGTTCCCGTCTGTAAAGAGCCTGGACAGCTTCGACTTCGCCGCCATTCAGTCGCTCAACAAGACCCTCGTGCTGGAACTCGCCCGCTCTGAGTACGTGATCCGCCGGGAGAACATTATCGCAGTCGGCAACAGCGGCACCGGCAAGACCCACATCGGTCTTGGGCTCGGTCTCGCGGCCTGTCAGAAGCGGCTGTCAGTTGGCTTCTATACCGCGGCGGCTCTCGTCCACGAACTGTTGGAGGCGCGCGACGCGAAGCGGTTGCTTCGCCTACAGCGGCAGCTCGCCGGATACAAACTCCTGATTATCGACGAGCTTGGCTATGTGCCGCTCTCACAGATCGGTGCCGAGCTGTTGTTCGAGGTGTTCAGCCAGCGATACGAGCGCGGTTCAACCGTCGTCACCTCGAACCTGCCGTTCGACGAATGGACCAGCGTGTTCGGGTCTGAGCGGCTCACCGGTGCGCTGCTCGACCGGCTCACCCATCACGTCCATATCCTGCAAATGAACGGCGACAGCTACAGGCTCAATCAGAGCAAGCGCCACTCACGCCGGGCCACCTCGGACACGCCGGCGGATCAACCCGCCCAAGCCTGATGCCTGACGAAAGGCCTCCAGTTCGGGGGCCTTCTTGCCAGCATCATTGATGTATTTTTGCTCCGGCAAGCCGATACATTTTTGCTCCGGCGTTGACAGACCGAATTGCTGCGTCGCCGCGAAATGACGTGACGGGCCAGCAGCGGACGGACTCAGCGCTAATTTCAGGGCTTCCCCGTGAATGCGCCGATCTCAACCCGCACGGCCGAGCGCGCCGAGCCTCTGAAGTGCCTCGGCGGCCAGCTTCAAAGTGAGCTCACCTGCGGGAAGCTCTCGGCCGAGTGCCGCAGCCTGCCCGGCGTATAGTCCGCTGAAGTCGGCGGAGCCCTGAGACTCCGCCTTCGTGCGCAATGGCCCAATCGCAACCGCGCCCAGAGGAAAGGATGGAACGCCGGTTGCGAGTGGTCCTACCTCGCGGACGATGCGATTGACGAAAACACGAGCAGGCCGTCCCGTTAGCACATTGCTGATGGCGGTGAGCTTGTCTTTCGCGGACTTGAGGGCTGCACGATGGAGGGCAGAAATTCGAGCCTCGGGGCAAAGCAAGTACGCCGTGCCCATCTGCACGGATGACGCACCCAGCGCGAATGCCGCCGCGATACCCCGTCCGTCGGCGATTCCGCCTGCGGCAATGACTGGAACTTTCACTGCATCGACCACCTGCGGGACGAGAGCGAGCGTACCGACCTGCGATGTCGGCTCGCGCGTCAAGAACATGCCGCGGTGGCCGCCGGCTTCGGCACCTTGGGCAATGACTGCATCGACTCCGTGCTCCTCGAGCCAGCGCGCTTCTGTAACTGTCGTCGCGGAGCTGAAAATCACGCAGCCGGCGGCCTTGAGACGATCAACAAGGGATTTCTCGGGCAACCCGAAATGAAAGCTCACGACTTGCGGTCTCAGCTCCACAACCACGTCGCACATTTCCGCGCCAAAGGGCGGGCGAGTGCTGGTGGGAAAATCAGGAGGGTTCACACCAAGCTCGGTGTAGTAGGTAGCGAGCCGCTTGAGCCACCCGGCCTCCACTGCTGCATCCCGCTGGGTCACATGACAGAAGAAGTTGAGGTTCAGCGGCTTGGTAGTTTGAGCACGGATTTTGGCAGCCACATCGCGTACCTGCGTAGAAGTCAACGCGGAACAGGGAAAAGAGCCGAGCCCGCCCGACCCGGAGACCGCTACCGGCATGTCGGGACTTATGTGACCCCCCATGGGGGCCTGGATGACCGGGTGGTCGATCTTCAAGAGATCGAGCAAGCTTCTATTCGGCCAGCCTGCAGCACGGGGCGGCGCTCCTTGTGCACGGGCTTCGTTCGACGCAAGCAGACTCTGGGCACCGCCGATTGACAAAGCAATCCCGCCGACGGCAGCTGCTTTCATAAGCTCTCGCCGCTCGATGCTGCCCATTTTTTCCTCCCCTTAAATGCCTGATCAAACTCCCTGAGCGGCGCGCCTCGAAAGCGAAACAGACTGCCATTTTCTTTATGCCGTCAAGCTTCTTTCCTGCTGCCGACCATGACCGCTTCGGGTCATTCGCGTCGTACCCGGACAAGGCCAGGCACCGAACTACTTCCGCTGTGCCCCGAAAGCGACCGATCGCCGTTTTAGGACTGCATGTCGTGAAGGGCCATAACCGGAAACATCCTCAAGGCATGGCGGAATTCTCGCGCTGCCGACGCCGCATCGGAGAATATCAGATTATCGCTGCTCGATTGTGGATAGCAGCGTGTCTGGGTCGTACAAGTACCAGTATGGGAGCGGCCTCGCTTCAGAGCTTTTGCTCCCGAAGTCCCCGCGAGAACTACGCTGGTCTCGGTAGCGCAAATCGGGTCGAAGGAACCAGCCTTTGATCGTTTGACCGATCACTTCCACGTCGATCACACATGGGTTGGATGATGCTCCCGGCATGAATTCCACCCTGCGCCCGCTTCGAAAGCGTTTGAGGGATTGGACTTGGGACCGGATCTGAGGATCTTCTCCGTCGAGATCACACGAAAACTCGTCCGGGTAGAGTCTGTTGGCGCAAGCATGGCAAAACGCAGGCGTCTCAAAAGAAGGAACCGCTACATCGAATAAGTCAATGCGATAACGGGTGACTTTGCCGACGGTATTAATAACATATGTTTCTTTGGGTCCTTTTGTCAGCATTTCGGCAAGCAATTCCATTGGAAACCGCAACTCCGCACCCATGGCCATCGCGGTCAATCGTCGAGTCGCCATAACACCATCATTGTAAAGTTCTGCTAGCTTGGCCCAACGGGTGTTTATCGGCGTGCTTTCCATGCCTTCCAAATCGAGATAGGGCGCATGAAACGCAAGTGTGCTGGAAGGATGCATGAATCGATCAAATCCCTCATCGCGCATAGGCCCAACCCAACCGTCAATTAGCCGCGTGCCGGCCATAAAAATCACGGCGCAAGACGAGGCACAAATTGCCTCGCGCTTAAGCCCAGTACCTATGTACTGGCCCATCAGGAATTCGGCAATGTCTAGAGCTTCAAGATAATTCCCGCCCTCGGAATCTAGACAAAGCCTGACCGAGAAGTTCTCCGACCGCCTGACGGAGAATTTCTCATCGATCGCCGCTTTTATCTTCTGAAGATCGCCCTGCTCGATTATGCCCTTAAGACTTAAATTGCAGACAATGTCACGCAGATTATTGGGCATATTTGGATATGAGTCAAGTTCCTCGCGGTGTTCTGTATCGAGCACACGTATGTCCGCGGCTTGTAGCGCCCGCGTCAGACCCACGACCGACAAAACGGCAAGCGCGATCGCTGCGATGAACCTCCGTATCATCCGGTCATCACCTTGCTTCACTAGCATGGCCGTTTTCCCTGACTGGTCGCGAAACTCTTCAACCAGTCCCCATATGACTTGAAGTCATGAGCTATATCGCGCCTGTTGCCATCTGACGCGCCAAGCACTTTCTTGAGTTTCTCAATGTATGGCTGATATAAACAGTAAAACTCCCACGCATAACCTTGAAAATATGCTACGGCCATTGCTTTGTCGCACCGATCGTTCTCAATACATAATTGCAGCGTCTCGTAAAAATCGACGACGTCAAAGATGGCGGACCGCAGCTGTGCACTTGAAGAAGTGATGGGCTCAACCATATCCAAAACGATGGCCCGAAGATCGGCCCTGCTAGCCTCAACACGCCGCAAATTCTCAATATCGTATTTTCCTTCTAGCCATGGCATGAGCAAGGCGAACCGTTGTGAAACGAGGTGAGCGCCCTGAAACAGTTTCGCGAACTCCAGCGTTGTGTTCTGCCTGTCCCGCTGTAATTGAAAGTGGTGCTCGATAAGGAGTGTAGGAATGCCAAGAACCGCCGTGGCAACGATGATGATCCAAGAGAATCGCTCCAAATAGACCCATCTGTCGGCCTTTAACCTAAGCAAGAGCGTTTCAAACCAAACGGGCCGCCTGCCCATGGTGCAGCTCCTGAAAAGCGACTAGTGAGGACAGAGAGGCGTGGGGAGGCTTGTAGTTTCAGCTTCGGAGTCCAATAGGGAACGGTACAAGCTCAAGCAGTCCAATTCCGATTTTTTAATAATGAGAATGAAACGGATTTGCACATTAGGGAACTTGCTCACGTCTGGCAGTTCATTCCTTTGTGCTATCTTTCTTGCTTCTTCTGACGTCGGGTCCGTGTATGGGCAGATTTTCAAAGGAATAGGCAGAGAGACGCCCGGCAACGACTCGCCCCATTTTCTGTAGGAGTCCAAATTGTCAAGTACACATTTGAGGTGCTTCCGGAAGTAAACGTCTCCCGACCCTGCTTGTGGCGCACCGAGCGCACGGCTGGTAACCGTCAATACGCAATGAACAAAATCTTACATACCGCATTCATCCAAGTCCCCCTCGCGGAAACTGGTAGACAGATGAAGAGCTTGGAGCCCAGCATGCCCGAGGATACTTGGAAGTGCAAGGTGCTATCAATTGTTGTGTCGCTGCTACCGGCTGTCAATTGCGCGATGTGGGCGCCGCTTGAATTTCGTCAGTCTCTTGAAAGTCTCGGAATGGCAGCGTTTCCCTCGTCATGTCACGAGCCCTTATAATATAAAGCGCAGATACCTGGCCAAAGCGATGGGAGTCACGTTGAGCTCTTTACTGCGCTAATCCCGATGCGAGGTTCTTTCATCATTGGGCGTAGCAGCGCCGGCCCCATGCGCTATGAGCAATAGTGTCACAAGCTTTTGCCCGTTGTGACTTCCAAAAATAGTGCTATTCTCGAAATATGGCGGCCTGAACTCCAGGTTACTTCCCCACCAGGAAAAAAGCATCTGGTTCGAACGCTGAAAATGAAGCCGCGTTGGCCTATCGACTCTCAAGACCTTCCGTGCTGCGTTGCACCGAAGTCTCGCCGCCAATGTCGCAGTTGGGTCAAAAGCGTCGCGCCCCANNCAGCGAAATGACGTGACGGGCCACAAGCCGAAGAACTCACCATGAGCATAATGGGTCCGCTTGTCCTCCATCAGCCGACGTGAAGGCGGACATGCTTTGACTTCGCCTTCGGGCCAAAAGCTGCCTCATGCAGTGCAGCGATAAAGCACCTTCATTGCCGCGTCACAGCCGACGCCCTCACTGCGCTCGGTCCGCAACGAAGAAGCCGCCGCGCTGTGCGAGCGCTTTGGGCTCTAGCATTCAGCGGAATGACAGCTTGGGATCGGAGGGCAAGCGACACCGATGAAATGGCAGGTACATCTCATATCAGTGGCTTTGCCGCCGTGCTCTCCGCAATAAAAACGATGCCATCGTACGTCTCAGGCAGCCGCACTTGTTCATAGTAGCTGGAGGCGCGATCGGGGTCGTAGACGGCACCGATCGCCCGATGCAGTCTCGGTTTTCCAAGCCAAGCACCCATCGCACTGTCCTTGGGCAGGTAGCGGAGATCGAGAATGAAGCGGGGCAGACCGGTTGCATGAAACAACGCCTCAACACTGAACTTGCTGGCCGGCGCGAGTGGCATAGCAACGGGCCCACCACGCTGGACCCTGCCATCCTTCGTGCGTATGGCTCGCACCTCTCCATGGTGTGAAGAGAATCCAATTATGGCCATTTGATCGCCGTAGCGATCGCGCAAATGATCGCCCAGGCTCCTCTCGCTGCCGCCTATGTTGGTGCCGACGTGGCCATTGTGCGCCCATAGCACGATCTTTTGCCCCGGAAATTCTTCCTCGACCAGCCAACGCACATTCTCCGCCATGGCGCGGTCCCGTTCCAGGATTCCAGCACGCATTTCGAGCGCTTGCCGCACAATGCACGCGGCTTGGCGGAGGTCGCGATACTGCTCCGAGGTCGAGGCTATCACCAGCACCTCGCGCTGTGCCTCGATGAGATCAAGCGCCTTGCTGGCTCCGTTTGCGAGCCGTGCGTATTCTTGTGCGGTGATTTCAGAGCCCGGCTTGTCCAGCTTCTCCATGCCATCATAAAGCGCACGGACGGCATTTCGATTGGCGCTGCTGGTGCGGTCCAGGAAATCGATCACGCGCTTCATCGCCACGTTCGGATATTGCATGTCGAAGCCGGTGAAAGAGAGAACGGAACGGTCGCGCCGCGTCGCATTGTAAGTGCGCATCCAGTACAGCAACGCGGACACCTCCTCGGTCTGCCAGGTCCAGAAATACATGGCAGCGAGCGCGGCAGCGGTATCGCCCTCACCAGTCTTGATGAAACGGTCGGCGACCTGTGCCTCGGGCCAATTTCCCTCAATGGCGAAGACAGTGAAATCCTTTCTTTCCACCAAATATTCGAGCAGACGGTGCTTCATCTGAAAGCATTCGGCGGTGCCGTGACTCGCCTCGCCAAGCGCAACAATACGTGCGTCTCCGATGAGCCGATCAAGGCCGGCGAGGTCGTCGAAGCCGACGCCGGCGAGGACGCTTGTGAAGGGAAGGGCGTGGACGCGCAGATCGCGCACCACGGCTGCGCACTGCTCCACCGTCAATGGCGGCGAAAATGTCATTTCACTATTGAGCTTGTCGTCGACCCACCACTTGATTGCCCGTTGTTCTGAGCGGCTTAGACGCCAGCCGACGCCGGTGTTGGTCCAGGAATCGCGTCGCGTTGTCTCGATCCGATTGCTGAACCGCAGTAAAGCGGAAGGCGAGCCGATATAGGTTTGCACAGAGGAAACGGTGACATTGGCCTGGTCGCCATCGAGATCGAAATTATGGATCTCGGTTTGGAAGCTCGGTTCCATCATGTAGGCGAGGTCGCCACGCCATTCGGTCATGACCTCTGCCAGATCGCGCTCCTCCCCACTGATCTGAAGTTCGCCGTACTCCGACGTGTGGAGCGCGCGGAGCGCGTCTAGGTCCTTATTCGATACCGCCACGCTCAGGCGCGCATATTGCGACTCGATTGCAAGCCTCGCCGCCAGTTCCTTGTCAGACATGCCCGCAATCTACATGAGCGTGACCATGCCGGTCGAGAACTGGGTCTTATCGGCGCGGTTCAAGTCTAAGGGGATCGCAACAGTACGGAATGTTGCCCCTGGTTTTGGACCGATTTGGGTCATTCGCGTCGGCTTCGCGATGTCCGCGACATGTCCGGTCTTCCCTCAATAGCAGTCGTCATGCGCCGTGCCGCGAATGGTAGAGAAGGGCCATGAACGGACTCATGCACTGCACCAAAAGTCCGGACGTTTCATCGGCAGGATCGAGGGCAGGAAGCTCTCCGCTCCTTCGCGAGCGCCCCGGACGCCTTGCCCCTAATAGGGTCCTTCACCAGGCCCTCAGTTTGCGGGCTTCGGCTGCGCGTTCAGCCAGTTCTCCAAGGCCGTCTTGAGGACGATCGTGCGACGAAAAGCCAGCTTCTGCGCAAGAAGCGCGCCGCATTTCATTTCCGCATAGATCGTCGAGCGACCGACCGGCAGAAGTTTGGTAAGCTCGCGTCAAGCCGATATGGCCGCGCGCAACAGGGAGAGACCGCGATCGATCTCAGTCAAGTCGGTCACGGCATAGCCAAAAACCAGCCCCGCCTTCGCCGGTTGCCCGAGATGGTACCTGCTCAAGGTGTGTATCATAACGTTGCGCTGGACGAGGGCGTCCGCGACTCTATCGAGATCGAGCGCGGTATGGGCGAGCGCCGCAACGTGCATGCCGTAGAACGATGGCTGCGGTTCCAGCCATTCATCGAGATGCTCCTTGAGTCCCGCCAGCAACGCTTGGCGACGTTTCCGGTAGATCTGGCGCATCTTGCGGATGTGCCGCTCCAGGTGGCCCTCGGCAATGAAATCGGACACGCTAATCTGGACCAGCCTCGAACATTGCCAATCCATGCTGTTCTTGGCGGTGATCAGAGTAGGCAACGCCCAATCAGGCGCCACCACGAAACCAAGCCGCAGCGCAGGCAGCATGCATTTCGAAAACGTTCCGACATAGAAGACCACATCCGCGAAATCGGAGTTTCGCAGCGCCTCTAGGGGAATGCCATCGAAGCGAAACTCACCATCATAGTCATCTTCGATGATGACGGCGCCACGGCACCGCGCAAACTCTATGAGCGCATCGCGACGGCGCTTTGACATCGTCACTCCAAGCGGAAATTGATGCGATGGGCACACGCAGACCACATCTGTAGCGGGCGGGATCCGGTCGACAATAAGCCCCTCGGCGTCGACCTCGACAGGAACAAGCCGCGCGCCGGCTGCGATAAATGGCACGCGCATGGGCGGATAGCCGGGATCCTCCACCGCAACAACAGTCTTGTTGGGCTTAACGAGGACTCGCGCCAGCAGGTCGAACGCCTGCTGCGCGCCTGAGGTGACCACGATATCGTCCGGGCTGCAGACAACGGCTCGCGTGAGCGCGATGTGCCGAGCGATGGACTCGCGAAGATATGGGTTTCCCTGATCGCCTTGCGGGCTCCTTCGACTTGCCGGCCTTTGCTCCAGTTGCCGCAATTGCTTCACCATCGACCGGCGAAAGACGTCAAACGGAAAAAGACGAGACTGGACCATGGCAGGCCGAAAATCGATTTCGTTGGCGGCTGTGGACGGCAGATGCTCCGAAGTATCTCGCCAGAAGTTGATAGCTCTAGTGACTTCGGGCTGTAGCCAAAATGGGTTCAGACGCCGATCGGATGCGTCGTTAGCTCGTCGTTCCGCCCGGAACGGTGAAGCAGGCAGGACATCGGCGACGTAGGTGCCGGAACCATGGCGGGCCACAACATAGCCGTCGTGCTGCAGCCTTTCGTACACTTCCGCCGCGGTGTTCCGCGATACGCCAAAGAAAGTCTTCGCGTGCCGAGTGGGAGGCAGTTTTGCGCCCAGCCTCAAGCGGCCGTCGACGATTGCCGCCTTCAATTGCAGATATAGAGCCCGGGAGGCCCCGCCCGAGGGTATGGCCGCGCGATCAAGGTTGACTTCAAATATCGGATCCATGGTGCCTCCGGCTCAAAGTGGCCCGGCTAACTTTCCACGAATTGGCCCGCTACTAAAAGCCACTTGGCGCGTTGATGTCTTAAGAGGCTCCGAGGCTCGACCCAAGCCTATGGATGTATGTACGGATTTTTGCAGGCGCGCAGCGACATAGCTACTGCGTTGAGAACACATCGGGCGTGGCAGCGACGCAGTTCCTGCGCGGAGAAGCAATGAGCATAGATCAAAAAGCCGGAGCGCCGGACTCCGGGCCTGCTGCTTTCGCGGCCATGGCCGGGATAGAGGTGGGCACTTTTACGCGCGAGCGGGAGGGCATGGGCGCCTTCGCGCTTGAGGACGGTATCGGCTACCACACTTATTCGACCTTTGCGCGCGGCGTGGATCGGTTCCTCGGCGTCTACCATTGGCTCGACCGAGCCTCCAAGAGACGTAACGAAGCCGGCCACGGCCCCCGGTGGCGCTGGCACGACGAGTACGGCCATGGCTGACATTCAGACCACTCGTCGTTTGCCGAGCACGAAGACGGTTTTAGGGAACAATCGCGGATCGGCGATCTTCGCGGCATCGAATTGTCTCCGCCTCGCCGCTGCGCTTCGGGATCATGGCGCTGCTTACGGGGATCCATCGTGGCAGCATGCCGGACCTGCTGTGCTCGGCCACGCACGATTTAACGCCGCTGACCGGAATGATCCCGATGTACGTGCTGATGAGCATCTTCCATTCGCCGCCGTGGTTGAAGCTGATCTCTCGTCAGTAGGAGGAGATCGGGCCAGCGTAAAATATTCGATTGTTTCGCCAGGGGCATAGCAGTCGTCAACGTCCAGCAGTTCAATTAGGAGGCCACCATGACCAAGACCAAGACCAAGACAGTTAAGAACAATGGGAAGAGTGAATTGCCCGCGACGCACCCGCTAATCGTGTCGGTGGAGGCATGGAACGATGCGCGCCAGCAGATGCTCGTCAAGGAGAAGGCCCACATGCGGGCCGGCGACGCGCTCGCCGCCGAGCGCCGACGGATGCCGCGGATGGCTGTCGAGAAGGCCTACGAATTCGAGGGGCCGCAGGGAAAGATGAGCCTACTCGATCTGTTCGAGGGCCGCCGGCAGCTGATCGTCTACCGCGCCTTCTTCGAGCCTGGGGTGTTCGGGTGGCCCGAGCACGCCTGCCGTGGCTGCTCCCTGCAGGCCGATCAGGTCGGCAACCTCGCCCACCTGAACGCCCGCGACACCACGCTCGTCTATGTCTCGCCAACGCCGCAAACGGACATCGCGCGCCTGAAGGCGAAGATGGGCTGGGAAATTCCTTGGTACACCTTCACGGACGGCTTCGACGTCGACTTCGGCGTCGACCAATACCACGGCCACAACGTCTTCATCCGCGACGGCGAGAAGGTGTTCCGCACCTACTTCACCAACTGGCGCGGCGACGAGGTGATGGGGACCCCCTGGAGCTACCTCGACATCACCCCGCTCGGCCGCCAGGAGACCTGGGAGGACTCGCCCGAGGGCTACCCCCAGACCCCGCCCTACAAGTGGTGGAACTGGCACGACAACTACGCCGCCGAGGCCTCGCTCAGTCAGACGTGGGATAAAGTGTCCGATGCGGGAACCGCCACCTTCCAGGCCCAGCGCGCCGGCGCCAAGACATGACCGCGATCGAGATCCATGCCGCCGACGCGCCGCGGGGCTCGCCCCGCGACGACGGGGAGGCCGCGGCTCGGCTCGGCTTGGCCGAAGGGCTGCGTCTGGCCGCCGCGCCGACCTTCGCGATCATGGCGCTGCTGACAGGCCTGGGCGGGAGCCCGATGGACTGGCTCTGCTTGTCCGGGCACGGGGCGCCGCTCAGCGGAATGGTCATCATGTACCTGCTGATGAGTGCCTTCCACGCGCCGCCTTGGCTGAACTTGATGTCGCAAAGGAAAAAACGGTGACGACCTCGTGAAAGACCAACTTGCAGCACCCAACATCGTCGATCGGGGCGCGTTCCAGGCGGAGCTGGACGCGCTGCGGCTTCGCGAGAAGGCGCACACACGAGAAGGCGACGCGATCGCGGCCGCCCGCCGCCGGCTCCCCATGGTCGAGGTGGACGGCGCGACACCGCTTGTCGGCGAGCGTGGCGCGGTGACGCTGCTGGATGCCTTTGAGGGCCGCCGGCTGCTCATCGCCTACTACTTCATGTGGCGCACAGGCCGCCCTGCGCCGGAGCAGTGCGAGGGGTGCACCTGGGTGACATCGCAGGTCCGCGAGCTGTCCTATGTTCATTCTCGCGACGTCACCTTCGCCGTGCTTTGCCAAGGCCCATACGAAGAGAGCGCCCGGTATCGCGAGTTTATGGGCTGGGAGGTGCCTTGGTACTCGGCCCTGGGCTCGCTCGACACGCTCCTGGTTGGACGCCGGCTCGGCATGATGCACGTCGTTTGCTACGTGCGACATGGACCCACGGTCTTCGAGACCTACTGGACGTGGATGCGCGGCGTCGAGGCGATGGACAACAATTACCGGTTGCTCGACCTGACGGTTTACGGGCGGCAGGAGGCGTGGGAGGAGTCACCGCCTGGTTGGCCGCAAGAGTGGGGGGAAGGCAAGCAGCGTATCCGTACCGATGGACGTCCCATTGCTCAATTGCCCCGCGTGAAGGCCGGGCATTCCGACGATCTGCACGTCGGCAAGGGGTGAGTTGGCTAGCTAACCGGTGATGACGCCCACCCACCCTATTCCTGGGACAATGGCGAAAGGACTTTGCGCATGGTGCATCTATCCTACCCTAACGAGAGTGCTGATTATCGCGAGGCGCGTAATGCGCTCGTTGAAGCCGAAATCTCACTGCGCACACAAGCGGAAGCGGTAGCGGCTCAACGCCGTAATTTGCCAGCGGGCGGCCAGGTTCCCGAGGACTATGTCTTTGAACGGATTGGCGCGAACGACATGCCGGAGAAGGTGCGGATGTCGGAGTTGTTCGGCCCGCACAACACGCTGATCCTCTACAGCTTCATGTATGGACCGGAGCGGAAAATTCCCTGTCCGGGCTGTACCCATTTGCTCGATTCCGTGGATGGTGCTGCACGGCATGTCGGCCAACGCGCAAGCCTTTATGTTGTCGCGAAGTCGCCGATCGCCCGCCTCGTGGCCTGGGCGCGTGAGCGCGGCTGGGACCATCTCCAGTTCGCTTCGACTGCCGGCAACAGCTACGATGCGGACTACTTTGGCGATACATCGAAATTTTCACCTGAGATGCGCAAGGCCCACGGCGTGCCGGACGGCGAAAGTTGGGACGAGACGATCTACAATGTCTTCCGGCTGGACGATGGCGCCATTAGGCATTTCTGGGGTTCCGAGCTGCGTTTCGCGCCCTCCGCGCCCCATCAGGATCATCGATCTGGCGATGCGACGAATGCGCTCTGGGGATTGCTCGACATGACGCCGGAGGGACGCGGCAAGTTCTTTCCCAAGGTCCGATACGACTGATGGAGACGTCGTCGTCCGTGGACCGTGGTTCGCGGCGGCGACGGTGGCGCCCTTATTGCGTCGCCGCGGAGGACGTGACCGGCATGCTTGTTGAAAACAGCCCATTCAAGAGGCCACAATATGAATACTCTCTCCATGGTTGACCCGGCCGCACGCCAGCTAGCTCACGCGTTCGCAGCGTTCGATCCGAGCCGTCAGCCAATTGAGGAATATCGTGCCGATTTGGCCAGCGCATTCGCTATCACCATCGGGATGCCGTCCAGCGACACGCCGCGCCAAGTCTGCTCCGGGTCCAGGCTGTGTGAAAAC
>PLJS01000246.1 GCA_003140315.1 Hyphomicrobiales bacterium
CGGCCGTGCTGACCGCGCTGCCGCTCGGCCGCAAGTCGCTGTTCCAGGCCGTGCGCGGCAAGACCTTGCCTGAGTGGGCGAAGGACTTCGATGCGGCGACCTGGGGCCAGTTCTTCCTGAAATTCCTGTTGGGAAATCCCGCCGTGACCGCCGTCATTCCCGGCACCGGAAACGCCGAGCACATGACCGACAATCTTGGCGCTGCGAGCGGACGGCTGCCGGACGCGCAGCAGCGCGAGAAGATGGCGGCGCTGCTGGGGTAAGTCGCGCCATTTTTGTCATGCATTCCGCCCCCGCTTTCGGCGACGCGACAACCCAGAGCCAACGCATCGTCCCCAGGTTGAATTATAGCAACGTGTAGTATCTCCTGAGCGCATCCAGGGGGTAAGATCATGCAGCTTACGAAGCTTTCTCGTCGGCACTTTCTTCGGGGCGCCGCTATATCGCTCGCAACCGCGTCCGCTCCGCTCCGAGCGACGGCGGAGATCGTCTGCCACGGGCCAAAGGCGTGCGCGTTGAAGCCGTGCAAGCCGGCACCGAACTTCGACACGCGCGCGATGGTGCCGCTGGCGCGCTACCGGCCGCACCGGGACGACACCTACCAACTGAAAACCGAGCCGATCGCGGGAAAGTTCTTCGTCCACAATTACGGGCATGGCGGCGCTGGAATCACGATGAGCCTGGGCTGCGCGGAGCAGGTCGTTCTGCATGTCGAAGCGCTCATCGAGAAACATGGTGCCGAGATCAAGATGCCCGGCATCGCGATATTGGGTGGCGGCGTGATGGCGCTCACCGCCGCCACCGCCTTGGCAAAGAAATACCGGCCCAGGACGACGATCGATATCTACGCCAGGGAATTCTACCCCGGAACCACGTCGCGCGTGGCCGGGGGGCAGTGGGCGCCATCCAGCGTCGAGCATGACAAGAATGACGCGGAAGCGCGCGCCCTTTTCAAGACGATCCTGACATCATCGTTCAACCAGCTCACCGCGATGATCGGTCCGATCTACGGGGTCTCGCGAAAAACCAACTACACGCTCGATACGCGAGGCGGACTTGAGACAGCCCACAGTCTCGGTCTCATCGAAAGGCGCGAGCTCGATTTGCCGTTCGACCAGATGAACTGCTCCGGACACGCCTATGAGACCTTGCTGGTCGAGCCGCCGATATTCCTGAAGAGGCTGCACAACGAACTTGTTGCCAAGCTCGGCCTTCCGCATATCCACAAGAAGACCTTCGCCGATCCGAAAGACGACCAGGAGCTGTCGCCCGATATCGCAAACTTGAAGCAGAAAATCATCATCAACTGCACCGGCCTTGGCGCCGGTAAACTCTTCAAGGACGACAAAGTCAGGTCCATCAAAGGCCACCTTGCGTTGCTGCCGCGGCAGCCGAACCTGGACTACCTGTTCAGCGGCTACGACTGCGGCGACTGGGTTCAGTACATGTTTCCGCGCGGCGACGGCGTTGTTGTTGGGGGCACCTATCAGGAAGCGCCGTTGCACGAGAAGACAAATAGAGCGGTGGGAAACGTCATGGCGCGGCGAATGGATGCTTTGTTCAAAAAGAGCGAGCTTAGTTGCGACGCCGAAATCGAGAGCTCATTGGAAGAGCTGGAAAAGCACCCCGTCGCCTAGTTTTGCCGGGGAATCACGCCGAGCAACGAACGCCAGTGCGCGGGGCGCGCTTGCGAGTTCGCGCCGCGGCGCGTTTTCGTCATGTTCGAGAATCAAGTGAACGGCGGTGAACGCTTGCTTCGTTTTCCTTGTTCATTCCGCGCACGCGATGGCGGATAATCCGAGCGTCTACACCGGGAGGACGCACGATGACGCCATGGTCCCGCCGCGCCGTGTTGGGCGCGGCTCCGTTTGTGTTTCTGAACACGTCGCGCGCCGCCCTCGCGCAGGCCTACCCCGCGCGTCCCATCACCATCGTGATCGGCTACACGCCGGGCGCGGTGTCGGATCTCGCGGCGCGCACGCTCGCCGAGGGGCTGCGTCAGGAGTGGGGCCAGCCGGTGATCGTCGACAACCGGCCGGGCAGCGGCAGCAATCTCGCGGCCGGCTATGTCGCGCGCGCTACGCCCGACGGCTACACGCTGATGGTCGGCACCGACGCGACCATGACCAGCAACGTCTATCTCTACCGCCACACGCCGTTCGATCCGGTGAAGGACTTCGCGCCGATCATCAATGCGGGCGCGAACATCATCTGCCTCGCGGTCAACGCCGAGCTGCCGATCAAGACCGTCGCCGACGTGATCGCCTATGCGCGCGCCAATCCCGGCAAGCTCACCTACGGCTCGTCCGGGACCGGCTCGCCGCATCATCTCGCCGGCGAGTTGCTGCATCAGAAGACCGGCATCGACATCGTGCACATCCCCTACAAGGGCGGCGGCGCGGCGGTGAACGACCTGCTCGGCGGCCACATCGGCATGGCGTTCCTGAGCCTCTCGGCGGCCGTGCCGCAGGTCGGCACCGGCCGGATCAGGATCGTGGCGGTGGTCGAGAAGACGCGCTATGCGGCGCTGCCCGACATTCCGACGATCGGCGAGACCGTGCCGGGCTTCGAGATGTCGTCCTGGGTCGGGATGTTCGCGCCGGCCGGGACGCCGGGCGAGATCGTCGCCAAGCTCAATAGCGCGGCCGCCAAGATACTGAAGACCGATGCCATGAAGGAGAAGCTTGCCGTGCTCGGCCTCGTGGTGGACGCCGGCACGCCGGCCGAGCTCGCCGAAACCGTGCGCGAGGGCCTGAAGGTGCGCGGCGAGCTGATCAAGGCGGCGGGCATCCAGGCGGAGTAGCCTTGAACTGTATTCGGACGCGACGCCCGTCCTTAACCCTACGCCGCGCGGGCGGACGGCGCCGGCCCACGCGCACCGCGCCATAGCGTTCCGGTGTCGTTCGATGTATGATACAATGTTCGCGGGTATATTTCGATCGCCACTTCCAGCCTGTCCAGGGCTGGCTGTCGTTCGGAGCAGAGGGGGCGCGCATGGTCGCCAGGAAGAAGACGAAGTCCGCGAAGGCCAAGGCCGCGGCAAAGACCAAAAGCAACGCAAAGACCAAATCCAGCGCCGGGGACGGTCAGGCGCACGAAGTCCCCGTCACGGAAGGCCAAGTCTAAGCCGGCAACCAAGCCTAAGGCGGTAACCAAGTCTAAGTGTCTGACTGAAAAAGA
>PLJS01000199.1 GCA_003140315.1 Hyphomicrobiales bacterium
ATATTCTTCTCGCGCTGGATCGCGGATTGAATCGTGTCGTGCCATTCATAATAGATGAGCCGCTTCAGGCCATTGTCTTTCGTGAAGCCTTCGACCAGACCTTCGCGGTGTTCGTAGGCCCGCTTCGGCAGCGCGCTCGTCACGCCGGCATAGAGCGTGCCGTTGCGCTTGTTGGTCATGAAGTAAACCCAGCCGCCCGCCATGCCGCAATCTAAGNNATTTTGAGTCAGACTCTAAGCAAGACGTGGATGGCCGGGACAAGCCCGGCCATGACGGAGGAGGGAATCCGACTCGTCACATCTCCGCGTCCATCCGGTACGCCTTGCGCCCGGTCTTCAGCGCGGCCTCCAGGAGCCCCAGCCGGTCCTGGCCCCAGAATACCTCGCCGTCGAGCACGTAGCAGGGCGAACCGATGACGTTGGCGTCGACGGCTTCCTGCGCGCGCGCCGTGTAGATCGCGCCGATCACATCGGATTTCGCCGAGGCGAGCATCGCCTTGCCGTCATGTCCGGCCGCGTCGAGCAGCGCGATCAGCGTTGCGTCTTCCTTCAGGTCCTGGTCCTGCGTCCAGATCGCCTCGAAGGCGCGGCGCACATAGCCGCCCGGATCGCCGCCGGCCTCGACGATCGCCACGATGGTGCGGTCGGGCAGCGCGATCGGCAGCGGCCAATGCGCGGGATGAATCTTCAGCGGAATGCCGCGCGCCTCACGCCAGCGCTGCAGTTCGAGGATGCGGTAGCGCTGGCGCGCCGGATGGCGCTTGGGCAGCGGCAGGCCGCCGGTTTGCGGAAACACCTCGCCGAGCGACACCGGCTTGTAGCGGATGGTCACGCCTTCGCGCTTGGCGAGATCGAGGAAAGCCTGATGGCCGAAGAACGCCCAGGGGGACGCGAGCGTGAACCAGTAGTCGATGGTGCGGGGCATGGCGCGGACTCGAAAAGGGACGGGAGGTCGAGCATAGTTGAGTAGCCTGGGTGAGCGAAGCGATATCCGGGACGGCCCCGCATGTCGCTTCGCTCATGCGGGCTACAAGGAGGCCGCATGCCCAAATCGATCGAGCATATCCATTGGCCGGACGCGCCGGACCTGTGGATGCCCTATGCGCCGGCGATCAAGGTGCGCGGCGGCACCACGGTCTATCTCGCGGGCGTCACGGCCGCGCCGGTCTACCACCATCATCCGCACCGGCCGGAGGAGTTCGACGCGATGCCGGCCGACATGGGCGGTCAGGCGCGCGCGGCTCTCGAAAACCTCAAGCGCGGCCTCGATGCGGTCGGCGCCACCTTCGCCGACATCGTTACGGCGGATCGCTTCGTCACGGATCTCACCGACCAGGACGCGCTCAACCGCGTGTGGGCCGAGTATTTCGGCGACGCCAAGCCGACGACCACGACCGTGCAGGTGGTGCGGCTCGCGACCGATCCGCGCTGCCTGGTCGAGAACAATGCGATCGCGGTGATCGATTGAGAGGATTGCCATGCCCTACGAAACCATCCTGACCGAGCTCTCGGAAAACATTTTCACGATCACGATCAACCGGCCTGAGAAGCTCAATGCGCTGAATACGACGATGATCCGCGAGCTGGTCGCGGCGTTTGATGTGGCCGACGCGGACGATGCGGTGCGCGCCATCATCGTCACCGGCGCGGGCCGGGCGTTCTGCGCCGGGGCCGATCTGTCGCGGGGCGGCGCCACGTTCGACCGCGCGGCGCGGCCGGATCGTCCGCCGGTGCCGAACGGGCCGGACGGCAAACCGGACCTCTCGCACGATTCCGCCCGCGACGGCGGCGGCCGGATCACGCTGCGCATCTTTCATTGCCGCAAGCCCGTGATCGCGGCGGTGAACGGCCCCGCGTTGGGTATCGGTGCCACCATGCTGCTGCCGATGGATGCGCGCATCGCGTCCGAAGAGGCGCGCTTCGGCTTCGTGTTCTCGCAGCGCGGCATCGTGCCGGAGGCGGCGTCGAGCTGGTTCCTGCCGCGGCTCGTCGGCATCGCGCAGGCGCTCGACTGGTGCTATTCGGGCCGCGTGTTTCCGGCCGCGGAAGCGCTCGCCGGGGGGCTGGTGAGCCGGGTCGTGCCGCCGGAGGAGCTTCTCCCCGCGGCGCGGGCGCTTGCGCGCAGCTACACGGAGAGCACCGCGCCAGTCTCGGTCGCGCTGATCCGACAGATGATGTGGCGGATGCTCGGCGCCAGCCATCCGATGGAGGCGCATCGGATCGACAGCAAGGCGATATTCCATCGCGGCCGCGGCGCGGACGTGAAGGAAGGCATCATGTCGTTCCTGGAAAAGCGCCCGGCGCGGTTCACCGACACGGTCTCGGCCGACCTGCCGGACCTGCCGTGGGAGCCGGAGCCCGGCTACCGCTGAATCCACCTAAAATGGAGGTAATCAAGCACCATTCGGGGCGGAAATTTGTTGTCGTTACCGGCGGCAAAGGGCGATTTTCCGTGCTATATGAACGACATGAAGCCCGCAGCGAAACGTAAAGCGTCCTCCCAAGCGTCCGCGCGACCTGCGCCCACGAAGCGCGCATCGACCAAGCGCGCCGCGAGCAAGCGCGCGCCGGTGAAGCAGGCGGCGGCGAAGCGCGCACCGGTCAAGCACGCATCCGTGGCGCGTGCGCCGGTCAAGCACATGCTCGTCAAGCCGGTGCCGATAGAGCGAATCGCGATCAAGCGCGACCGCACCCGTCGGGTCGCGAGCGCCAGCATCCCGATCCTCGCCTCCGAGATCACGATCACGACCCACAAGTTCCGCGTCGGCGAGACCGTGCATCTCACCGCCGGCATCTATGTGCGCGGCCGCACCACCGGCATCTACAAGGTGACGCAGCTTCTGCCCTCCGACGGCGACGAGCAGCAGTATCGCATCAAGAGCGAGAACGAGCCGCACGAGCGCGTCGCCAAGCAGAGCCAGCTCGAACGGGCCGCCTAGGCGGCTCTCGGCTTCCACCACACCAGCACGACGCCGACCGTCGCCGCCGCGAGCCCCACGAGGGTGAGCCACGGCAGGTGCTCGTCGAGCAGCAGCCAGGCGATCAGCGCGGAGGCCCCCGGCACCAGGAAGAAGCCGGCCGCGGCCTTGCCGGCGCCGTCGCGGTCGAGCATCGCGTTGTAGATCGCCATGCCGAGGACCGACATGAACAGGATATTCCACGTCATCGCGCCGACGAGAGGCGCCGTGACGCGCGCATGCGGTGTTTCCAGCGCGAGCATCATCACGGTCGCGAGCAGCGCGCCGCCGATGAGCTGGACGGCGGTCGCGGCGAAGGGCGGCACGTCGGAGGCGAAGCGGCGCAGATAAAGCGTCCCACCCGAAAGCCCGAACAGGCTCAAGCCCAGCAGCGTCATGACGCTGTAGTCGGCATCGTGCGGCACGCCGAGGACGACGCCGGTCAATCCGAGCGCAACGCCGATCCATTGCCACCAGGCGAACCGTTCGTGGAGTAACACGACGCTCAGCGCCGCGGTGAGGACCGGGTGGAAGGCGTGCACCAGCGCGGTCGGCGTCGCCGCAACCGTGATCAGGGCCTTGTGGGCGGTCGCGAGCGCGAGCCCGTGCACCAGCGCGCCGCCGACCAAAAGATGCGGCCAGCGCTGCGCCGCCGGTCCCCATGGGCGCCGCAGCACGATCACCAGCACGATCGCGGCGGCGGCCGCAATCGCGAGCCGGAGCGCCACGAAGGCATAGGGCGTGATGTCGGCCAGCCCGATCTTGGCGGCCGCATAGGAGGCGGCCCAGAAGAACGCGAATACGAAGGGGAGGGAGGCTCGCAGCACGGGCATACCTTTACCGATGGCCGACATTCGGCCGGCCGGGCGGGTCATATACGCGGTCCTGGCCGGGCGCACCCTTCGCATGTTGCCCAGCGAGACTTCGCGCCACGCATAGCGATTTCCGCGATAACGGCCGCCAAGCACCCCGATTTCAACCGTTTGTTAACCATGTTTTCGCACGCTGGGGATGAGGGCGGTCGGCGCGATTCCCCTTCAGGAGAAAGTCTCATGGAACGGCAGTCCATGCGGTCCCGCGGCGGTTTTTCCAGCGCGGAGAGCATTCTGCGATCCGGCGCGGAAAACATCCTGCGGCTCAGCCGCGAACCCTCGTCGGAGATCCCGACCGCGCGGGACGGCGAGGTGTCGCGCAAGGGACAGGCCGCGCTCGACCTGGTCAACCAGGTCGCCGACACGATCACGATGACGGAGGGGCGGGTCGAGACGCTGCTGGTGCGGGCGCTGGAGCAACTGCGCACCATGGAGGAGCGCAACCGCGTGCTCGAGCAGCAGCTCAAGCTCGCGGAAACGCGCGCCCGCGACGCCGAGAAATGGCTGGTGCGCCTGCATGTCGAGATCGAGGACAAGTTCACGTCCTGGAAGGGCGGGCGGTCGCAGACCGGGGCCGCGGCCTGACGCGTTTGCGCGCGGCCATCACTTCTCCACAGATGCAGTAAAGAACGCTTGCGCGGCCGCTTCAGGCCGCCAAGGGTGCGGCGGCACGCCGCGCGGTCCCTAAGGGGCCGCCGATAAGACCCGTTCAATCGATTCCGCAGCCGCAACCCACGCCCACAAGGGGGATTCATGGCCCGCTCGTTCCTGCTGCTTGCGCTCGTGCTCACTGGGCTCGCCACGCCGGCAATGGCGCAGAATCCGCCGATTCCGCTGCCGCCGTTCCTCACCCCCAAGGGGACGCCGGAAGACCAGCGCAACTGCCGCTCCGACGCCGTGAAGTTCTGCAAGCAATGGGCCGAAGCCAACGACGACGACGGGGTGCTTTCGTGCTTCCAGGCCAATCGCGCCAAGCTCACGCCCGCCTGCCAGGGCGTGCTGACGAAATACGGGAAGTAGGCGGCGCGCTCGTCAGTCGAGCGCGCGATAAAGCCGCTCGTCAGTCGAGCGCGCGGTAAAGCCGCTCGTCATAGAGCGCGCCGAGCATCGGACCGAGCTTGTCGCGGAACTGCTTCTGCGCCGCACGGGAGCCGCGTGCATCGTAGGCCGGGCGATCCTTCCACGCCTCGATCACGCCGAAGTGGTTCGGCCGGTTGGTCTGTTGCACCACCTCGAAGCGCACATTGCCCTCGCTCTTGCGGCTCACCTCGGCCAGCGGATTGAGGATCGCGATCGCATCGTCCTTGCGCGCCGCCGGCACGTCGACGTGGCTCACCGCGAAGACCGCCCGTTTGGCGCCAATCGCCGCGTTCGGCCCGACCGCAAGCGCGCTGTGCACGCGTTCGTCCGAGGGCGCAAGCTTGATCGCCTTGAGCTTGTCGCGGAGCGCGATCGTTCCGGCGTCCTTGCCGTGCGCGTCCAGGGCGGCCTGATCCTTCCAGATTTCGAGAATCACGAAGCGATTCGGCCGGCCGATCTCCTCGGCGACTTCGGTTCGCTCGTTGCCGGCCTGCTTGCGGACCGCATCGCGATATTGGCGCAGCAGCGCCGCGCCATTCGTGGCGGACGCGCTGGCGACCTCCACATAGGTGACGGCGTAAAGAGCGCCGGGCGCGCTCTCGGCGTGCGCCGCGCCCGCAAAGGCAAGCGGCAGCACGGCAAGCGCGAGCAAAAGCTGCGTCGACAGGCGCATCGTTTTCCCCCTTCGATTTTCGTTGTCCCGATGATGGTTCCCTTGGCGTCGCGTCGTCAACGGGATGCCTCGCGATCGGCACATTTCGCGCCTATATAAAGAAATGCACGGGGAGCTATCCGGCCGCAGAGCCGGGGGCTCCCTTTGTGTTTTCAACGACAGGAGAAACGGCCATGCGTTACCGCGTCTATATCGGCCCGCCCGGGTCGGAGGCGATCGCCCCCTTGGAGAAGGACCAGTTCCTGTTCAAGGAATTCACCTCGCTCGACGATGCGCTCGGATGGGCGCGCTACGTCAACAAGTCCGGCCGGGTGACCTTGGCGATCGACGGCGACGACGGCACGAACTTGCGGAAGCGCGAGATCGCAGCCGCGCTCAATCATCCCGACGAAATCGCGCATCGCGCGGCGTAGCGAGACGCCGGAACGGCCGCGCGTTCGTGTCGCGAACGCGATGGTCAGATCACTGCTTCGCAGGCCCGATCTTGTCGAAGAGCCCGCCGAGGCCTCGGAGGAACAGGTCTTGAACCTGCTTGTTCGTCGCCTGTTCGCGGTCGATCCGATTGACTTCAGTGATCGCGTCGGGATGTCCCGCCAAGGCGGCCTTTTGATACAGGGCGTAGACTTCGGGCGAGGACGAGGTCTTGCCGCCCGTGTTGATCAGCCATTTGGCATAACTCATCATCGAGTCGGGATCGCCCAGGTCCACGCCCCGTAGCAGCAACCCCCCGGCGCGAGTGAGGTCGGTCCTGCCGGCTCTGCCGTCTTGGTAGAGCGCCGCGAGATTGTCGAAGGCCGCGGGATAATTCTGTGCAATCAATCCTTCCAGGACCTGGGTCGCCTTTGCGGGGTTTGCTGGCTGATAAGCGCGCGCGAGCTGATATTTCAGCCGCAACTCATCAGGATTGAGGGGAATTGCCTTTTCGCAGGCCGCAATTGCCTGCGCGGCCTGAGCGCCCAGCACGCCGTAGGACACGCCCGAGACGGCGGTGGATTTGTTGAGATCGTATGGGTTCGCGGCAAGACGATCGCACTCATTGGCCGCTTCGTCTTTCGTCCGGTTGGTGTCCGCGATGATCTTCTGCTCGATCAGCGCTGCCGCCCTATTCTTCGCCTCTTGGTCCTCCTGGGCCTTTTTCCTCTGCCGCCATTGCGCGACGATGTCGTCGGTGACGGGCAGAAGATCCTTGCCCATCAACGGATGAAAGCCGGGACCGTCGAAGAACTCAAAGTCGCCATTGCTGTCGCGCCAGTACAGACCAGAGGCTTGCCGGTGACTTGATCGAAGAAGACGCTGTTCGTGGGGTCAACGCGCTGTGGCGTTCTTTGACGAGCTGTGAGTTGGTGGTCGGCCTCGGCCTGCTTCTGCCATGCGTCGACCATGTCCGCGGTCATGGGTGTCAGCTCAGTCCCGCTCACCGGATCGAATCCCATGAGGTCGAACAGGCGGATACGCCCGTCGCGCGCACGCGAATACCAGACGATTGCCTCGCCGTTGCGCGTATCGAAAAAGACCACGTCCGGCCGATCGATCAGCTTCGGCCGCTGCCCGGATTCATAGGCTTGAAGGCGGGGCAGAATTTCCGGCGTTACCGGGCGGCACGGACGCCCGGTACTCGGATCAAAACCTGCGCGTTCTCCGTACTCAACTTTGTCGCCGTTGAAGAAATAGCATTTGAGCGAGTCGCCGCGCCGCGACACGATTTGCGGTCTGGTGCCGATCCAGAGCACGAGCGAATTGACTACCAGCAGGGCGATGATGCCTGCGATTCCGATTGTTCGCTTCGCGCGGTGGAACGTAAAGATCATCCCCGAGAAAAGGGCGATGACCAGCGCAACCAGGATCGTTATCGCTTCCGCAAGGTGCTGGTTGAGGTCAAATACGATCGAAATCGTGGAGACGTAGGATTGCGCCCACTTGTAGGCGAAGTATTTGTCGAGCAGCCAAATGCAGATGATGGCCGCGAACACGAGAGCGGCGCTGATGGCGACGCCCGCCACCGGCTTCCACAAGGATGTGAACCTGTTCGCGGTCGTTTTCTCGGTTTTGGACTCGTCTGTCATGGCTAAGCTCCCCCGGCCCGATTATACGTCCAAAAGTTGATCCATCCAGATGTAGCAAGCGTAGCCCGGCTTGAGTTCAGCGAAAGCCGGGAAGCTCTCGCGTCGGCTGATCCCGCATGTCGCTTCGCTCTTGCGGGCTACAAAGTGGACTAGGACCATATTCACAGCATCGTGATCGCAAAAGTAATCCCCGCGCTCCAACTCGGCCTTATGTTCATCGCGCCTTGCTCGCTGAGGGGCGTCTTCCGGAGACGTTCGGCGGGCGGAGCAGGGTGCGGCTCCCGCGCGCGAGGCTCGTAACCTTGCGCCCGGGCGATCCGGGGCTCCGCCCGGGGGATACTACGATCCCCCTGCCAGGAGCTGGCTGACGGCATCGCGGATGCGCGATGTCAGAAAGCGTGGCCCGGGACCGAAACAAAGCCGCCGTGGAGCGCCGCGAGGCGGGCGCGTCGATCGCAAGACGCGCGCCGCGCCTCGCAAGCGCGGATACTGTGTGGCGCCTCGCGGCGCTCCACCCCCTCGTCTATCCGAGGGGCACGTGCCAAAACCTCGGCTGCGAACGCAGCGCGAGAACGCGAAAGGCTGTCCATGCAAAGCTACAAGACCGCTCTCATCGTCGGCGCGGGGCCGGGCCTATCCGCGTCGCTCGCGCGGCTGTTTACAAAGCAAGGCATCAATGTCGCACTCGCGGCGCGCTCGATCGACAAGCTCGGCGCGCTGACGAAAGAAACCGGCGCAACTGCCTTCGCCTGCGACGCGACGCAACGCGACGAGGTGGAGGAGCTGTTCGTCGCGGTCGAGGCGGCCTACGGCGCGCCCGACGCGGTCGTCTATAATGCAAGCTACCGCACGCGCGGACCGCTACTCGAGCTCGATCCGATAGAGGTCGCGAAATCGATCGAAGTGTCGGCCTTCGCGGGGTTCCTGGTGGCGCAAGCGGCGGTGAAGCGCATGCTGCCGGCCGGATACGGCGCGCTGATGTTCACCGGCGCGTCCGCAAGCGTGAAGGGCTATGCGCAGTCGGCGCCATTCGCGATGGGCAAGTTTGCGCTGCGGGGCCTCGCGCAATCGCTCGCGCGCGAACTCTCGCCGCGCGGCATCCACGTCGCCCATGTGGTGATCGACGGCGGCATCCGCTCCGAGCGCCGCCCGCCGTCGCCCGACAGACCCGACGCGCTGCTGGATCCCGACGCGATCGCGGCGACCTATTGGGCCGTCATGCAACAGGAGCGCAGCGCCTGGAGTTTCGAGGTCGACGTGCGGCCGTGGGTGGAGAATTTCTAACCGGTGAGCTTGGCCCAGCCCTGTTTGACGAGCCCGGTCACGTAGTCGAAGTTCTTGGCGACGACCTCCCAATTGACCATCGGGCGTGCTTCGGGGCTCGACTTGGCCGAGCTGTCCGACACATAGGCTGCGCCGATCGTGAGCGCCGCACCGAGAATCATTCCGAGAATCAGACGCATGTCGCGCTCCCTTGGCACCGGACGAATGCATTGTCCCGAACAATGCGGCAACAGGGCGCCCCCTTTCAAGTCGCCCCGTGGAACCCAGAGGTGTGAATTGGGGCAATGGCGCCCCATTGTCGTCACGGTGAGGCCACTTCGCCTTGCCCCGATAGCGCACCCAAAGCCGAACCGCAGGGGAACGCGATGAAAAGCGTGCGGATCACGGCCACGGGCGTGGTCGTGTTGGCATGTCTGTCGTTGCTAAGCGCGCCCGTCCGAGCCTGCGATGATCGCTTCTTTCAAAGGTGCGAAGCCGAGGCCGCGCCGCCGCCGGACGCTGACGCGCCCGCGGTGACGACGCGGCGCAAGCCATCGCGTCTGCGCGCCGCCGTGGCGCGGCCGGACCGGCCCGAGCGTCAGGCCCGGCGCACGCGCGCGCCGCGCTTCACCACGCACTTCACGCGCGACCCGGATCCGGCGCCCGACCCCGCGCTGATTCTCGCCGCGGATGAGCATCCGGTCGCGCCGACGCCCGAGTCGGTCCTGTCGCGGCGCTTCCATGGCTTCATCGACCCGCAGCCGATGATGGTGAATTCGTTCGAAGAGCTGCGCAAACCGCGTCTCGATGCCGCGCATCTCACGCCCGCGCCGACGCTGCCGGCAAACGACCTCGCCGATGCGGCGGCGTCTGCCGATGAGATTGTCGCCCCGCCGGAGGAAAACGTCATCGTCGAGCCTCCGACCGTGGTTGCGATCGTCCCGGCGCCGGCTGCTCCGCCGATCGTCATGGCGCCGGTCGAAGCCAGGATGATCAGCGAATCGCCGCCGGCCACCCAGCCGGTCGGCGGCTTTCCGATTCACCAGCTTGTGCTCGCGCTGTGCGGGGCCCTTGGCGTTGCCTCCGCATTGCGCTTCATTGTGGGGACATGAGCACACGCTGTCTTACTGCCCTCGGCGCAACCGCTGTCCTGATCGCCGTCCTCGTCGCCTCGTCCCGGACCGACGCGGCGCGGCGTCACCGCGAGCCCGCCGCGACCCCGGCCAGCCCCGCCACGCCGGCCGAGAAGCGCGACCGCCTCGTCGCCGCGCCCGGCACGCCGTTCCACGGCAAGGCTTATTGGCAGGCGGCGGCTCAATGCGGCGGCATCTATTTCAAGATCGGCACGATCTATGCCGACGGGGCCGCGAAGGCCAAAGTGAAGCCCGATCCGACCGCATACACGCAGCTCTCAAGCAGCGCCAACACGGCGAACCGCGCCGCGACCGCGTTCTTCGAGTCGGCGGAGCGGTTCCTGATCGCGGATCGCCGGCTTTCGCGCGACGAGGCGGTGATGACCTACGATGCGTTGTCGACCGCGGCCGGCGACCGCGCCAAGAGCCTGGAAGTGGCGGTGCAGGCAGCCAAGCCCTGCGGCGATCTTTATCACGCCTGCCGTGCTGCTTTTCCGCAGGTGTGCAACGACGGCACGGTGCTGACGAACTAGCGAAGGTGTCAGGCGCGCCGCTCGGGCGACCAGATCGGACCGTCGGGCGTCATCTCGACGACGCGGTTGCGGCCCTCGTTCTTGGCGACCTTGAGGCCGTTGTTGACGCGGCGCAGCAGGAACGATGCGGTGTCGCCCTTGATCGAGCCGCCGACGCAGACCGAGACGGTCACGCGGCCGGCGCCGTTCTCGTGCGGGACGAGCGGGTGCAGCATCAAGACCTGGCGGAAGCGCTCGGCGCATTCGATCGCCTCGCTCGTGCGCCGCTGCGGCATGATGACGGCGAACTCATCGCCGCCATAGCGCGCGACCAGATCGCCGGAACGCGCGTGGCCCTTGAGCAGCACGCCGATGGCGCGCAACGCCTGGTCGGCCGCCGCCGCGGCGAAATTCTCGTTGAACGCCGCGAAGTAGTCGACGTCGCACAACAGAAGCGCGAGCGGCTGGCGCGCCGCGGCGGATTGTTCAAGCGCCGCGGCGAGCGCCGCATTGAAGGTCGCGCGGCTCGCAAGCGAGGTCAGCGGATCGATCGTGCATTCGGCGCGCACGGCGGCAAGCTGCTGCTGCAATGCCGCGATTTCGCGGTTTGCGGCGGTCATGCGCGCTTCGATCAGCGCGCAGCGGACCTGGGATTCCTTGGTCGATTGCATCAGCCGGTCGACGGCGGTCAGCACGCGCTGCAGCGTGAGCGCGCTGGTGATGCTGAGCTCCGATGTTTCGGCGATCATGGTCTCGCGCTGCGCGCGCGTCGCGCTGATCGCGCCGTCGAGCGTGGTGCCGAGCGCGTGCAACTCCTCGCTGAGCTGTTCGGCGACCGTTCCGGCACTCTGGCCGATGCGCCAGGGCGAGAGATGCTTGTCGTACAGGAGATCGACGTCGGATGGCGCGAGTTCGCTGTGCCTTGCGCGCAGCGCGTCGACCGCGGCGTTGAGAGCCGGGTTGCGGCCGCTCTTGTAGGCGAACCAGAATTCGAAGGCGCGCGGGCTTGTGGCAAGTCCGGCGCTGCGCAGCTCATCGATGACGGCGGCGCCGAAATCGGCGCGCTGAGGGGCGGGCAGCTTGGTTCGCGCGGTCGACATTCTGTCGGTTCAACGATCGCGAGCGGGGAACGTGTGCTCCGCATTCTGCGGCGTAAGCCCGCGATCATGGAGCCGGGCGCGTCAATATTGCGTTAATGGGTTTTACGGTTGCGCGACACGTTGCGCTCCTCGCAGCGCCCCAAGATTCGGAACGAAAGCTTGCTCTACACGTTGAGGCGGTGATCCAGAGGAAAAAGGTGGAGAGCCCCATGCGCTACGGATTTCTTGTTGCGGCGGCGGCCGTTGTGATGATCGCCTCGCCAGCCGCGTCCCAGGGCGTCACGATCGAAGCGCCGGGCGTCGGCGTTCATGTCGGACCCGACGGCGACCGCGTGCGCGATCGTGACCATGACCGACTGCACGAGCGCGACGTGCGCGGCGACTGCAAGACCGTGACCGTGCAGGAGCGCGGCCCGGACGGCTCGATGGTCACGCGGACCAAGAGCAACTGCTGAGGTTTTCTGAACATCACTCGATTGGATGGCCCCGCTTGCGGGGCCATCTTTTTGTGCCGGCGCGCACTGCCGCGCTGATGACAACCTCTCAGTTGCTGCGGCCGTGGCGGCGGTTTATCACCGGTCCTGAACGAACGAAGACCGGGAGACGCTCATGGCCTATCGCATGCGGTTCTGCGCACTGATCGGTGCGCTTGCGCTCGGCCTGCTGACAATGGCGTCCGCACAGGATTATCCGTCGCGCGCCGTGAGGCTGGTGGTGCCGTTCGGGGCCGGCGGTCCGGCCGACGTCTATGCGCGCATCATCGCGCAGCACCTCTCCGAGCAGTTCAAGCAGTCCTTCTACGTCGAGGATCGGCCCGGTGCGGGCTCGATCATCGGGACCGACGCGGTCGCGAAAGCCGCGCCCGATGGTTACACGCTTCTGGTGATGTCGAACACGCACACCACGAACGAGTCGCTGATCGCCAACAAACCGTTTCAGTTGATGCGCGACTTTTTGGCCGTCGCGCCGATCAACTATTCCGATCTGTTGATGGTCGTCCATCCATCGGTGCCGGCGAAGGATCTGCGGGAGTTCATCGCGCTCGCCAAACGAGAACCCGGCAAGCTCAACTACGCCTCGTCCGGACCGGGCACGCCGTATCACATGGCGGGCGAGCTGTTCAAAGCGATGAGCGGTACCGACATCGTGCACGTGCCGCACAAGGCCTCCGGCGACGCGCGCACCAGCGTGCTCGGCGGACATGTGCAGATGATGTTCGACGCGATCACCACGATGGCCGAGAACGTGCGTGCCGGACAGGTGAGGGCGCTTGCGACCACCGGGCTCAAGCGCTCTGCGTTGATGCCCGACGTGCCGACCGTCTCCGAAGCGGGCGTGCCCGGCTACGAGGCAACGATCTGGCTCGGCATCATGGTGCCGGCCGGTACGCCGAAGGACATCGTCGACAAGCTCAATGCCGAGATCAACAAGGTGGTCGCGCGGGCTGACGTTAAGGAAGCTTGGGCCAAGCAGGGTGCCGTGCCGATGAGCATGAGCCCGGCCGAGTTCGACCGCTACCTGCGCGCCGACATCGAGAAGTGGGCGCAGGTCGTGAAGGTGTCCGGCGCCAAGGTAAATTGAGCACCGCCGCAGGTTCCATCATCGGTGCGGTAGGATGATATAACCTGCGTCAAATGCAGCGGATTTCTAATTTTGGTAGCGCCGCCGACCCCGCTGCGCTATACTGGTGCCGGAATTATTGCGGCGGAATAACGTATGAGTATGGACTGGCTGCCCGGACTCGATCTGTCGAGCGGCACGCTGACCTTGCCGTTGTGGGCGGTGGGCGTGGCGCTGGCGCTGATCGTGGCGCTCGTCGTCGTCGCGGTGATACGCGCGGGCATCGGTGAGCTTGGCGGCTTCATTTTCCGTATCGCCATCATCGCGATCGCGGTCGTGTTCGGTTGGACCTACCTCAATCGGGCCGGCGAGCGGGACCGGGCGGACGAGCGCCGCGCGCTCGACCAGCGCGCGAGCGACCTTATCGGGCGCGCACTCGCCTCGGGCTCCCCGATCGCCTGCCTCGAACCGGCGACCGGCGACGCGGTCGAGGCCGGTTGCGAGCGCGCCGTGTTCGCTTCGCCCGAGACGCTTGCGGCGGCGACCGCCTACATGTCGGCGCGGCTTGCGCTGCTGTCCGATGCGCACGACTTCGCGACGCGGCGCGACACCAATTACGAGACCTCGATCGCGGGCCTGCGTCGCATGGTCGCGGCGGACCGTTTCGGTCTTGCCTCGCAGGTATTGGCGGCGCGCGACGGCTGCACGGCCGATAACTGCGATGCCTTCAACCTCGTCTATGACGACAAGCGCCTGCGCGCGAACCTGCGCGATCGCACGTTCGACCAGTTGGTCGGCCGCTACGCGGTGAACTGGCCGGCGCGTGTGCCGCGGCCGGTTGCCAGCACAGCGCCAGCCGCGCCGACCGGCACGCCGAATCCCAACGTGCAGTTCCCCTCGTCGCAATCGATCCCGCCGGTCTCGATCATGAACAACGAGCCGCCGGCGCCGGCGAACAGCGCGCCGACCGCGGCCACTCCGGCGACAGCTCCCGCGGTCGCCGAGACCAAGCCGCCGCGGCGCACGACGCGCCCGCCGGCCAACACGGCGGCGAACAATCCGAACGGGCCGATGTCGCTCGCGCCCACCAAGCAGCAGTGATTTCCGCCTGAGGACAACCGGACAGGCGGCGTGCCTTTCAGGGCACGCTTGGGCTAAGACTGCAGCATGTTCGCCTCCGTCCTCATCGCCAATCGCGGCGAGATCGCCGTCCGCATCGCGCGCACCGCCAAGCGCTTAGGCTTGCGCACGATCGCGGTCTATTCGGAGGCTGACAGTGACGCGCTGCATGTGCGCGTCGCCGACGAGGCCTACGCGATCGGTCCGCCGCCCGCGCGCGAGAGCTATCTCGTCATCGACCGGCTGATCGAGACCGCGCTCACCGCGCGCGCGGACTGCATCCATCCGGGCTACGGCTTCCTGTCGGAGAACGCAGGCTTCGCGGAAGCGTGCGCGGCAGCCGGCATCGTGTTCGTCGGACCTCCTCCGAGCGCCATTCGGGCGATGGGGCTGAAGGACCAGGCCAAGGCGCTGATGGAGAAGGCGGGCGTGCCGGTTGTGCCCGGCTATCACGGCGAGCGGCAGGACGCGAAATTCCTCAAGGAGAAGGCCTACCAGATCGGCTATCCGGTGCTGATCAAGTCGGTCGCCGGCGGTGGCGGCAAGGGCATGCGCCGCGTCGACAAGCACGTCGAGTTCGATGCGGCGCTCGAAGGCGCCGCGCGCGAGGCGCAGTCCTCGTTCGGCGATGCGCGCGTGCTGATCGAGAAGTACGTCACCGCGCCGCGCCACATCGAGATGCAGGTGTTCGCGGACGCGCACGGCAACGTCATCCATTTGAATGAGCGCGACTGCTCGCTCCAGCGCCGTCATCAAAAGGTGATCGAGGAGGCGCCCGCGCCCGGCATGACGGCGGATGTGCGCGCCGCGATGGGGCGCGCCGCGACGGAGGCCGCGCGCGCCGTCGGCTATCGGGGCGCGGGCACGGTCGAGTTCATCGCCGACGGCACGAAGGGGCTGAATCCGGGCGGCTTCTGGTTCATGGAAATGAACACGCGGCTTCAGGTGGAGCATCCGGTGACCGAGGCGATCACCGGGCTCGATCTGGTGGAGCTTCAGTTCCGTGTCGCTGCCGGCGAGATACTGCCGCTCGCGCAGGAAGACGTGCGCATCGACGGCCATGCGGTCGAGGCGCGGCTCTATGCCGAGGATCCCGAGCGTGGCTTCCTGCCCTCGACCGGCACGCTCGCGGCGCTCGAACTTCCGGCAGGCGAGGGGGTGCGCGTCGACGCCGGCGTCACGGCCGGCTCGGTGGTTTCGCCCTATTACGATCCGATGATCGCCAAGGTGATCGCGCACGGCGCGGACCGCACCGAGGCGCTCGACCGGCTCGCCAAGGCGCTCGGCGCAACGGTCGTCGCGGGCCCGCGCAGCAACGCGGCGTTCCTGCGCGCACTTGCGTTGCATCCGGAGTTCCGCGCCGGCCGTTTCGATACCGGCTTCATCGACCGGCATCTCGCCGAGCTGACCGCGGTCGATGCGCGCGCGGAAGCGGGCGCTGTCGCGCGCGCGGTCGAGGCGCTGCTCGGCCGAGATACCGCGCCCGCGAGCGATCAATCCGCCTGGCGCGACCCATGGAGTGCCACTGACGGGTTCTCGCTCGGGGTCCCGCGAGCTCTCGATCTCGGCATCCTGGTCGACGGGGAGCCGGAAAAGGCCGCTGCCAATTGGGGGCAGGGCGGCGTTGGCGTCAGCGTCGGCGGCATCGACGCCGATGCGGCCGCGCGGATCGTGCCGGTCGCGGGCGGTGCTCTGGCGCTGGTCGGCGGCGTCCAGCGCAACGTGGCGCTCAAGAGCTACGATTCCGTCGACGTCGACCATCTCGACGGTGACGGCGTCGTGAAGGCGCCGATGCACGGGAAGGTTCTGGCGATCTTCGTGGAGGCCGGCGCTTCCGTGCGCAAAGGCGAGCGCGTCGCGGTGGTCGAAGCGATGAAGATGGAGCACGCGCTGGTCGCGCCGATTGACGGCACGGTGAGCGAGATCGCGGCTACCGTCGGCGCGCAGATCGCCGAAGGTGCAAAGATCATGACGATCGAATCCGCGAAGGGAGAAAGCTAAGGAATGCCTCTGCACCTCATCAAACTCTGCGTCGGCTGCGACTCCGTCCAGGATCTGAAGGACTGGATCAAGGAGCAGTTCGCTAAAAAGAAAAAGTCCGGCGAGAAGGGCGAGCGCTTCCACCGGACCCGCATGGTGCCGAAGCGCGCAGACGAGCTGACCGACGGCGGCTCGCTCTATTGGGTGATCCGCGGCGAACTGCTTTGCCGCGAGCGGATTCTCGACATCCGCCCTTTCGTCGACAAGGACGGGATCGGCCGCTGCCGGGTCGTGCTCGACGGCAAGGTCAAGCTGGTGCAGCCGCGTCCGTATCGTCCGTTCCAGGGCTGGCGCTACCTGCCGGACAAGGACGCGCCGCGCGATCTCGACCACGCGGCGCCCGGCGCTCGCAACATGCCCGAAGATATGCGGCGCGAGCTGCGCGAACTTGGGCTATTGTAGCGGCCACGAGCGCAGATTTAGAGTCAAAGAGGTCGGCCAGAGGCCTCAAAGAACAGCGAAATCAGGGAGGGACGGATGCGACGCCGGGATGTCATCAAGGGCTTTGCGGCGGCTGGCGCGGTCATCGCGGCGCCGCGCGTGGCGCGCGCGCAGGACGTGATCAAGGTCGGCGCGTGCCTGTCGCTGACCGGCGCGTTCCAGACAGTCGGCCGCCAGGCGCTCGCCGGCGCCAAGCTCTACATGCAGGTCAATGGCGACAAGGTCGCGGGCAAGAAGATCGAACTGATCGTGCGCGAGGACTCGGGCGTGCCGGACGTGGCGCGCCGTGTCACGCAGGAGATGATCGTCAACGACAAGGTCAATATCGTGCTCGGCGGTATCACGCCGACCGCGCTGGCGATCGGCGCGCTCGTCACCCAGGCGAAAATCCCGACAGTGGTCATCATTTCGGGCGCCTCGATCACGGTCGACCGCTCGCCCTTCATGGTGCGCACCAGTTTCACGCTCGGCCAATCCTCGATGATCATAGGCGACTGGGCGGCCAAGAACGGCTCCAAGAAGGTCGTCTCGCTGGTCAACGACTGGGCGCCCGGCGCGGAGGCCGAGACGGCGTTCGTGAATGCGTTCACGGCCGGCGGCGGGGAAGTCATCGAGAAGTTGAAGGTCCCGCTCCAGAACCCGGATTTTGCGCCGTTCCTGCAGCGCATGCGCGACCTCCAGCCGGATACGGCCTTCATCTATTTCCCCGGGCAGCAGGGCGGCGTCTTCGCGCGCCAGTTCGTCGAGCGCGGGCTCGACAAGGCCAACATCAAGATCATCGGCCCCGGCGATCTTACCGACGACGATGAACTGCCGGGGCAGGGCGACGTCATGCTCGGCGTCATCACGGCGCACCATTATTCGGCGGCGCATCCCTCGGCGATGAACAAGAAGTATGTCGAGGACTTCAAGAAGGCGAACAACTTCCGCCCGAACTTCATCTCGACCGGCGGCTGGGACGGCATGCACCTGATCTACGAGGCGCTGAAGAAGACGAACGGCGACGCCGATGGCGACAAGTTGATAGGCACAATGAAGGGCATGGCGTGGGAAAGCCCGCGCGGGCCGATCTCGATCGACCCGGAGACGCGCGACATCGTACAGAATATCTACATGCGCAAGGTCGAGAAGGTGAACGGCGAATTGTTCAACGTGGAATTCGCCACCTTCGAGGCGGTCAAGGACCCGCTGAAGAAGAAGGCGAGTTAGTAGTTCAGTCTCTTCCGTCATGCCCGGGCATAGCCCGTCGAAGACGGGCGTGAACGCCCTGGAGCCCGGGCATCCACGTCTTTAGTCTGTTGCGAAGGAAGTCGTGGATGGCCGGCACAGGGCCGGCCATGACGAAGCTGTCAGGACGACGCCATGATCATCGAGCGACAGGAAGACGTCACCCCGGCGGTGCTCAAGGAGCTGGCGCGCGCGCCGAATGCGCGCTTCCGCGAGGTCATGGGGACCTTCATCCGCCACATGCACGCCTTCGTGCGCGAGGCGAAGCTGACGGAAGAAGAGTTCCGCACCGCGGTGAATTACGTCGTGGCCCTCGGCAAGCATTCGAACGAGACGCACAATGAGGGCATCCTCGTCTGCGGGTCGCTCGGCATCTCCTCGCTCGTCTGCCTCCTCAACAACGGCGACAACGGGCAGACCGAGACCGACGCGAGCCTGCTCGGGCCGTTCTGGCGCATGGGTTCGCCGCCGACCGAGAACGGCGGCTCGATCGTGCGTTCGCCGACGCCGGGCCCGGCGATGTTCGTGAACGCCACCTTCCGTGACCGGCAGGGCAAGCCGGTTGAGGGCGCGGAGGTCGACATCTGGCATTCCTCGACCGAGGGCTTCTACGAGAACCAGGATCCGGTGCAGGCCGACATGAACCTGCGCGGCAAGTTCTTCACCGATCGCGAGGGCCACATCGCGTTCCGCAGCGTGCTGCCCGCCGGCTATCCGATCCCGATCGATGGGCCGACCGGCGACCTGTTGCGCGCGCAGGGGCGCCACAACATGCGCCCCGCGCATCTACATTTCCTCGCTTACAAGGACGGCTTCAAGACGCTGATCTCGCAGGTCTATGTCGGCGACGACAAGTTCATCGAGAGCGACGTGCAGTTCGGCGTCACGCGCCATCTGATCGGCGACTATGTGCGCCACGACGGCGGCACGGCGCCGGCATCCGATGTCGCGGCGCCGTGGTATTCGCTCGATCATCACTTTGTCATGGAGGCGGGCGAGGCGAAGCTGCCGCGCGCGCCGATCAGCGGCAAGGCAAGCGGCGAGCGGCCGAAGATCCCGCATCTGGCGTGAATCGTAGCCCGCATGAGCGTAGCGACATGCGGGAGAAAAAGACCCCGGATATCGCTTTGCTCATCCGGGCTACGGGCTACACCCCCACATTATCGATCAACCTTGTCTTCCCGATCTTGCCCGCCACAATCAGCCGCACCGGCCCGTCCTTGCCCGACGCGATGGGGCCGAGCGTCTCGGCGTTGCGCGCTTCGAGATAGTCGAGCGTAAAGCCCGCGCGCTCGATCACCTCGCGGCCCTCGGCCAGGATCGTCGCGACCGAGTGGCCGGTTGCGATCTTCTTCGCGCATAGTGTCAGCACGCGATGCAGCACCGGCGCGACGGCGCGCTCGTCCGGCGTGAGGTAGACGTTGCGCGACGACATCGCGAGGCCGTCTGCTTCGCGCACTGTCGGCGCGCCGATGACCTTCACGCCCAGGTCTAGGTCGCGCGCCATGCGGGTGACGACCTTGAGCTGCTGGTAATCCTTCTCGCCGAACACCGCGACGTCGGGTGCGACCTGGATGAACAGCTTCCCGACCACGGTCGCGACGCCCGCAAAGAAATCCGGCCGGAACGCGTCTTCGAGGCCGGCCTTGGCGGGTCCGGCCGGCACGATGCGGGTCGAAAATCCGTCCGGGTACATCACGGCGACGTTTTCCGGCGCCCAGACGAGGTCGGCCTTCTCTCCGGCGAGCGCCGCAAGATCGGTCTCGAAGGTGCGGGGATAGGTCGAGAAGTCTTCGGCCGGAGCGAATTGCGCCGGATTGACGAAGATCGACACCACGACGTGGGCCGCGCGGCGCCGCGCGAGCCGCACCAGCGACAGGTGGCCCGCGTGCAGCGCGCCCATGGTCGGCACCAGCGCGATCGTCTCACCGGCGTCACGCCAGCGTGCGAGTTTTCGCCGCAGGCTGGCAACCGTCTTCGCCACGTCCGGTCTTCGCGCCATCGATATTCATTCCGCTTTTGCCGGAGGACGCTCTAGCAGGGACGCCATCGCGCCGCCACGATTAACCGGAACCTTAACTGCGCCCCTGCGCCATCTTGACCCGGACGCGCATTGACGATGATGATGCGCGCCGTCCGAGGGGACGCGTAATGTTGTTTCAAGCGACAGCCGGCGTACCGCGTTCCGCGCATGTGATCGTGCTCGGCAACGAGAAGGGCGGCTCGGGTAAATCGACCACCGCCATGCATATCGCGGTCGCGCTGCTCAAGGCCGGCCAGCGTGTCGCGACGATCGATCTCGACAGCCGCCAGAAGTCGTTCACCCACTACATCGAGAACCGGCGCGATTGGGCCGAGCGCACCGGGCTGCCGCTCGAAATCCCGCGCCATTTCAACGTGGCGCGCGCCGAAGGCCGCAACGTCGACGTCAACGAGGCGGCCGAGTTTTCCAACTTCGCCGCCGCGATCACCGAGGTCGAGCACACCCATGATTTCGTCGTGGTCGATACGCCGGGAAGCGACAGCTACCTGATGCGGCTCGCCCACTCGATGGCCGACACGCTGGTGACCCCGCTCAACGACAGCTTCGTCGACTTCGACGTGCTCGGCGTCGTCGATGCGACCACCTATGAGGTGACCGGGGCGAGCCATTACGCGCAGATGGTGCGGCATGCGCGCCGGCAGCGGCGCGTGGTCGACGGCGGGCTCACCGATTGGGTCGTGCTGCGCAACCGTCTGGCGCTGCTCGGTTCGCGTAACAAGAAGCTGGTGGGCGAATGCCTCGACCGGCTCGGACTGCGGCTCGGGTTCCGTGCCGCCGAGGGCTTCTCCGAACGCGTAGTCTATCGCGAGTTCTTCCCGCGCGGGCTGACCGCGCTCGACAACCTGGATGCCGCGACGCTCGGCACGCGGCCGAACCTGTCGCATGTCACCGCGCGCCAGGAGGTTCGCAACCTGATCGAGGGCCTCAAGCTACCGATCGACGAGCGCGGGCGCCGCCGCGCCGCCGCGCGCTCGGAATGGCTCGCCGCGCAGGATACGCCGCTCGACACCCACGACCTACTGGCCGACGAGCCGCCGCCGGTGGCCATTGCGCAGGACAGGCCAAGCGCCAATCTGTAGGCTTGTGCCGGATCGCTCCGGCAAGAGGCCGCAGGTATGGCTGACGAGCGCAACAAAGCTGCACCGACGCGGACGGGCAACGGCAACGAACCGGCCGCGGCTTCCGCGCGCCCCGAGATCGACGCGTTCATCAAACGCGCGCGCACGCTCGGAGCTCCGCTCGAGCCGGGCACGCGCGGGCGGCTCATCTTCGCGCTCGATGCCACGATGAGCCGGCAGCCGACCTGGGATACGGCCTGCCGGCTGCAGGGCGACATGTTCCGCGAGGCGGGCTCGATCGGCGGGCTCGATGTGCAACTCGTCTATTTCCGGGGGCTTGGCGAATGCGGCGCGTCGGGCTGGGTCTCGGACGGCGAGCGGCTCGCCTCCCTGATGACCAAGATTTCCTGCCGCGGCGGCCACACCCAGATCGGCAAGGTGCTGGCGCATACGCGGCGCGAGACCGAGAAGGCCAAGGTGCAGGCGCTGGTCTATGTGGGCGACGCCATGGAAGAGGCGATCGACGACCTCAGCGTCGCGGCCGGCCGGCTCGGGCTGATCGGCGTGCCGGCCTTCATGTTCCAGGAAGGCCACGATCCGGTCGCCGAAAAGGCATTCCGCGAGATCGCACGGCTGACGCGCGGCGCCTATTGCAGGTTCGATACCGCCTCCGCGCATGAGCTCGGCGAATTATTGCGCGCAGCCGCGGTCTACGCGGCCGGCGGCGTCAAGGCGCTCGCCGACCTCTCGGCGCGCCGCAATCCGGGCGCGACGAAGCTGCTCGCGCAGATGAGATAGACAATGGTCACGCTGGTCTTTGGAGCACTGGCGCTCGCGCTGGTGCTCTGGCTGCTCAACAGCTTCGCCAAAACCGATCCCAAGAAGGTCGCCGCGATCGGAAAAATCGCCGGCGGTATCGTGGCGCTGGCGGTTGCGGCGTTTCTGGCGCTACGGGGTCAGTTGGCGCTCGCGGTGCCGCTCGGCGCTGCCGGCCTCGGCCTGCTCGGCTGGCTGCAGCTCTACCCGGCGGGTTTTGGCGCGCGCACGCAGAAAAGCGCCGGACAGGTGTCGCGCGTGCGCTCGGCATTCCTGGAGATGGAGCTCGACCATGACTCCGGCGCGATGCACGGGCGCATCTTGGCGGGGCCGCACGAAGGCGCCGCGCTCGACGCGCTCGACGTCGTGACGCTGACGGGCCTCATCGCCTCGATCGACGAGGAGAGCCGTACGTTACTGGCAGCGTATCTTGACCGCCGGGATCCCGCCTGGCGTGAGAACGCGCAGGGCGACGCGACAGCGGGGCGCGGTAGCGTGGCGCGCGGCCCAATGACGCCGGAGGAGGCCTATCAAATCCTTGGCCTTGAGCCCGGCGCCGATGCCGACGCGATCGTGCGCATGCATCGCACGCTGATGAAGAAACTCCACCCCGATCAGGGGGGGACGAACTATCTGGCGGCTCGTGTCAACGAGGCCAAGGACACCCTGCTTCGGCGCCATCGCTGAGATACTCCCGACGCAACGTCACACAACGTCACTGCTCAGCGGCTCCTATTTCGACGTCCCTGTTGGCCTTTTGTGCGGCGATCGTTTGAGCACGATCTGTCCGAAGCCGGTTCTAATCATGCCCGTGCGAAGTTAATTCTTCATCGCCATGCAGGCGATGTCGTTGCGCTTGAAGTAGCTGCAGGCGGCTTCCGCGGCGGTCTGATCGAAGCCTGCAAAGCGCGCGCGGTAGAGCTCCTGCTTGCCCTTGACGACCTTCTCGGTGAACGGGCTCGCCTTCGCCACGATGGTCTTGCCGAGCGTCTGCGCCTCGCGCAGGCGCTCCTTGGCCTTCTCCTCCTCGGGGAATGCGCCGACCTGGATGATCCAGGCGCCGCGTGCGACCGCCGGGGGGATCGAGGGCACCGGCGTCGTGCTGGCGGAGGCCGGCTCATAGACGGTGGAGGCCGGGGTGTTGACCGCGTCGGTGGCGGTGACCGGTCCGGCGACGGCCGGAGCGTCGTCGCGCCGAACGACGGCGAATTGCGTCGGCGCAACGGTTGCCTGCGGCGCGGGTTCGAGCGCCATCAGGGCGGGAATCGTGGTTGCGCCCGCCTTGACGGAGATCGTCTTCACGCGGACCGGCTGGATCGGCTGCTGCGCGACGGCGATGTTGCTCGCGATCACCAGCGGTGCCTCGGCCTGCGGGCGCGGCTGTGGTGTCTGCGGCTTTACCTCGGCGAGGCGCACCGGCTCGTCGACGATCTTGGCGGCGGTGCGGGTGGTCGCGGCTTCGCCGATATATTGCTCGATGAGCGTCCGCATGCGCGCGTCGCGCACGCCGGCGGACGGGCCGCCGAGCACGACCGCGACCAGGAAGCGGTTGCCGCGATGCACCGAGGTGACGAGGTTGAAGCCGGAATCGCGCGTATAGCCGGTCTTGATGCCGTCGACGCCGTTGACCTGACCGAGGAGGCGGTTGTGGTTGTTCATGTACTCGCCGTCGTAGACGAAGCTGCGCGTCGAGAAATAGCGGTAGTACACCGGAAAGCGGTCCTGGATCGCGCGCCCAAGCAGCGCCTGGTCGCGCGCCGTGGTGATCTGCTCGTCGTCGGGCAGGCCGGACGCATTGACGTAGACGGTGCGCGTCATGCCGAGCCCGCGCGCCTTGCGCGTCATCAGCTTGCCAAAATTCTCCTCTGTGCCGCCGATCGTCTCGGCGATGACCACGGCGGCGTCATTGGCGGAACGGGTGACAAGCGCCTTGATGGCGTCCTCGACCTTGATCGTGTCGCCTTCGTCGAGGCCGACCTTGGTCGGCGCTTGCTCCGAGGCATGCGCGGAAGCCTTCATCTGCGTGTCGAGCTTGAGCTTGCCGGCTTCGAGCTGCTCGAACAGCAGGTAGAGCGTCATGATCTTGGTGAGCGAGGCCGGATGGCGCGTCGCATCGGCATTCGCGGCGTGCAGCTCCTTGCCCGAATTCGCGTCGATGACGATCGCCGCGTAGTTCGGCTGATAGGCGACGTAAGGGTGATAGCTGCGCCAGCGCGCCTGCGCCGGATCGCTGCCGAGCGCGGACAATGTCACCGCGGCCGCGAGGGTGAAAATCGCAAAATGCAGGCCGCGCGCGGCCCCTACTGCGCCGAGCATGAAGTTCCCCGTCCTGATGCGCCGGATCCGTTGACGTTCGGAACCCCGACGTTTCCCTGTTGTCGGCCCTGCTAAATCGTTCTCGCCGGACCAGCCGCAGCGCTGCGGCACGGCCGCGGAGGGTAGGGGGCACGTCCTTGCGAAAGGCTTAAAACGCCGCGGCGCGCGCCAGCCGCCATGACGGCTCTCGGCTTGGCCGGGCCACATGGCGATGCTCAAGCACCGATCATCGCTCAGCGCCCGCGCATAGAACTTGTGCTCATTTCGGGACTATTGTGCGGTGCAAAATTAACTTGACTTGTGATTGTGCAGTGCACTATCCAGTTTTTGAGCCGGTGAGGTTGATCGGCGGGCGTTTTCACGACAATCCGGGCCCCAATGTGTATGCGGCGGCCGCAATGAGGAACCTATGCTGAAGAATTTCGAGGAATTTCAGAAAGCCGGAAAGGACAACATGGACTCGTGCCTGAAGCAGATGGGCACGGTTTCAAAGGGTTTGCAGGCGATCGCGACGGAGTTCACGGACTACTCCAAGAAGAGCTTCGAAGACGGCAGTGCGGCACTCGAGAAGCTGTTCGGCGCCAAGACACTGGAGACGGCGATGGAAGTGCAGAGCACCTACGCCAAGTCTGCCTATGAGGGCTTTGTCGCCCAGGCGACCAAGTTCGGCGAGCTCTACACCGACCTCGCCAAGGAGAGCTACAAGCCGTTCGAAGGCATGATGGCGAGTGTGACGCCGGCGAAGTAATTCGCTGACCGTTTCAAGGCGCTGAATGCAGAAAGCCCGGCCGATCGGCCGGGCTTTGTGTTTTGGCGCTGCGCCGTTTCCGTTACTTCGAGATGCGCAGTTGCGACAGGTTGGTGCCGATGGTGGTGAACGTGGTCAGGATCTGGCTCGCCGCGGTCAGCAGGTAGAATTTGCTGCTATCGCTCGCGCAGTTTTGCAACAGCGTCGAGGTCGGGTCGCCGCCGGTGTTGACCTGGATCGTGTAGAGCGTGATGCCGGCCGTCTTGATGTTGGCGCAGGTGAGTGCCTGGCGCGCATCGATCGAGCTCTGGCTGGTGTACCAACGGTCCTGCGTATTTAGGCCGTCGGTCAGCAGGATGATGACCGTCTGATAGGTGTAGTTCGGGTCCATTGCCGGCGGAGCCGGGAAGGGACCGCCGCCGACCAGCGACATCCAGCCGAGCTGGAGCCCGATCGCCTGGTTCGTGTTCCCGTTCGGGGACATGTTGTTGACCAGGGTGGTCATCGAGGACCAGTTGTAGCTCAGCGCCATCACGGCCTGCGGACACGAGTCGTATTGCTCGGCCGAGTACTGTGTCGCGGTGTTGCTGGTGACCGGCGCGACGACGTTGGCGTCGTAGTTGCCGGAGCTCGGCGCACTCGAGTTGCCGCGATCGACCACGCAGCCGTTCCAGGTGTTGTGGTTGTCCGGCGTCCAGGTTTTGTTGCAGCCGGCCTGCGTGCTCGAATTATTGTTTCCCCAGCCGCTGCAAGTCCCGTTATTGGCGTTCCAGTCGGTCCAGTCGACCCAGTTCGAAGTGTAGTTGCTGGAGCCGACATTCACGTCCTTCACGAACGGAACGATGGACACATACACGTCGCCATTGTTGGTGACGGCGTTCTTGAGCTGCGTGAGCAGGCTGTTGGTCGCGGTCTTGAGCGCGCTGATCTTGCCGTCGTCGGCCATCGAGCCGGTGTTGTCGAGCACGAGCGCAACCCGCAGGCGCGAATTGCCCCATTTGACGGTCGAGCTCGTCCCGACGTTGAGCTGCGGATAGCCCATCAGCTTCATGAACGACGTTGTGACGGTGGCGGACGCCGTGATGGTCAGCACCGAGCCGCCGGTCATGGTGTAGGTCGGCGTGATCGTCAGGCTGCCCGCCTCGGGGCGGTTGAACAGTGCCTGGAAGTAGGATGTCGCCTTCGTGGCGAGCTGGGTCGACGTCATCGTGGACGCGTTCTTGGAGAGCATGAGCGCGGTCGCGTCGGCCGCCGCCTGCATCGCGGTGCGCACCGAATTGGCGCGGCTGTAGTCGACGGCGGCGCCGGTGAATCCCACCACCGGAAGGATGGCGAGCGCGAACATCGGAGCGATGCTTGCGCGGCGGTCTTGCAGGAAGTTCTTGAGCAGCATGATACGGGCCGACGGGTTGATTACGGCGCGCAGATTGCCAGCAAGGCTTTGACATTCCGTTGAGTCAGATCGCAACTTTTCGCTGCAATCGCTGAAGTGTTCCGTAACCATGACCGCCGGCCTCACGCGATGAAATCCCGAGCATTTGCAGCAGATTGCGACAGGGACCTTGAGATTTCGTACGGACATTTCCGGACTCTGCGCGCCGGGGCGTTGACGTTTTGCTAACCATGATGGGTACTCGCGCGTGGGTCAGCGGCCGTGGTCCCGCTGCGCCCTGAGGCGTTCAGTTTATTTGGAGAGGCGCGAGCCCGAGAGGCTCGCGGCGATCGAGGCGAACACGTCGGTGAGCTGGCTCGCCACCTGGACGTCGTAATACATGTTCGGTGTGGACGCGCAGCCTGAAAGCAGCGTGGCGTTTCCTTCGATCACGCGAACCACGTACATCCTGATATTGGCGGCCTTGATGTTGGCGCAGACCTGGGCGGTGCGCGCGTCGATCTGCGAAGGGACCGTGGTGAAGCGGTTCTGCGTGTTGAGCCCGTCGGTCAGCAGTATGATGACCTTCTCGACGTCCGGGCCCACGGGCTTTGCCTGCGTGAGCGGTTCGTTCTGCGTCAAGGCGGACCACGCCCACATCGTGCCGATGGTGACGTTTGTCGTCCCGACCGGCGTCATGGTGTCGACCATGTTCTGAAGCACGGTCCAGTCATTCGTCAACGGGATCGCCTGCGCGAGCGTGCCGCACGCCGCGGCCGGGTACTGAGTCGTGGCCGCGCCTGTCGGGGTCGTATCCTTCACGTCGTAGGGCTGGTCGCGGTCGGCGACGCAGCCGGCCCAGTTCGACGCCGTCACGGTCGAATCATAGGAAAGCCAGGGCATGTCCTTGTACGTCGTTGCGATGTTCACCACCGTGTTGAACGGTATGATGGCGATCTTGGTGTCCTCGGGCGTCTTGGAATTCGCCTTCAGCGTCGTGAGCCGCCTTGCCGGACGTACTGACGCCGCGCACTTGCGATAGGCGTTCGAGCCACATATGTCCGGTTCCGTCACCCCGAAATCACCCGCAGCCTGGCACCAAAGACTTTGAGATTCCGTTCAGAAAATTGTCGCCCCTTTGCGGAAAATATGAAGGAATTTGTAAACTATGACGGCGCCGGCAGGCCCGGGGCACGCCCCGCGCCCGATCGGCGGCAGCGGCGGGCGGCGACCTCGGGAGAGGGCGTGCATGAATTTCGCCGTTTCGTCCGGCACCGGTTTGCGGCATGATTCGGCGAACCGAGAGCTTGCGTTCGGAGCGGATGCGCCAGGAGCATGACGCGGTTGTCAGATAGGCCGATGCCGGACGACGGGACACGAGGACCTGAGGCGGGGCGCGATCTTGCCCCGCGCCTTGCCGACGAGGACAAGCGGCGGCGCGGGGGGAANNAACGACGACTACACGCCGATGGAATTCGTGGTGCTCGTGCTCGAGCGCTTCTTCAACAAGGACCGCGAGGCGGCGACTGAAATCATGTTGCATGTCCACCATCACGGTATCGGCGAATGCGGCATCTACACCTACGAGGTGGCCGAGACAAAAGTGACGCAGGTCATGGACTTTGCGCGCAAACATCAGCATCCTCTGCAGTGCGTGATGGAGAAGAAGTGATGCGCCGGCGGAATGGAACCGGCGGAAACGGGACTGATGGACAAGGCGCTGATAGAATCGGCACTAACAGAATCGGGACTGACAGAAACGAGACTCAAAAAGACGAGGGACGGGGTACGACCCAATACAAATGACAAAGAGCAACTGATGCCGACATTCTCGCGTAGCCTCGAACAGTCGCTTCACCGCGCGCTCGCGCTCGCCAATGAGCGCCACCATGAATACGCCACGCTCGAGCATCTGCTGCTTGCCCTCCTGGAGGACCAGGACGCGGCCGCCGTCATGCGCGCCTGCAATGTCGACATGGAGAAGCTCAAGCGCAGTCTCGTTTCCTACATCGAGTCCGAGCTCGACAATCTGGTCACCGAGGGCAGCGAGGACTCAAAGCCCACCGCCGGCTTCCAGCGCGTGATCCAGCGCGCCGTGATCCACGTGCAGTCGTCGGGCCGCGAAGAGGTCACCGGCGCGAATGTGCTGGTCGCGATCTTCGCCGAGCGCGAGAGCCATGCCGCCTATTTCCTGCAGGAGCAGGACATGACCCGCTACGACGCGGTCAACTACATCAGCCACGGGATCGCGAAGCGCGCAGGGCTCTCCGAGAGCAAGCCGGTGCGCGGCGTCGACGAGGACACCGAAACCAAGACCGGCGACGAGAACAAGAAGAAGGGCGACGCGCTCGAAGCCTACTGCGTCAACCTCAACAAGAAGGCGAAGGACGGCAAGATCGATCCGCTGATCGGACGCGATACCGAGATCAGCCGGACGATCCAGGTGCTCTGCCGGCGCCAGAAGAACAATCCGCTGTTCGTCGGCGATGCCGGCGTCGGCAAGACGGCGATCGCCGAAGGCCTCGCGCGGCGCATCGTCAACGGCGAGGTGCCGGAGGTTCTGCGCAACGCGACCGTGTTCGCGCTCGACATGGGCACTTTGCTCGCCGGCACGCGCTACCGCGGCGANNCGGCTCAAGCAGGTGATCAAGGAGCTCGAGGCGACCCCCGGCGCCATCATGTTCATCGACGAGATCCACACGGTGATCGGGGCGGGCGCGACCTCCGGCGGCGCGATGGATGCGTCCAACCTGCTCAAGCCCGCGCTCGCGGGCGGCACGCTGCGCTGCATCGGGTCGACCACGTATAAGGAGTACCGGCAGTATTTCGAGAAGGACCGCGCGCTGGTGCGCCGATTCCAGAAGATCGACGTCAACGAGCCCTCGATCCCGGACGCGATCGAGATCCTGAAAGGGCTCAAGCCCTATTTCGAGGAATATCACCGCCTGAAATACACCAACGAGGCGATCAAGGCCGCGGTGGAACTCTCGGCGCGCTACATCCACGACCG
>PLJS01000249.1 GCA_003140315.1 Hyphomicrobiales bacterium
TTCATTTTCGGTCAGGCTCTAAGGCTTCGAAAGCCGCGCGATCACGTCGGGCGGGATCGGCTGGGACTTGATCTTGGCCGGGTCGGCGGGATCGCGGCCGGTCCAGACCCGCGTCTCGAAGCCCTCGACCGCGAGCGCGCCGTCTTTCTTCAGGTGATGCAGCACCTGGAAGCTCGAACGCTTGATCTCGGTGATCGAGGTTTCAATCGTGACGTCGTCGCCGAAACGCGCCGGAATGAGAAAGCGCGCGCGCGTGTCCACCATCGGATAGCCGGCGCAATCATACTTTGCGAGAAACTGATATTTCGTCATGCCCAGCGCCGCGGAGAACAGCAGCGTGGTGGCGTTGTCGAACATCGCGAAGAAGCGCGGGTAGAACACGATGCCGGCGGGGTCGCACTCGCCCCACTCGATGCGGCGGGTGGTGGTGTTGGTGAGGAAAGTCACTTCGGCGCCATCCGCAACGCGCCGTCGAGACGGATGACCTCGCCGTTGAGATAGCGGTTCTCGATGATCTGGCGCGCGAGCTGCGCGTATTGCTCCGGCTTGCCGAGCAGTTGCGGGAACGGCACGGACGCCGCGAGACTTTTCTGCACCTCGTCGGGGAGACCCAGCAGCATCGGCGTCAAGAAGATACCCGGCGCGATCGCGCATACGCGGATGCCGAACTGCGCGAGCTCGCGCGCGGCCGGCAGCGTCAACGCCACGATGCCGCCCTTTGACGACGCATAGGCCGCCTGTCCGATCTGCCCATCATAGGCCGCGACCGAGGCCGTATTGATCGCGACGCCACGCTCGCCCTCCTCCATCGGCTCGGCCGTGCTCAGCGCGGCAGCGAACAGCCGCAGCGTGTTGAACGAACCGATCAAGTTGATCTTGATGACGCGCTCGTAATCGCCGAGCGGCATCGGCCCGTCACGGCCGACGATGCGCTTGGCGACGCCGATGCCGGCGCAATTGATCAGGATGCGCGCGGTGCCGTTCTTGCCATTCGCTTCCTTGATCGCATCCTCGGCGCTCGCCGAATCCGCCACGTCGCACTTGACCGCGATGCCGCCAATCTTCGCGGCATGTGCGTTGGCGGTGTCCATGTTCATGTCGAGCAGCGCGACCTTGGCGCCCGCACCGGCGAGCATCTCGGCGGTCGCGGCGCCGAGGCCCGATCCGCCTCCGGTGACGATCGCCGCGTGTCCCTTGATGTCCATCTCAATGCTTCCTCGTGCTTTCGGGATTTTCGATCAGCAGCGCGATGCCCTGCCCGCCGCCAATGCAAGCTGATGCGATGCCATAGCGCAGGCCGGTGCGCTTGAGTTCCCGCGCCACCGTGACGGACAGGCGCACGCCGGTCGCGCCGAGCGGGTGCCCGATCGCGATCGCGCCGCCATTGACGTTGAGCTTGTCCTCGTCGAGCGAAAGTGCGCGCGAGCAGGCCATCACTTGCGCGCCAAAGGCTTCGTTGATCTCGAAGCGGTCGATGTCGGCAAGCGTGAGCCCCGCGCGTTCGACCACCGCCTGGATCGCCGGCACCGGGCCGATGCCCATGATCTCCGGCGGCACGCCGGCCGCCGCGCCCGCGACGAGGCGGCCGAGCGGCGCCTTGCCGTGCTGCTTGACGTAATCGCCCGAGGCCGCAAGCGCAGCCGCGGCGCCATCGACGATCGCCGAGGAATTGCCGCCGGTCTGCACCCCGCCGAACGCGGGCCTGATCTTGCCGAGTTGTTCGACCGACGACGAACGGATGTGTGTGTCGTGGTCGAGCTCTTTCACGTCGCGCGATAGTTTGATTCCTCGCGCGTTGTAGCCATCGCGCGCGAATTCTTCGGTTCTTACCGGCACGATCTCTCCGGCAAGGAACCCGGACTCCTTCGCCTTGACGGCACGATCGAAGCTGCGCGCCGCGAATTCGTCCACCTCCTGACGCGTGATCTGGTATTGCCGCGCGAGATTTTCCGCCGTGTCGCCCATCGTCACGTTGGCGGAGCCGTCCATCAGGGCTTCCCAGAGGAAATCCTTGAACTCGACCTGCCCCATGCGGAAGCCGCCGCGGTGCGTGTAGGCGACGATCGGGTTGCGGCTCATCGACTCGGCGCCGACGCAGAGCGCGAGATCGACGCCCTTGTGTGTGATCGTGTCCGCGGCCTGCATCAGCACCTCGATGCCGGTGCCGCACACGCGCTGCACCATGTGGGCCGGCGTCTCGATCGGCACGCCGGAATAAAGCCCGATGTGGCGCGGCAGGAGATACGCATCGAAGCTTGCCTGCGCCATGTTGCCGGTGATGACGGTGCCGACATGGTCCGGCGAAGCGCCCGAGCGCGCGAACACTTCCCGCGCGGCCTTGATGCCGAGATCGATCGGCGAGACCTGCGCGAGCGCGCCATTGTAATCGGCGAACGGCGTGCGCACGCCGTCGAGCAGCCACACGTCCTCCCAGGACGCGCCGAGCGCTTTCGACATGCGTTACCTTTCCTCGATTGCGATGACGCGCGACGGCGCGGGGATGGCGTAAAGCTGGTCCACAAGCGCCGCGCGCGTCTCAAGCACCCTGCGCTGGTTGAGCGAGCCCTTGTCGGTCGCCTCGCCGGCATCGAGCGCGGGCGGCGTGTCGAGGAGAACAGCGCGCACGACGCGGTTGGACGAGCCGGTGCTCTGCCTGGCAAAACTGTTCAGCAGAAAACGAAACTCGCGGTGCACGCCGTCCTGGGTGACGACATCGGCGGCGCTTGCATCGGCGGCGAGGTCGGGCGCGAGGCGGCAGCAGGCGTCGAGATCGGGAAATATCAAAACCGCGATGTCGTCGCGGTCGGCGCCCGCGATCACGACGTCCTTCATATACGGCGCAAAATGCACGATCAACGCCGAGCGCAGCGGCCCGACGCTGACCCAGGTGCCGGTCGCGAGCTTGAAGTCCTCCGCGATCCGGCCGTCGAACAACAGGCCCTTTTCGGGCGCCGCCGGGTCGTCGAATTTCAACGCGTCGCCGAGCCGATAGTAACCATCCTCGTCATAGGCGGCGGCGGTGAGCTTGGCGTCACGCCAGTAGCCGGGCGTAATGTTCGGACCCTTGAGCCGCGCCTCGTATTTGCCGTCCGTCGGCACAAGCTTCACGGCAAGCCCCGGCGGTGGCAGGCCGACATTGCCGGCATTCTCGGCGTCCCACATGCGGCCGAACGCATAGGGCGCGGTCTCGGTCGAGCCGAGCCCCGTCAGAAACAAGATGTCCTCGCCGCAGGTGCGGCGCGCCATCTCCTTCCACTCGTCGAAGACATGCTGGGCGATGCCGGCGCCCGCGAACCACAGCACCTTCAGCCGGGAAAAGAAGTTCTCCCGGAGCGCGGCGTCCTGGCGGAAGAACGGTAGCAGCGCCTCGTAGCCTTTCGGTACCGTGAAGTACCAGGTCGGTGCGACCTCGCGCAGGTTGCGCACGGTCGCCTCGATCGCGCCGGGCAGCGGCTTGCCCTCATCGATGTAGAGCGTGCCGCCATTGTAGAGCACGAGCCCAACGTCGTGATTGCCGCCCGCCGTGTGATGCCATGGCGCCCAGTCGACCACCACCGGCGGCTCGTCCTGAAAGAACTGTAGCGCCGAGCGGATCATCGCCTGGTTCGCGCACCACATCAGTTGTGTGTTGATGACGGCCTTGGGGCTTCCCGTCGAGCCGGAGGTGAACAGGAACTTCGCGATGGTATTGGGACCGACTGCGGCGTGCATCGCGTCGACCGCGGCCGACGGCCGCCCGGCCGCCAATTCGGTGAACGATGTGGCCGGGCGGCGCAACGGATTGCGCGTGACGGCCACCTCGACATCGAGCGGGACGACCGCGTCGATCGCGCGCGCGTATTGCGCGCCGTCGGCGGCGAATACGAGGCCCGGCGTGAGCAGATTGACGATGTGGCGCAGCTTGCCGAAATCGGACGAGATCAGCGAATAGGCCGGCGAAATCGGCGCGTAAGGGATGCCGACATAATTCGCGCCAAGCCCGAGCAGCGCATGTTCGAGATCGTTGCCCGACAGGATCGCGATCGGCCGATCCGGCGATAGATCGCGCCGCAACAGGGATTCGCCGATGCGGCGTACCTGTTCAAGCGTCTGCGCGTAGGTGATCGTGCGCCAGCCCCCTCCCTGTCCCTCCCCCGCTTGCGGGCTTTCTTCTTTTCCCTCCCCCGCTTGCGGGGGAGGGTTGGGAGGGGGCCGGTCCGCCATGAACACGCGGTCGGGCGCTTGCACCGCCCAATATTCCAGCCGCTCGGTCAGCTTGTCGGCGTAGGGCGGGAGTGCGTGCGGCGAGCGCAGGTGAATCGTGCCGTCGGCATCGCGGTCCACCACCACCTCGGGCGCGCACAGGCGCACGACGCGCGCACGGCGCGGCGCTTCGCTGCGGATTGTTTGCAGGCTCGCCAAGCGCTTTCCCTTAACTGTCCCGTGTCACCTTCGCGGCCTTCTTCTCCAGGAAGGCCTTGATGCGTGTCTTGGCTTCCTCGTTGCCTTGCGCGATGGCGGCCATCATCGACTCCATCACATATCCGCTCGCGCGGTCCTGCTCGGCGATGCGCGGCAGCGCCTGCATGATAGCGAAATTCGTGGTCGGGGAATTGGTCGCGATGCGGCGCGCGATCTCGATCGCCTTGGCGAGGCCCTCGCCCGGCTCGACCAGATAATGCGACAGCCCGAGCGCCTGTCCTTCCTCGGCGCTATAGGTGCGTCCTGTGAGCATCAAGTCCATTATGCGCGAGACGCCGATCAGGCGCGGCAGCCGCACCGAACCGCCGCCGCCGACGAAGATGCCGCGTGAGCCCTCGGGCAGCGCGTAATAGGCCGAGCGCTCGGCGACGCGGATATGCGTCGCGGCCGCAAGCTCCAGCCCGCCGCCGACCACCGCGCCCTGCATCACGGTGACGACCGGTACACGGCCGAACTCGATCTTATCGAAGATGCGATGCCAAACGCGCGAATGCGCGATGCCCTCTTCGGTCGACAGCACTTTCAGTTCAGAGAGATCAAGCCCGGCGGAGAAATGATTGCCCTGGGCGTTCAGGACCACCGCCTTCACGCCCGTCGGCAACGTCTCGAAGAAGGCCTCGAGTCCGAGCACTGTCGCATCATTGAGCGCGTTGCGCTTCTCGGGCCGCGCCAGCGTCAGGATTACGACCGCGCCGCGGCGCGCGACCTGCAAGGACTTCGGCAACTTGGGCTTACCTGACCGCTTCGGCATGGAATTTTTTTGCTCGCCTCGTCTCGACGATCGGTATGCGTCACATTTCGGGTGGACCGGGGTCAAGCAGCACGTCACATCACCTCGTACACATCCAGCCGCACCGCGCTCTTCTCCCGCGTCCCGCGCGCGATCGCGATGATACGGTTGAGCCAATCGGTCGAGGGATGCGCGGTCTCGAAGCGCATCGCGGTGCGGAAATAATAGAGGCCCGGATCGAGCGCCTCGCCGCGCGCGAGCCGGGCCAGCACGTCGGGCGGGGCGTGGCGCATGCCGCGGCTGTCGACCTGGATCAAGGCGCCCGTATCGCTTTCGATGGTGTAGCGGGCATGCAGGTCCGCGGCGCCGCTCGCGGCGAGGATCTGCCAGTCGGCGCCGCCGGGCAGGAGCCGGCCGGAGAGCCGGCTCCCCGTCACGGTCCCGCCGACGATATTGACGACGCGGCGATGCCCGAACGGAGCCGGCCCGACGTCGAGGATGTCGGCAAGCTCGCAATGGATGCGGAAGATCGGTTCGCCGGAGATCATGGTTCCTCGCTGGGGCGGGCTTTGGGATGTCGTTGTCACGGCGGGCGGGCTCGCGTAGGAGATTAGGCAATGACAACAAGGATCGGCCAGGGGCGGCAACCGATCCGAGTTCCCAAGGAAGCGCAGTGAACAAGCCCGAACGCAAGCTGATCGCGGGCGAGGTATTCCTTCAAGCCCTCGCCGAGCACGGGGTCGATTACTTTTTCGCCAATCCCGGCACCGATTTCCCGCCGATCGTGGAAGCGTTCGTGCGCGGCCGTGCGCGCAACGCCAAGCTGCCGCGCCCGGTGCTGGTGCCGCACGAAAATCTTGCGGTCGCGATGGCGCACGGCGCCTACGCGATGACCGGCCGGCCGCAGGCCGTGATGGTGCACGTGAACGTCGGTACCGCGAACGCGATCAACAACCTGATCAACCTGTCGCGCGACCGCGTGCCCTTGATCCTGGCGGCGGGGCGCACGCCGATCACCGAGAAAGGCAGCTTCGGGTCGCGCTCGCGGCAGATCCACTGGGGCCAGGAGATGTTCGACCAGGGCGCCATGGTGCGCGAGATCGTCAAATGGGACTACGAGCTGCGCAACGCCGGCCAGGTCGCCGATGTGGTGGCGCGCGCGCATGAGATCGCGATGACGGTGCCGCGCGGCCCGGTCTATCTGGTGCTGCCGCGCGAACCTTTGTCGGCATCGCTCGGCGAGATGCCGCTGATCGCGCCGCGCCCCGTGCCGGCGCCGCCGCATCCCGATCCCGCCGCGATCGCGCAACTCGCAGCGTGGCTCGCGCAGGCCGAGCGGCCGCTCGTCATCACGGCCGGGCCAGGAACGGACGCGCGCGCCGTCGACGCGCTGGCGAAGATCGCGGAGCGCGTCGCGCTCCCGGTCGTCGCCCACAATGCGCGCTCGGTCGCGTTGCCGTCGCGCCATCCGATGCATGCGGGCTTCGACTCCGGGCCGCTGGTCGGCGACGCCGACCTGATCATCGTGATCGAGAGCGACGCGCCCTGGTATCCGAACATGCAGGAGCCTCCACCCGGCTGCCGCGTCGTGCACATCGGCGAAGATCCGACGTTTGCGCGTTATCCGATGCGCTCGTTCCCGAGTGACCTGTCGATCGCTTCGCCCGCCACGATCGCGCTCGCGGCGCTCGACGCGGCGCTTGCCCACGCAGCTCTCGACAAGGCGAAGATTGATGCGCGGCGCGCGCGGCTGACCGAGCGCCACGAGGCGCGGCGCACCAAGGCGGCGCGCGAGGCGAGCGCAGATACGCTCAACGCCGCGACCTTCAGCCGCGCGATCGGAGAGGCGGTCGGAGAGGACGCGATCATCTTCAACGAATACCCGCTCAGCCTCGACCATTGCGCGCGCGAGAAGCCCGGCACCTTCTTCGGCCTGAGCGCGGCGGGCGGGCTCGGCTGGGGCCTTGGTGCCGCGCTCGGCGCGAAGCTCGCGGCGCCGGACAAGTTCATCGTCGCGACCATCGGCGATGGCGCCTACATGTTCGCCAATCCGACCGTGTGCCACTGGGTCGCGGCGAAATTCGACCTTCCGGTGCTCGCGGTCGTGTTTAATAACAGCCGTTACGGCGCGGTGCGGCGCGCGACACTCTCCATGTTCAAGGACGGCGCGGCGGGCGAGGACGACGGGCGTTTCCTCGCCGACCTCGATCCCAGTCCGCCGTTCGAGGAACTCATGCGCGCGCAGGGCGGCCACGGCGAGCGGGTCGAGCGGCCGGAGGAGCTTGGCCCCGCGCTCGCACGCGCGCGCGACGCCGTGATGCATGAGCGCAAGCAGGCCCTCGTCAACGTGCTCATCCCCAACTGATCAACCTGCAACACGAAAACAGCGGAGCGGACAGTCCCATGCGCATCGACGCGTACACCCACTTCTTCCCGACGAAATATTTCGAGCAGCTCACGGCCGCAAACGTGCCGAACATCGGCAAGCGCGTGCGCGAGGTGCCGTCGATCCACGACGTGGATGTGCGCCGCAAGGTCATCGACTCGTTTCCTGACTACAAGCAGATCATCTGCGTCGCATTGCCGCCGATCGGAACGTGGACACCGGCCGACAAGGCCGAAGAGGTTGCGCGCATCGCGAACGACGGCCTGAAAGAGCTGTGCGACAAATTCCCCGATCAGTTCGCAGGGTTCGTCGCCGAGGTGCCGCTCACCGCGCCGGACGCGGGCGCGCGGGAGTCGGAGCGCGCCATCAAGGAGCTCGGCGCCTGCGGCGTGCAGATCGTCACCAACGTCAACGGCAAGCCGCTCGACCGGCCGGAGTTCGAGCAATTCTTCGCCAAGATGAACGCGCTCAAGCTGCCGGTCTGGGTGCACCCGACACGCACCGCTGCGACGCCGGACTACGCCGACGAGAAGAAGTCGCTCTACGAGATCTGGTGGACGTTCGGCTGGTCCTACGACACCGCCGCCTTCATGGCGCGCATAGTCTTCTCCAAGACGATCGACAAGTTCCCGGACCTGAAGCTGATCGTCCACCACTTCGGCGGCATCGTGCCGATGCTCGAAGGCCGCATCGGACCCGGTTGGGATCAGCTCGGTGCGCGCACCTCGGACGAGGACTACATCGCGCTGCGCAAGAGCATGAAGAAGCGCCCGCTCGACTACTTCAAGCAGGACTTCTACGCCGATACCGCCGTGTTCACCTCGGACGCCGCGACCGATGTCGGCATGAAGTTCTATCCGCTCGAGAAGATTGTATTCGCGTCCGACTGCCCGTTCGATCCCGAGAAGGGCACGATGTACATCCGCGAGACGCTGCGCATCATCGATGCGCTCGATCTCACGAAAGAGCAGCGCGATCAGGTCTATTACAAGAATCTCGAGCGGATCACCGGGAAGCGATTTGTGAAGTGATGATCCACTGCCGTCATCCTGAGCGACCGTCA
>PLJS01000110.1:0-2728 GCA_003140315.1 Hyphomicrobiales bacterium
CCAGGTGATGCGCGAGCCTCGCCGATGCGCGGATCAGCGTCGGCGGCTGAGAAGGGTAGCGGGCGGCTCGAATGAAGCGTCCACCGAGCCCCTCGCATCACCGAGCGGCTGTTCGTCACCCGGCTCCGCCGCGTCTTCGGCGAGCGCCGCAAGCTCCGCAAAATAGTCCGACGGTTCGGCCGCTCGCTCACGGGTCGGGATCGCCTTCAAGAGACGGCGCACCTCACCCGACAGCCGGATCAGTTGATCGTCATCGACGGGCTCGCCCCGCACGATCGCAGCCTGCAATTGCTCAGCTCGCAAAAACACCGTGGCGGCTTGTTTGATCAAGCCGCGCTCGGCGGTCGACAGCAGCGCGCCTGCGCCACTGATGTCGCGCGAGATGTTGGCGATCAAGTCGCGATAACGCCGAGCATGGGCGGATCGGCCGTCCACGCCGACAAGCAACCGCGACCCATTGGTTATCCGCGAGCGTGTAGTCGGCGGACGATCTGCAAGCGTGGCTTGATCGGCGTGCATCTTGGTGCGCCTCGTTGGACACTGTACGGACATGAACGCCAGATACATAGGCTAAAAGCAAGTAAAACCTGCCATTTCGTCCATATTTGTCTTTTGACTAATAATCAGTGTCATGCGTTGTCGTGGGACGAAGCGGCGAAAGGCGCCAGCATTTTTGTTGGGGCCGTGGGCGACCGGCGGGCGCGGCGGCAGGAGCAGTTTTCGCGCGCGTGCCCCGTACCTGTTAAACCCAATCTCGACGCTCACTTGAGGATNNCTCATCGAAAGGTAGGAGCTGGTGGCACGCTCGAAGCGGGCCGCCGAGCAAGGGTTGCGGCGCCGTCAGGCGCGCGCATGACAAACATTGCGCCACTGAAGCTCAAGAGGTTCAGCAAGTGCAGTGCTGCTTATGAGCACTGCTTGCGCATAGCTCTTTCTTGGTGCGCTGCCATTTCTGTACCCCCGGAGGAACCCGCGCCAGCTCAACATCAATCCAGTGCGCTGACGTGCTCCGCGCGGTCGCGGGATCGCGAGCGCTGTACCCCTCCTGCTGTCACACTCGGCGGACAACCCTGATACGGCTTCCGCGAGGGCCGGGCCGGTACGAATCCACAATCCGACCGGCCGCCCGGAGGGTGTCCAGCCGGTCTCGAATGGTCTTGCGCAGCTTCTCGTCGCTCATGGGTTTGCGGTCATGGTCGAGCCAGCTCCGATCATATCGGACTGCCCGCGTCAGGCTGTCCACGGTGGTGGCGGCGCCGATCGCGTCGAACAGGACTTCGGTGCGCGCGGCCGTTTGCGTCTTTTGCGCCCGGACGTCCTCTCGGTAGGTCGAGAACGATCGCTGTATGGTCTGTTCTCCAGATGTCNNGCTCCCGCCTTGTTGCGTCGCTGTCGGTATGCGCGCTCCGACTCGTCGGATGTGACGTCGCACGGCGCAACCGTTCTAAGTCGGCAATAGTATTGTTTTCCGTCGCTTCGCCTCCAGCCCTGACTTAGCCCATAGGCCGTCGCGGCGTCCTCGACGGCCATCTTTTGTTTTAGCGTCAAGCCTAACACCACTCCTAGCATCTGCGGCGGGAGAAGCTCAGGATTGTACGGGTCAATGCCTCCGGCCCGTCGGGCGATGTCTGCCACATACCCGTCTAAATTGGTCTCAAGGGAGCACGAAGGGTCGTAGGATTCCGAATACCGCGCCAACTTCTTCAGGTCGGAACGTCGCAGGCTAACTCGATCATTCCGCGCTCCCGTCGGAATCGGCGGCAACCGCCCGCTCATCGGACCCANNCCCGTAAGCGAAGCCAGTGTCGGGCCGAGTCAATCGGAATATAGATTTTTCCGCCCCATTCGACGAATGGCAGGCCGTTCTCTTCGCCTCTGTAGCGAGCAATTGTGCGCTCGCTGACCTCGTTATCCGCCGCGAAAATCGCTTGCAAAACGCAACCGTCCAGAATGCGCGCACTCTTTTCCATCTCGCGCTGTCCTTTGCCCTGTGATTGACAATGATCGACAGGGCGTCACTAGCGGATGAGACAAGAGAGCTTCTACATTCATGGGGTTCGGACCTTCCGGGTCAAAGGGTTCAACCCTTGGCGCGACCGCCGCGCATTTGCTCCGGCGCTCGGCAAAAAGTCGCCATGTACCCAGCTTGGTTCTTTGAAATTTTGNNTTGAACCAATGGGTCAACTTCTTTTTGACTGGCGCCGAATTCGTCGTGGTGATTTTGAAGTGGCGCACGGCTTCTAGCATCAGCTCGATGAATGGAGGCACATAACCGGAAGCTGCCGTCGCAGCGCGCTCTTGAACGGGAGGGGTGTTTTCGCGCAAAAGCAGGAGGTCGGCCGTAACGAATGGCGGCAAGGTTTTGCCAGCCGGTCCATCCTCGTACGCCGACGGGGCCCAGTATCCGGTATCGATCATACCGTCACCAGTCGACGCCACCCAGTCTTCCCGGGCGACCGCCAATATCAAACCATGGCCGTCGATCCGGAACGCGGACTGTGTGCCTAGGGCAAGCTGGTCCCGGAGTGGGCCTCGGCCAATCTCGTTGCTGACGTCGCCGAGCCTTCGATACCCGGGGGGCACGTACTCCTTGCCGCGATCAGAGGTCATCGCCGTCCCCCAATGTCGACGACCTTGCCGCTCGGCTTCTTGCTGGCGTCAACAATCGCGCCGACGCGTTCCGTCGCGGCGCGCAACGGATCGTCGTAAAGATGGCTGTATCGGTGCG
>PLJS01000110.1:2737-3800 GCA_003140315.1 Hyphomicrobiales bacterium
GCATCGCGGAATCCCACGCCGCCGCGACCGGGAAAAACGTGCGGCGGAAGGTCCCTGCCCCGCTTTGCAGCCTTGGCTTCCTCACCGGCCCTGATCTCAGTGAGTAACTGACGCGCGGGCGCGGAAAGCGGAACACGATGCTCGCGCTTCTGCTTCGTGTTCGCGGCAGGCTTGATCCAGATGCCATTTTCTAAGTCGAGTTGAGCCCAACTCGCGGCGCGAACTTCCTCGCTGCGCGCGCCGGTGAGCAGCAGTATCCGCAGAATGTTCGCCGCCTGTTGATCCTCATGCTCGGCGAGAGCCTTCGATAGGCTGGCGAGGCCGCTGGTCGAAAGATAACGCTGTCGCTACTGTTCCTGATTGCGTTCGATCCCCTTCACCGGATTATCGGTGCGCCATTTCCACTTGATCGCCAGATTGAACATTTTCGAGAGCACCGACATGGTGCGATTGGCGATGTAGGGCTTTCCCTTCTTTGTGATGGAACGGTGCAGGCCATCGATGTCCTCGAATGCGATGTCCGCAACCTTCCGGCTGCGCAGTTCGGGCAAAATCCACTTGTCAATGATGAGTCTGTAAAACACTTGCGTGCTGTCTCGCTTACGCGCAGCGTGCTCTTCGGTGAAGCGTTCGCAAAGTTTGGCAATGGTCGGCGCTCGGCGCTCGGCTTTCAAACCTTCTAGCGGATCCTCGCCGCGATTAACGGCCTGCTTAAGCTCCCCGGCATATTTTCGGGCGGCGACGGTTTGCCAGTCGGGGAATTGGCCTATCGTGATGCGGCGCTCGCGCCCGCTGCGCGTGCGATAGTTCAAGACGAATGAGCGGGCACCGGCTGCGGTGACGCGCGCGCCGAAGCCTTTCACGGCTCCCTTGTGGCCACCGTCATAGGTGACGCGGTTGCCCTTCGCTGGCAGGGCCAGGTTGCGCACATTTTTGTCGTCGAGTTTCGCAACTTTCCGCTCGGACTTCGTGCTTCCGGACGTCGCCTTGATCCGCTCCGGGGCATCTCTGGCCGCCTGTCCTTCGCCTGCCGTACACGGCCGCAAAGGCAGAGTCTCGATCG
>PLJS01000271.1 GCA_003140315.1 Hyphomicrobiales bacterium
AAAACAACGAAACCGCTCTAGTCGATGGAATACAGCCCGGCATGGGCGGCGCGCGAGCCTAGAGCATGATCGTTGTGATTGGAATCGCCTTGAGGCAGCGCGCGAGCCACGCGCTCCACCTCCCCCTGAAAGGGGGAGGTCGCCGAGCGCAAGCGAGGCGGGTGGGGGGCTTTTGCGCGTTTGACCCCCACCCCAACCGCGTTCGGGTCAGGCGCCGCGTTGGGCGCCCTGCGCCTGCTTGCGCGCAAGCCGCTTGCGCTTGCGCGCATTGGCGGCGCGGACCTCCGCGCGCTCCTTGCGCCGCTTCTCGCGGCATTTGTCGCACCGGCATCCGTGTGGCTTGATGTAGGCGTTGAAGTGGTCCTTGCCGTAGTCGTAGGTGATCTCGTCGCCCGCCGCGATGTTCTTGACGGCGCGGATTTTGATCTGGTGCGTGCGCAGGATGTAGGTGTCGGCATTGCCGCGGCAGGAATGATTGATGTAGCGCGCGACGTTCTTGCGCGGCGAGCCGTCGATGGTCCAGCGCGCGTTCACCTCGAACAGGTACTTGTTGTCGACCTTCTCGCACTGCTCGTTGTTGAGCAGCGGGCCCTTGTACTCGACGATGAAGGTGCCCTTCTTGATCGGCTCGGTCGCGAATATGCCGAGCCCGGTGCGCGAGCGCCCGACGCGGAAGGGATATTTCGCGCCGTTGAGCTTGGATTTGGTGCGGGAGGCCATGCGCAGCGGAAATGCGTTGGAATCGGATGCTTATTGGGTAACGCGCGCGGCCGGAAGCGGTCAACACAATGCGCGGCGCGGCGCACGCGGCTCCACAGCTTCTCAGCGTGCGGAACTGTTCGGCGTGTAGATGCCCGGCCGCGGCAGCGCGGATTTCACGGGCGCGGGGGCCGGCTTGGGCGCGGCGGTCTTGGGGGGAGCCGGCGTCGGCGTCGGCGTCGGTGTCGTCGTCGCGACCTCGCTGTCGGAAATGCGCGCATCAAGCTCGGCAAGCGCGCTTGCCGGATCAATCAGGCCCCAGCCGACCTGGTCGTCGCGTCCGTTCGGATCGAGCTTGGTCGCGCTCGCGGTCAGCACTTCCAGGATCATCGCTGCGTCGGCCTTGGGATGGCGCTCCAGCAGCAGCGCCGCGACGCCGCTGACATGCGCGGCCGCAACCGAGGTCCCGGTGGTGAGCTGATAGGTCGCGTCCGGCGCCGGCTCCAGGATGTTGACGCCCGGCGCCGCGACCGCCACGTAGGCGCCGCGATTGGCGCCGCTGAACGGCGCGTCGTCCCGGTCGGTCGCGGTGACGCCGATGACGTGCGCGTCCGCGGCCGGATAGAGCGGCGGCGAGGTCGGGCCGTTATTGCCGACCGCCGCGATCAGGATGGCGCCGCGCTCGCTCGCCTTCTTCAGCGCGACCTGCAGCATCGGGTCGTACGGCCCAGCAAAGCTCATGTTGACGATGCGCGCACCCTTGTCGAGCGCCCAGTCGAGCCCCGCGATGATGCTCTGGGTCGTCGCCTGCGGCGACTGCGTTTTGCCGGTCGCGAAGGCGTGGATCGCCAGCGCCTTCGCGTCCGGCGCGATCCCCATCAACCGGCCGCGCGAGACGATCGCGCCCAGCATACCGGTGCCGTGCGAATGCGGCTTGTCGGGCTGCCCGACCGCATCGAAAGAATCGGCGATCGAATTCGCGAGCTCGGGGTGCTTGATGTCGATCTGCGAGTCGATGATCGCGATCAGCACGCCCTTGCCGGTCGCGATCTTGTGCACCTCGGCGAGCTTGAGCTTGTCGATGACGTATTGATCCGGCGCCGGCTGAAGCGCCGGCGTGTTCTGCTGCTCGAACGTCTCGTAGACGTAGTTCGGCTGCGCGACGCCGAGCTGCTCGGCCTCCATCGCGCTCACCATGTCGGCAATCGCGGTCCCGCCGGCCACTTGGAACCGGATCAGCGTACCGCCGGTGAGCGCCGAGCGCTGCGTTCCGACGGCCACGCAGTTATGGCGGCGCGCGAAGTCGTCGATCGTCTGCTGCGAGACGTTCGGCCCGACGTTGAATACCAGCTCGGTCGTCAGAAAGCGCGTCTCGCCGGCCAGGGGAACTCCGGTGAAATTGCGTTCGCCGGGCAAGGGATGCACCGGCAACCGCTGGCGCGTCGCCTGGATCGCGGAGCGCAGGTTCAAGCGCTGGATCTGGCGCAGCGCGGGCGTCGCGGCGCTGACGATACGGGCGCGCGGGCCGCGGGCGTCGCGGAGCGCGTTCGGCCCGTTGCGGGTCAATCGCGCGTCCGGCGTCCGGCTCGTGGTCTTGGTCAGGCCCGGCCCGGGGCCCTTGTGGCGCAGGTTCTCGTGCTCCTTGGTCGCGCCGAGCTTGCGCGGCTCGATCTTGGTCGCGCCGTCGCGCTTGGGTCCGAGCGAGGGATGGCCGAGCGCGGTCTTCGGCAACGGGCCGATCCGCGGCGTCTTGGTCAGGATCTTGGGCGCCGGCTTCTTCTTGACGCGCGCGTGCTGCGGCGGGTCGTTGGTCGCGGGCTCCGCCGTGCCGAGGCCGACCATAAGCACAACCAGCGTCGCGAGCGCCGTCGCAACGGGCCAGAGTCCGGGCCTCAGTGTCTTTGTGAGCCGCATCGCCGCCTCAAGCCGCCGCAGAGTGGCTTGAGGTTACGCCGACATTGTGGCGCGCTCCAGCGCCGATCAGTCGAAGATGCTGCCGCGGCGCGGCTGGTACACCGGCGCGCCGTAGGGGTCGCGATACACATAGCCGCGTGGCGCGCCGTAGGGATCGTAGGGCTGCTCGTAGGTGTAGCCAAGCGGCGCGAGGGTGCGCTGGCGGTATTGCGGCTCGGCGTAATCGAGCCCGTCCGGGCGCGGCAGCGCGCGGCGGCGCGCGACCGCGGGTGCGCCCGACGGGATCGTCCCGGTCAGCACCACGGTCGTGTTGAGCACGCCCTCCTGCTCGACCAGCGCGTACAGCGTCTCGGCATTCGCGGGCGAAAGCCGCACGCAGCCGTGCGAGGCCGGCGCGCCGATGCGCTTGTCGTAGCTGCCGTGGATCGCGTGGCCCTTCTCGGTGAAGAAGATCGAGAACGGCATCGGCGCATCATCGAATTCTTTGGAAAAGTGGTCGCGCTCCATGCGGAAGGCGCGGAACTTGCCGCCCGGCGTGTCGTAGCCGGCGCGGCCGGTCGAGACCGGCCACTGGTAGAGCGGGCGGCCGTCGACCGCGACCGTCATCTGCTGCATCGATTTGTCGATGGTGACCAATACGGCGGCCTGCGCCGACGAACTGACAAGCGCGCAGGCGATCAACGCGGCGCGCAGAACGAAGGACATGTGACGCTCCCGATACGCAACAAGTACTTACACGCGGTATGCCGGCATTCGCGCCGCAACGGAACGGCTGCCCGCCGGCAACCTTAATGGTGGGGTCCCGATTGCGGCTTATTTGAGCTGATCTTTCACCTTCTCCAGCCCCGCCATCACGCACGGCTCGTCGACGCCGGGCGAGCCGGACAGGCCGACGCCGCCGATCACGTCGTCGGCGACCTTGATCGGCACGCCGCCCGCGATCGCGATCACGTTCGGCAGCGTCGTCTGTTCGCGCCGCACCGGGCGCGTCGCCATCTCCTTGACGAAAGCATCCGTGGTCATGCGAAACGTCATCGCCGTGTAGGCCTTGCGGCGCGCGTTCTCCATCGTGTGCGGGCCGGCGTTGTCGTCGCGCAGCGCCACGATGGTCGCGCCGGCGCGATCGACCACGACGGCGGAGACCGCATAGCCCTTGCTCCGGCAATCCGCGATGGCGGTTTCGGCAATCGTCTTGGCGAGCGCGTAGGAGAGGTCGCGGCGCGCCAGAAGCTGCGCGGATGCGGGCGCGGCGGAGAAAGCAACGAGCGCAAAGACGGCGAGACGCGCGAGGAAGGCGGACATGGGGCTCTCTCCTGGAGTTTGCCTGCGGGCGTTAACCTTTCGTTAACCATAACGGCGGCAGCTTTGCGGCGCCACAGATAGGGAGTGGCTCGCATGGATGTCATCACGCTGGCCTCGCGCAAGGGCGGCGCGGGCAAGAGCACGCTCACCGCGCAGCTTGCCGCGCACGCGCACACGCTTTCCCGCCGCGTCCTCATCATCGACGCCGATCCGCAGGGCTCGCTGTCGCTCTGGCACGCGCGCCGCGCCGGCGGCCTGCCGCGCCTGGTCACGCCCGAGCGAGGCATCGAACGCGCGATCGCCTTCGCGATGGTGGAGGGTACCGACGTGGTGTTCATCGACACCGCGCCGACGATGTGGGTCGTGGTGCAGGAGGCGATCCGTGCCGCGACTTTGGTGGTGATCCCGGCGCGGCCGGGCTTCTTCGATCTCGCAGCCGTGCAGGAGACCGTGAAGACCGCGCGCGAGCGCAACAAGCCCTACGCGGTCGCCCTCAACGCCTGCCCGGTCAAGCGCGACGACAAGGAAGCGCCGCTGGTGGCGCAATCGCGCGCCGACCTCGAGGCGCGGCAGATCCCGGTGTGGTCGGGGCAGATCAGCCAGCGCGCGGGCTTCCAGTCGACGCTCGCCGCCGGCGCGAGCGCGAGCGAAATCGGGCCGCAGACCGCGGCCGGCCACGAAATTGCGGGTCTGTGGAGCGCGATCGAGCGCTCGCTCGCGGCGATCAACGCCGCGCAGTTTACGCCGGACAGACCGGCGAACGAGGCCGGCGCGGTGATGGGAGAGAGGGCGGCCTAGGAGCCGCTGCTTTCGTTACGCGGCCGCTGCGGCACGCCGGGGCAGCGGATAGTCGGGGCTCTCGTAGAGCTGGCGGATGCCCGAACTGTCGAAGCGCTGCTCGTCGACCTCGAGATGCGCGCCGAGGAGCGCCTCTGGCGGCAACTGCTCGATGGCGAAACGGATAGCTTCCGCGGCGCGGTCGAAGCGCTTGTAGCCCATGGGGGCACGACGCGCCTTGCGGCCGCGCGTCGGGAACAGTTCCGCCGAACAGGCATAATCGAATGTGGACATGGCTCGCTCCAACTCGGTGCCGGCAATATTTACGCAAACTGTCAGCTAAATCGCGGTCGTCCTGAACGGCCGGAGTTCAAACGACGAGGCTAATATAGGCATAAATCGGGCGAAAACCAGAGGCTCGCGACGCCTACTTCGCGGTGCGTTCTTATCCCGGGACGCCATCGCCGGACGTGAATCCGGCCCGTTTCAATCGCACGATCTCGCGATCCAGGCTGCCGAGAAAGGCCGAGCGGTCCTTCGGCGCGAAAGGCTTCGGGCCGCCGGTGACGGCGCCGGCGGAGCGCAGGCTGTCGAGCAGGTTGCGGGTCGCGAGCGCCATGCCGATCGAGCTTTCGTTGAACGGCTTGCCGTTTGGCGCGACCGCGACGGCACCGGCCTTGACCACGCGCGACGCCAGAGGCACGTCGGCGGTGATCACGATCGCGCCCGGAACGGCGCGCTCGGCGATAAAGTCGTCGGCAGCGTCCATCCCGGCGGCGACGACGACTCTTTCGATCAGAGGATCGCGGGGAACGGCGATCGGGCTGTTGCTGACGACGACGACCCTGACGCCATGGCGTTCGGCGACGCGATAGACCTCCTGCTTCACCGGGCAGGCATCGGCATCGATGTAGATGATGATGGGATTATTCTGCGGCGTCTGCATGCACCGGTGCGGCAACCAGCGCGACCATGTAGTGCTTGAGATCGTCGGTGAATTTCGGATCGCCGCGCAGGTCGGTCAACAAGCGTGGCGGGGGCAAAGAACGGCCTTCTTCGGCCAGCGACTCTGCGTAGAGGCCGATCGCCTCGGGGGCATTTCGCAGCGCCTCATCGAGATCATCGCCGGCCGAAAAGCAACCGGGCAGATCGGGAAACCAAATCCCGACCGCCTTGTCCGGTCCGTCTTCCTCGACGATGGCGACGTAGTGCGGCATGAGCGAACCTCAGTCCAATTCCCATTTTGCCTGCAGATATATGGTGCGCACAAGGCCGAGGCCCAAATCCTTCTTCGGATGCGGTAACACGATGGTTTCACGGGATTTCGGGTGCTCGAAGACGCGATGCGAGCCACGTACGCGCTTGAGGAACCCCTTCACGCTCAAGGCGGCTCTTGATGTCGCGGCTATTGGTCAGCACAGGCGACTCACATTCGAATTGTTGCTGACGACGACGACCTTGACGCCGTGGCGCTCGGCGACGCGATAGACCTCCTGCTTCACCGGGCAGGCATCGGCATCGATGTAGATGATGATGGGCAGTTGAGGACCCAAATCACTCCGCGGCTTCGGCATTCACGCGGAACGGAACCGCGACCACAACAGCTTCGGCAGCTTCGTGCCGAAATTCGGGACTCGCTCGCAACTCATCGATCGTACGCGGCCGCGGCCAGTCACGACCGGTTAACTCGGTCCAGTCCTCGGCGGCAAACTCCAGCACTTCGGCCGCCTTCTGCATGACCTCGTCCATGGTGTCACCGGCCGTGAAGACGCCGGGGACGTCCGGAAACGACGCACCGTAACAACTGTCCGCGTCTTTATGGATCAAGGCGATGTAGTGGGCCATCGCAGTCAGTCCCTTTATCTAGCCTGCGTCTTTGTAAATTCCATGTATCGTGCCGATAGGCAAATCTCTCTTGGGATGCGGGACGATCACCATCCGGTGACGCCCGGGATGCACGAACTTGTGGTGCGACCCGCGCACGGATTTCTCCTCGAAGCCGTCGTCCAAGAGCCTTCGAATAATATCACGGCTGTCGCGGAGCACGTTATCCCCCCTATCGCGACCTTTCCGACACGCTACGCCCTCACTCCCTCTGGGCCGAGATCACCGTGACGGTCACCACCGTGATCTTGCCTTTCACCTGGCGGCCCTTGCGGGTGTAGTCGTCGTCGCGCGTGGCGATTTCGGTCGGGACCATCTGCAGCGTGAAGCGGCAGGCCGGCGACTGCTCGATCCCGTCGAGCTCGCCGCAGTCATTGTCCATCGCGCTCTTGGCGGCGCCGGCCGGCATCGCGTCGGTGGCGATCCGCAGCGCCTCGGCGGTGCGGCACTCATAGCCGTGCGTCGCCGCGTAGCAATAGGCGCCGCTGAGCCCGATCGGCTCGTTGAGATGCGCCTTTGCGCTCTGGGCCAACTGGCTCGCGTTCATCGTGTTCGGCCCCGCGACCGCCGGCACCAACGCCATGACGCCAAGCACGATCGGCAGGACTGCACGCATCATCATCTCCTTGAAGGGAATCAGGAGGTGGCTTGCTAATGCGGCCGGGCGGCGCGCGCAAGGCGTTGACAGCGCGGCTCACACCCGTTCGACGAACGAATCCACCACGCGCTTCTCGCCCGCCCGGTCGAAGTGAATCGTGAGCTTGTTGCCGTCGACGTGGGAGACGTTGCCGTTGCCGAACTTCTGGTGGAACACGCGGTCGCCGGCCGCGAAGATCGAGACGGTACCGGTCGATTTCGCGACGAGTTCGCCTTCGATGGTCAGCGGCGCGCGGCGTTTGGCCGCCGCCTTGGCTCTGGCTCGTTCGGGGGCAGGGGAGACACTTTCGCTTGCGACCTCATCCTGCGCGACATCGTCGGCGTAGTCGGTCTCGTCCTCGGCAAAGCCGCGCGCTTTGCGCGCCTGCGCGCGCTGCCAGCCGGGCGTCGAATAGTTCGAGCCGAAGCTCGCCGTCGTGTCGAAGCGCGAGGCGCCGTAGCTCGCGCCGTATCCCCCGAAGCCGCCCTTAGTCTCGGTCACCTCCACGCTCGCCTCGGGCAGTTCGTCGAGGAAGCGCGACGGGATGGCCGACGACCAGGAGCCGTGGATGCGGCGGTTCGACACGAACGAGATCCGGGCACGCTTGCGCGCGCGCGTGAGGCCGACATGCGCGAGCCGGCGTTCCTCTTCGAGCCCGGCGCGGCCCTGATCGTCGAGCGAGCGCTGGTGCGGCAGCACACCTTCCTCCCAGCCGGGCAGGAAGACCGTCTCGAATTCGAGGCCCTTGGCGGCGTGCAGCGTCATGATCGAGACGGCGTCGACGCCTTCGCCCTTGTCGGTGTCCATGACCAGCGAGATGTGCTCGAGGAAGCCGGCGAGATTCTCGAACTCCTCCATCGAGCGGACCAGCTCCTTGAGGTTTTCCAGCCGCCCGGCGGCATCGGCCGAGCGGTCCTTCTGCCACATCTCGGTGTAGCCGGACTCATCGAGGATGATCTCGGCGAGCTCGGTGTGCGCAAGCGTGTCTTTCTGTGCGCGCCAGCGGTCGAACATCGCAACCACGTCGCGCAACGCGCGGCGCGGTTTCGGCTTCATCTCGTCGGTCCCGCTGACCAGACGCGCCGCCTCCAGCAGCGGGACATTCCGGCGCCGCGCGTGCTGCTGCAGCGCCTGCAAGGTCGCGTCGCCCAAGCCGCGCCGCGGCGTATTGATGATGCGCTCGAAGGCGAGGTCGTCGGCCGGCTGGTTGACGAGGCGGAGGTAGGCGAGCGCGTCGCGGATCTCGGCGCGCTCATAGAAGCGCGGACCGCCGATGACCCGATAGGGAAGTCCGAGGGTGACGAAGCGATCCTCGAATTCGCGCATCTGGAACGATGCTCGCACGAGGATCGCGATTTCGTTCAAGCGCTCGCCATTGCGCTGGAGTTCTTCGATCTGTTCGCCGATTGCTCGGGCCTCTTCTTCGCTGTCCCAGGCCGCCGTGACGGCGACCTTCTCGCCCGGCTCGTCCTCGGTGCGCAGCGTCTTGCCGAGCCGGCCCTCGTTGTGGGTGATGAGATGGGAGGCGGCGCCGAGGATATGGCCGGTGGAGCGGTAATTGCGCTCGAGCCGAACGACCTTGGCGCCGGGAAAATCGTGCTCGAACCGCAGGATATTGTCGACTTCTGCACCACGCCAGCCATAGATCGACTGGTCGTCGTCGCCGACGCAGCAGATGTTCTTCGACCCTTGTCCGATCAGCCGCAGCCAGAGATATTGGGCGACATTGGTGTCCTGATATTCGTCGACGAGAACGAACTTGAAGCGTTCCTGATATTGCCGAAGCACTTGCGGCTGCTCGCGAAACAGCCGCAGCATCTCGATCAAGAGGTCGCCGAAATCGGCCGCGTTGAGGGTCTTCAGGCGCTCCTGATAGGCCTTATAAAGCGCGATCCCGCGTCCGCCCGCGAACGTCGCGGCTTCGCCGGGCGGCACCTTGTCAGGCGTCAGGCCGCGGTTCTTCCAGCCGTCGATGATCACCGCGAGCACGCGGCCGGGCCAGCGTTTTTCGTCGATATTCTCGGCCTCTAGCAGCTGCTTTAACAGCCGGACCTGATCGTCGACGTCGAGGATGGTGAAATCGGGCTTGAGGCCCACCATCTCGGCGTGGCGGCGCAGGACCTTCACGCCGATCGAATGGAACGTGCCAAGCCACGGCATTCCCTCGACAATCTGCCCGACCATGGCGCCGACGCGGGTCTTCATCTCGCGCGCGGCCTTGTTGGTGAAGGTGACCGACAGGATCTCCGAAGGCCGTGCGCGGCCGAGCGAGAGGATATGGGCGATACGCGTTGTCAGAACACGTGTTTTGCCGGTGCCGGCGCCGGCCAGCACCAGCACCGGTCCTTCGAGCGTTTCGACCGCCTCGCGCTGCTCGGGGTTCAGGCCCGCGAGATAGGGGGCGCCCACCGCCGCGCGCGCGCGCGCCGCGATGCCGCCCGGGGCGGGCGTCGGAGTTCCCGTGAGTTGTTGACGCGAAGGTTCAGCCACACCGATGCTTTCAAGCCGAATCTCTACGCCCTGAAAATGGCATCGCACCCTCGCTTTGGCGAGGGGCGCATACAGTTGTTGAGATGGAGCTTTAGCTTTTCGCCGACATCGCGATCCGGCGGCCGGCGGCCTCGGGCCGCGGCAGGCGGGCGTGCGAGGCCTTCATGCGCGACAGCGTGCGCATCACGATCGCGGGGAATGGCGCCACCTTTTTTGTCCCCATGTCGACGTGCAGCGTCATGTTCTCCGACGTCGCCGACACCCACCCCTCGGTCGCGTGGAAAAGCTGCTCAAAATAGTGGATTCGCTTTGAATCGTAGTCGAGCAACTGGAATGTCACCCGCACCGGGTCGTCTTCATGCAGCTCGCGCAGGTAGCGCACATGCGCTTCGGCCGTGAAGGTCGAGTGCGCCTTCGTGCTGAGATATTCAGCGCCGATGCCGAGAAGCTCGTAGGCTTCATCGACCGCGCGGTCGAACAGCACGTTGTAATAGGCCATGTTGAGGTGGCCGTTGTAGTCGATCCAGGCCGGCTCGACCCGCATCACCGATGAAACGAATGGCGCAAAGAACAGCGGTTCGAGGTCGGTACGGTCGAGCATCAGCGGTCCCGGCGGATCGGCGTGCGATGTGCCGAATCGTAACGCCTCGAATCGCCGGAGAGAAGTGACTTTTTGGATAGCCGCATGGACAGCCGACCGTCTTGCTAGGCGGCTTTGCGATCCCGACGCCCACTCTGATAACGTGGGCCAAACGGGCAGGAGACGACATGGCACTGGCGGCAGCGGAAACGGCGCCAACCGGCGCGCGGCGAAACCAGAAGGCGGTCGAGGCCGCTATCGGGGCGCTTGCGGCGCAGTTCGGCAACCGGCTTGTCACGTCGTTGGCGGTGCGCCAGCAGCACGGCAATATCCTCACCTGGATCGAGAACCAGCCGCCGGACGCGGTTGTCTTCCCGCAATCGGCCGAGGACGTGCAGGCTATCGTGCGCATCTGCGCCCAGCACCGGATGCCGGTTATCCCTTACGGCACCGGGACATCGCTGGAAGGGCATATCAATGCGCCGCAGGGCGGCGTGTCGATCGATTTCCGCGACATGAACCAAATCCTGGCCGTGCATGCCGAGGATCTCGATTGCGTCGTCGAACCGGGCGTGACGCGCAAGCAGCTCAACGAATATCTGCGCGACCAAGGGCTGTTCTTTCCGATCGATCCGGGCGCCGACGCCTCGATCGGCGGCATGGCGTCGACGCGTGCATCGGGCACCAACGCGGTGCGCTACGGCACCATGAAGGACAATGTGATTGCCCTGAAGGTGGTGCTGGCGAACGGCGAAATCATCCAGACTGCGCGTCGCGCGAAGAAATCGGCCGCCGGCTACGATCTGACGCGGCTGTTCGTCGGCGCGGAGGGAACGCTCGGCGTCGTCACCGAGGTGACCGTCAAGCTGCATGGCATCCCGGAAGCGATCGCCGGCGGCATTTGCCCGTTCCCATCGGTTGAGGCGGCCTGCAATGCCGCGATTGCGACCATCCAGTCCGGCATCCCGGTCGCGCGGATCGAGTTGTTCGACGAGTTGCAGGTCAAGGCCTGCAACGCCTACTCCAAACTAAACATGCCGGAGAGCCCGCTGCTGTTCCTCGAATTCCACGGCACGGAGGCGGGCGTCAACGAGCAGTCGGAGCGCTTCGGTGAAATCGCGGCCGATCTCGGCGGCGGTCCGTTCACCTGGACCACCAATACCGAAGAGCGGACCAAGCTCTGGCAGGCGCGCCACGACGCCTACTGGGCGGTAGTGGGCCTGCGTCCCGGCGCGAAGGCCTTCGCGACCGACGTGTGCGTGCCAATCTCGCGGCTTGCCGAATGCGTGCTCGAAACCCAGCGCGACATCGCCGATCACAAGCTGATCGCACCGATCGTGGGCCATGTAGGCGATGGCAATTTCCATGTCTCGCCGCTGATCGATATGGACGATCCGGCGGAAGTCGCGGCGGCTAAGGATTTCAGCGAGCGTCTCGTCCGGCGCGCGCTCGCCATGGAGGGGACCTGCACGGGCGAGCACGGCGTCGGGCAGGGCAAGATGAAGTACCTCGCGGCCGAGCACGGGCCGGCGCTCGACGTGATGCGCACGATCAAGCACGCGCTCGACCCGCAGGACCTCATGAATCCCGGAAAAATCGTCGCATTCTGACCGGTTTAGCCGAAATCGACATATAATCGCCGCGTTAGTCGGCGATCCTTTCCGAGACCGCCGTGGGCTGGTGCCCGGCAGGTTTTCGCCGGATCATGCGCTGCGGCTGCGCTCGGCTCGAATCAGTTCGAGCGCTTGGCGGCGCTAAGTCTCGGCTAGACACGAAATGGCGCGCAACGCGCGCGGAGCACCCTGGTGCAGGCGACGCTGCTCGGATTGGCAACTGCGGTCATTCTGGCGCTGGTTGCGGCGCTGGTCGGGCCGTATTTCGTCGACTGGAGCCAGTACAGCTCGACCTTCGAGGCCGAGGCGAGCCGTCTTGTCGGCATGCCGGTGCGCGTGACCGGTCCGATCGATGTGCGCCTGCTGCCGACGCCGATGCTCACCCTCGGCAATATCGAGGTCGGCGAAGACCCCGCGGCGCCACGCTTAACAGCGCGCGAGCTGCACGCCGAGCTCGCGCTCGGCTCGCTGTTGCGCGGCGAGTTCCGCGCCTCGGACATGCGTGTCGTCGCGCCCGACATCAGGCTCGCGCTCCGCGCCGACGGGCGGTTCGACTGGCCGGCCGCGCGCGTCGGCTTCGATCCTGATCGGTTTTGGGTCGAACATCTCGCGCTCGAGGGCGGACGCCTCACCCTTGGCGACGCGGCAAGCGGCGCGACTGTCACGCTCGAAGGGCTGTGGTTCAACGGCGATGTGCGCTCGCTGCTTGGGCCGGTGAAAGGCGAGGGCGGATTCACCGCCTCCGGCGAGCGCTACGGCTATCGTATCGCCGCGGGTCGCATCGGCGACGATGGCGCGATGCGCCTGCGCCTCGGTCTCGATCCTTCAGATCACCCGCTCTCGATCGTGGCCGACGGCGCGGTGCGCATGGAGAACAACGCGCCGCGCTTCGAGGGCACGCTTGCGCTCGCGCGGCCGGCTGCGATCGGCTCGGCGAGCGGGCCGGGTGTCGTTGTGACACCGTGGCGCGTGACCAGCCGCGTCGCGGCGACGCCCGCACAGGCGCTGTTCGAGCAGCTCGAATACCAATACGGTCCGGACGATCGCGCGCTGAAGCTTGCCGGCACCGCGGAATTCCGCTTCGGCCGCAATCCGCGCCTCGACGGCGTCGTCTCCGCGCACCAGGCCGATCTCGACCGAACGCTGGATCTGCCCGACGCCGTTCGCCGGACCCCGTTCGCGGCGCTCAAGCAGGTGATCGAAACGCTCGGGGATGCCTATCGGCCGCCGATGCCGGTGCGGCTCGGCATCGGCATCGACAACGTGACGCTTGCCGGCGGCACGCTGCAGAACCTGCGCGGCGACCTCAAGATGGAAGCCGACGGATGGGACATCGAGACCTTGGAGGTGCGTGCGCCGGGGTCGACGCAGGTGCGCCTGAGCGGCCGCCTCGCCATGGGACCGCAAGGCGTCGCCTTCAAGGGACCCGCAAGGATCGAAGCGAGCGATCCAAAAGCGCTGGCGGCCTGGCTCGAAGGGCGCAGCGAGACGAGCCAGACGCAGCTTGGAATGCTGCGCGTCGCCGGGGATCTGACGATCGGAACGAAGGAGCTCGCGGTTGATCGACTTCGTCTGGAATTCGATCGCAAGACCATCGAGGGCCGGCTTGCCTATGCGTATGCGGCCGACAATCGCGCGGCGCGCCTGGAAGCGGACCTCAAAGCGGCGGAGCTCGATGTCGACGGGTTGATCGGCTTTGCGCGCGCCGCGTTCGACGGCGCCGCGTTCGACCGGCCGGGCGAGGTTACTCTCAACGTCGACGTCGGCCGAGCCACGATTGCGGGCGTCGAGGCCAAACGCGTGAGCGGCGCGTTCAAGCTCGATCCGGCGGGGCTGTCATTCGATCGCGTGCAGATCGGCGATCTCGCGGGCGCCGCGTTCAATCTCAACGGACGCCTGGAAGGCCCGCTGTCGGCACCGAAGGGCAGCGTCGCGTTCGACGTCGATGCGCGCTCGCTCGATGGCACGGCGGCGGTGCTGGCGAAGTTCCTGCCGCATGCGGCCGAGCCGCTGCGCCGCGCGGGCGCGACGATCACGCCGCTCAAGGCGCGGGTCACACTCGATCTGGCGAGGAACGCGGCCGGCAGCAGCGCCAAGCTCGTGCTCGATGGGACCGCCGGCGCGCTGCGCATGCGGCTTTCGACCGAGGCAAGCGGCGACGTGGCGACGCTGACGCTGCCCGAGATCCGGCTCGACGGCGAAATTACTGCCGCCGACGGGAGCGTCCTCGTCCATCTCGCCGGCCTCGATCAATTGGTCGCCGTCGATCGGCGTGCCGGCGCGCTCGCTATGACGGCGCGAGGCAACGGTAACGACCTGCGCCTCGACGCGCGGCTGACCGCCGGCGGCCTCAATGCGAGCGCCAACGGGACTGCGCGCCTGTTTGCCCCGAACGGCATGGCCGCGGCGCTCGATCTCGTGCTGCAGGCCGATGCCGCGCCGCTGCGCCACGCGGCGGGCGCAACGCCGGCGCCGCCGCTGCCGGTCGCGCTGCGCGCTCACGTGAATGCGAATGCGGATAAGATCGACATCGAGAGCATGTCCGGCACGATTGCGGGCTCGCCCGTGCGCGGCAACCTCAAGCTCGCGTTCGGCGCAGGGATGCGCATCGAGGGTCGGATCGACGCCGAGGCGGTCGATGTGGCCGCTCTCGTCGCGGCCGCCGCTGGCATGCCGGCGCCTTCGAAAGCCGCGGACGCGCCGACCTGGCCCGCCGAGCCGTTCGGCGATGGCCTGTTCGGCGATCTTGCCGGCCGGGTCGAGTTCACCGCGGCGCGTGCTGCATTCACGCCGACACTCACCGCCCGCCAGTTGCGCGGCGCCGTCCGGTTCGGCGCGGATGAAATCGCGATCGAGGACCTCGAAGGCGTGCTCGCGGGTGGGCGCGCGACCGGTCAACTCGTGCTGCGTCATGGCGCGACCGGCCTTGCCGCGACGGCGCGTCTTGCGCTGGTCAATGCCGATGCGTCGGCGATCCTGCCGCGCGAAGGCCGGCCGGCCATCAACGGAAGGCTCGGGCTGCAAGTCGAGATGGAGGGCAGCGGGCTCAGCCCGGCGGCATTGATCGGCGCGCTTTCCGGCTCCGGCACGCTGACGCTCGAGGACGCCACGTTCGCGGCGCTCGATCCGAAGGCCTTCGGTGCCGCGACGCGCTCGGCCGATCAAGCCGCGGCGATCGATGCGGCCAAGATCCGCGACGTCGTCGCGACGGTGCTCGACGGGGGCGTTCTGGCCATTCCGCGTCTCGACGCCGCCTTGACCATCACGGCGGGACAGGCGCGCGTCGGCCGCACCATCGTCCTGGCACAGGGCGCTGACCTCGCCATCGTGGGTACGCTCGATCTCGCCGACGCGACGCTCGACGCGCGGCTGACGCTGACCGGCGCGGTGCCGGCTGACGGATTGAGCACGACGCGGCCGGACATCCTGGTCGCCCTCAAAGGCCCCGTGCCGGCGCCCAAGCGAACGGTCGACGTGTCGGCGCTATCCGGCTGGCTGATGCTGCGCTCGGTCGATCGTCAGGCAAAACACATCGAGGCGATCGAAGCCGAACGGCAACGGGAACCCTTGCAGACGAACCTTGCTCCCGCGGTCGCTCCGGGCACAGCGACGCCGGCGCCTGTTCCGGCTACCGAGACGCCCGCGCCAGATCCGGCTGCTTCGCCCACTTCTGCGGTTCCCGAGGTCGCGCCGCCCGTGGTCCGGCCGCGCCGCGCCGTACGTCCGCCGGCCGCGCCCCGCGCCGCTGCGATACCTTCCACGGACCAGCCGCCGCCTCTGCCGCCCCCGCTCGACATCGCGCCGCGTCCGGCCCGACCGCGTCCAGCCGCCACGTCGAACGATGCGCGTCAGAGCACCTCGCAGCGGCCGAGCAATGTACCGCCACCGCCGCCGCCGCGTTCCGCTCTCGATACGATCTTTGGTCCGTCACGCTGACGCTGTCGGCCGCGCGACCCCGGCGTCGCGGGACGCGTCGGCCTGCGCGCTATGGCTCGACGCCTGCGCGCGATAGTGGTCGAGCACGAATAGCCGGATGGCGGAAGACAAATTGCCCTGACGGCGATCCGCGTCGATCGAGCCGACGAGATCCGACAATGTCATGTTGCGCGACGTGGCTATGTCCTTCAACCCGCTCCAGAACGCGTCCTCCAGACTAACGCTCGTCTTGTGCCCGGCGATGACAATCGAGCGTTTGACAACCGGAGATTTCATGTGCCCTCTCCCGTATCGATCTTGTGAGCTTCGAAGGTACGCAGGGACTGCTCGGCGCGTTTCATCTCAAGTGTTTGCTGTGCTTTCGACTGACCGTGTTCCGAACGGTTGACGGCAGCACGCTTCGCATCGGCTTGCCGCTTCGCGTCCTTGCGCGCCTTTCGCAGGCTGATCAGTTCGCCCATCTTCGGCCCACCGTTGGAATCGTCGGTACCAAGATACTCGGAGAGGTACGGCGAGATGCCGTATGCAAGACGATGGCCGCCGCCGTCCCGTCAACCGAGTCAGAAGATCACGCCCAAAGTGACGGTATGTCGTTCCTTTGCGCAAGACACGGTTAGTTGATCATCTTCCACAAGCAGGTGTGTATTTCTATTATGAGGCATAAATCAACGATATTTAACATGTTATATGAACGTATAGCTAATAGTAAAACGAACAAGATTTATGGGTTAGTGTAACCGTAACGTTGACTACATGATATTTTCTATAGTGAAATCGCGAATACATCCTTCAGGACAGTCGAATGACCTCTGTAGAGTTTCCAATCCGGTCATTTAGCAATAAAAAACCGTAAAATACCGATCGAGGACTCTCTGATTCGGTGTATCAAGCGGCGGTATTCCTCTGCGTCAGATCTGCTGCCAGCCCACGGCCCATCGTGGCTCGAGGAGCGCTACTTTTTGCCTCAGCCGGACCGCACCATCTTTTCCGGCCGGACCAGACGGTCGAATTCCGCCGCCGTGACATAGCCGCCGCCGACCGCTTCCTCGCGCAGCGTCGTGCCGTTCTGGTGCGCGGCCTTGGCGATCTTGGCCGCCTTGTCGTAGCCGATCTTCGGCGCCAAAGCGGTGACGAGCATCAGCGAACGCTCAGTCAATTCGCGGATGCGCGCCTCGTTGGCGCGGATGCCGGTCACGCAATTGTCGGTGAAGGAGCGCGCCGAATCGGCGACGAGGCGGATCGACTGCAGCATGGCGAGCGCGATGACGGGCTTGTAGACGTTGAGTTCGAAATGGCCCTGCGATGCGGCCATCGTGATGGTTGCGTGATTGCCGAACACGCGGCAGCACACCATGGTGAGCGCTTCGCTCTGGGTCGGATTGACCTTGCCGGGCATGATCGAGGAGCCGGGCTCGTTCTCCGGCAGGATCAGTTCGCCCAAGCCCGAACGCGGGCCGGAGCCTAAGAAGCGGATATCGTTTGCGATCTTGAACAGCCCGGCCGCGACCGAATCGAGCGCGCCATGCGCGAACACATAGGCATCGTGCGAAGCGAGCGCCTCGAACTTGTTCGGCGCCGAGGTGAACGGCAGCCGCGTGATCGCGGCGACGCGCTTCGCAAAGGCCTTCGCGAAGGCGGGTTTGGCATTGAGGCCGGTGCCGACCGCGGTGCCGCCCTGGGCGAGGGGATAAAGTTGCTTCAGGCCAAGCCGCATGCGCTCGATGCCGTGCTTGACCTGCGCCGCATAGCCGGAGAATTCCTGCCCCAATGTGAGCGGGGTCGCGTCCTGCGTGTGGGTGCGGCCGATCTTCACGATGCCGGCGAAGGCCTTGGTTTTCTTCTGCAATGCGTCCTGGAGATGTGCGAGCGCCGGATCGAGCAGCCAGGCGATCTCGGTCGCGGCCGCGATGTGCATCGCGGTCGGGAACGCGTCGTTCGAGGACTGGCTCATGTTGACGTGATCGTTCGGGTGCACCGGGGATTTCTCGCCGCGCTTGCCGCCGAGCATTTCGTTGGCCCGGTTCGCGATCACCTCGTTGAGGTTCATGTTGGTCTGCGTGCCGGAGCCCGTCTGCCACACGACCAAAGGGAACTCGGCCTCGTGCTTGCCGTCGATCACCTCCTGCGCGGCCGCAACGATCGCATCCGCGCGGCGGTTGTCGAGCGAGCCGAGCGCGAGATTGACCTCGGAGCTGGCGCGCTTGACCAGCGCCAGCGCGCGGATCAGCGGCACCGGCATGCGCTCGTCGCCGATGCGGAAATTTTGGAGCGAGCGCTGCGTCTGCGCGCCCCAATAGCGCGCGGCCGGCACCGCGATCTCGCCGAAACTGTCGGTCTCGAAGCGGGTCTTGCTGCTTTTCTTGCGCGTCATTTCTTGCGGAAGCGATCGAGCCGCACCACCTCGGCGCCGCCGGCCGGCCTGTCCGGCTGCGGCTTTGGCTCGGCAACGGCCACGGGCGGAGCCGGTTCCGCCTTTGCGCCCGTTTGCTTCTCGCTCACGGGCTCAGGCCCAACCGCGATCGCGGGCTTGCGGCGCGCGCGGGCGGGCTTTGCCTGATCCTGCGCGGCTGCGGGCTTGCCGGCGTCCGCGGTCTCGGCGTCCTCATCCACGGTCTGGAACTGCAAGCCGAACTGCACCGACGGATCGAAAAATCCCGTGACCGCCTCGAACGGCACGCCCAGGCGCTCCGTTACGCCGCCGAACGACAGCCCGACCTCGAAACCGTGCTCGCTCACGGTGAGATCATAGAACTGGTGCTGCAGCACGATGGTCATCGCCTCGGGATGGTCCTCGCGCAGCCGCGGCGAGAGGCGCACGCCGGGCGCCTTGGTATCGAAGGTGACGTAGAAATGATGCTCGCCCGGCAGCCCGCTTTTGGCGGCATCGGTGAGCACGCGGCGCAGCACCGAGCGCAGCGCCTGCTGGGTCAACAGATCGTAGCGGATGTGATCGACGGGCATTTGCGAATCGAGCCGCGAACGGGATGACGGAAGGCGATGATACTTGAGCTTTTCGCCGCCGTCCCGGGGCGTGAAGGTGGAGGCTTCTGTTGCCAGGTGNNCAGGTGCCTCCGAACCCCGCCTGCCGGAGCTTAACCCGTCAGGACTTTAAGTTCGGTCTTTCGCACCGCTTACGCAGCGAGAGCAACCGGAGCATAGTTGTCGTTGGCAACTATGGATTTGGCCCGATAACGGCGGAACCATGCCGGGCAAAAGCACGCCTTTTACGCCCTCGTCGATCCTGTTTCGGCCCCATAGCCGGGGATCGGAAAGCCGCCGATCCCCGGAGAATTTGGTGGAGCCGCCGGGTACTGCCCCCGGGTCCGAAAGGTTTATTACGACGCCCGTTTATCGCCATATCCGGCCCTTGCGGGACGGCACGCCCAATATAGGCGGGAGGCGGTTAAGAAGATAGGGAGGCGGCGTTTCGAGCCCAAAAGCCCCGCAAAGGCGCGTTTCACGTGAAACTAATTCCTATCTAGAGGATTTTATACCCGTAACGCATGGCTGGAGCTACCAAGAACAAGCGCGAAGAACTCTGCGAACTTCGAGAACATCCGCGAATTCGGCACGGACTACGCGAAGCTCGCGAACAGATGTTCGCGATGAAGCAGAACACGCGGAAACGCGCCGAGCCATGTGCGAGATGCATGAGGCGCGGCGGATTACGACACCTGGCAGA
>PLJS01000263.1 GCA_003140315.1 Hyphomicrobiales bacterium
ACCTGGTTCAAGATCAAGGGCGTCAACTATTCGATTTCGTCGGCCTGCGCGACCTCGAACCATTGCATCGGCAATGGCGCGGAGATGATCCAGTGGGGCAAGCAGGACATGATCTTCGCGGGCGGCTGCGAGGAACTCGACTGGACGCTGTCGGTGCTGTTCGACGCGATGGGCGCCATGTCGACGGGTTACAACCAGACGCCTGACAAGGCTTCGCGTGCCTATGACGCCGATCGCGACGGCTTCGTGATCGCGGGCGGCGCCGGCGTGGTGGTGCTCGAAGAGCTCGAGCACGCCAAAGCCCGTGGCGCCAAGATCTACGCCGAGATTTGCGGCTACGGCGCCACTTCCGATGGCTACGACATGGTGGCGCCCTCGGGCGAGGGCGCGGCGCGCTGCATGCGCATGGCACTCGCCGACGTGAAGGCGCCGGTCGACTACATCAACCCGCATGCCACGTCCACGCCGATCGGCGACCTGAAGGAGATCGAGGCGATCCGCGCGGTGTTCGGCGACAAGTGCCCGCCGATCTCGGCGACCAAGTCGCTGACCGGCCATTCGCTTGGAGCGGCCGGCGTGCAGGAAGCTATCTATTCGCTCCTGATGATGCAGAACGGTTTCATCTGCGAAAGCGCCAACATCGAGACCATCGATCCCGCGTTCGCCGATATCCCGATCGTGCGCGAGCGGCGCGACAACGTGCAGCTCAATTGCGTGCTGTCGAACTCGTTCGGCTTCGGCGGCACCAATGCTTCGGTCGTGTTCAAGCGGCTGGACGCGTAGCCGCGCATGACCGGTTTGATGAAGGGCAAGCGCGGCCTGATCATGGGGGTCGCGAACGATCACTCGATCGCCTGGGGTATTGCACGGACGCTGCACGCGCACGGTGCGAATCTGGCGTTCACGTATCAGGGCGACGCGCTCGGCAAGCGGGTGATCCCGCTCGCGACGTCGCTCGGCTCGGACTTCATCATGCCGTGCGACGTCGAGGACATCGCCTCGGTCGACGCGGTGTTCGGCGAGATCGGCAAGCGGTGGGGTGCGCTGGATTTTCTCGTCCACGCGATCGCGTTCTCAGACAAGAACGAGCTGAAGGGCCGCTACGCCGACACGACGCGCGAGAATTTCACGCGCACTATGCTGATTTCCTGCTTCGCGTTCACCGAAGCCGCCAAGCGCGCCGCGGACCTGATGCCGAACGGCGGCGCCATGATCACGCTCACCTACAATGGCGGCGAACGCGCGATGCCGAACTATAACGCCATGGGGATCGCGAAGGCGGCGCTCGAGGCGTCGGTGCGCTATCTGGCGGTCGACTTCGGCTCAAAGCGCATCCGCGTCAATGCGATCTCGGCCGGCCCGATCCGCACGCTCGCGGGCGCCGGCATCGGCGACGCGCGCGCGATGTTCGCGTTCCAGCAGAAGCATTCGCCGCTCGGCCGCGGCGTCACGCTCGATGAACTCGGCGGCGCCGGGCTCTATCTGCTTTCGGATCTGTCGACCGGCGTGACCGGCGAGATCCATTTCGTGGACTCAGGCTACAACGTGATCACGATGCCACATCCGGACGCATTGAAGGCGGACGCCGGCACGATGGATGGCGGCGGTTAGCTCACGACTGCTTTGGGTCGGACCGACAGGTCGGATCACCGTCGCGCACGAGCAATTCCTTGTAGTCGTAGGTCCGCCGAAACGCCGAGAACGCGCCGCCGCTGTGACCCGCGACGAACAGCACGGGCGATCCAGTTTTTTGCGCGCGACAGCGTGACGATGACGCCATAGGGCTCGGTATTGGCGGCGAGTTGGAGCTTGCCGAAGAGTTCAGGATTGCCTGACGACTGGGGGCTGCTTTGATCGAGGGATCGATCGTTGACGCGGAGCGCTGTGCGCCCGCACGTATTGCTTTCAACGACGACGCCGCACCAGTCCTCGCCGCAGCGTGAAATATCGAGCGTCAGCTTCTTCCCTTCGGAGACCCAGCGGCCCTCGAAAGCGCCGAGTTTGAGCGGAGCCGGTTCGGCCAGCGCCACGCGCACGACACAAAGCGCTCCCATCAGCGATGCGAGGATCGGACGCGCGAGCTTCGTTTTGATCGACCTGGCGCACGCAATCGCTTCACGGCGGCCATGGGCCGCGGCAAACCTCGTATTCGCAATCATCGTGTTCCTCCTGGCCGGGCTCGTGGCACTCGGCGCGATCGCGCTCGGATTGCTGCCATTGCCTTACCCGCTGTTTCTGGTGCTGCAGCGGCTGCCGATCGCATTCCCGCTGCACATGGTCGCCTCCGGCCTCGCGCTCATTCTCATTCCGATCGCGGCCTTCCTGAGGCATCGGCGGACTGTCCATCGGGTTGTCGGTCGCGCCGCTGCCGTCTGCGTCGCGGTTGGTGGCACCACCGCGCTGCTCGTTGCCGTGGCAAGCGAGGCGACGGTTGCGGCGCGCGCCGGTCTGCTTGCGCAAGGCCTTGTCTGGATCGCGCTGCTGGCTGCCGCCATGATGGCGATCAGGCGCGGCACGGTGACGCGCCACGCTCGGCTCATGATCGCCATGGCGGCTGTCGCTTCGGGCGCGATCTGGCTGCGGCTCTTCGTCTATGCGGCGGTCATCGCCGGCTTGCCGTCCGATCCGGTCTATGCGGCCGCGACGTGGGCCTGCTGGACGCTGCCGCTCGGGCTTGCAGTGGTCCTCACCAAAAGCAGAACGGCCAAGCTTGCGCCCGGCCGTCTGTCTCGCGTCGAGATGTAGGGCGATCAGGCGAGGTCGAACCGATCAGCGTTCATTACCTTGGTCCACGCCGCCGCGAAGTCCTTCACGAACTTCTCCTTGGCGTCCGCGCACGCATAGACTTCCGCAAGCGCCCGAAGCTGCGAGTGCGAACCGAAGATCAGGTCGACACGGGTGCCGGTCCACTTGACCGCTTTCGTCTTGCGGTCGCGGCCCTCGTACACGCCATCGGAGCCGGCGGGCTGCCACTCCGTACCCATGTCGAGCAGGTTGACGAAGAAGTCGTTCGTCAGCGTCTCCGGCTTTTGGGTGAAGACGCCGTGCTTGGATCGGTCCGCGTTCGCGCCGAGGACACGCAGGCCACCGACGAGAACCGTCATCTCAGGCGCCGTCAGAGTCAGCAATTGCGCCCGGTCCACCAACGCCTCCTCCGGCGCCATGAACTGCTGCTTGGCGCCGAAATAGTTGCGGAAGCCGTCGGCACGCGGTTCGAGCGGGGCGAAGGATGGCGCGTCGGTCTGCTCCTGCGACGCGTCCATGCGTCCCGGCGTGAAGGGGACCTTCACGTCAACGCCCGCGTCCTTCGCGGCCTTTTCGACCGCCGCGCAGCCACCGAGAACGATCAGGTCGGCGAGCGAAACTTGTCTGCCGAATTCCTTCTGGATCGCTTCGAGCTTCTGCAGGACCGTTTTCAGTTGGGCCGGCTGGTTCACCTCCCAGTCCTTCTGGGGGCTCAGGCGAATGCGCGCGCCGTTCGCGCCACCGCGCTTGTCGGAGCGGCGAAACGTCGACGCCGACGCCCAGGCGGTCGAGACGAGTTGCGACACCGACAGGCCGGACGCAAGGATCTTCGCCTTCAACGCGGTCGCGTCTGCGTCGCTGATCGGCGGATGATCCGCAGCAGGGATCGGGTCCTGCCAGATCAGCGTCTCCTTCGTAACGAGCGGGCCGAGGTAGCGCGCGATCGGGCCCATGTCGCGGTGNNCGCGAGATCTTCTCGTAGGCCGGATCGAGCCGCAGCGAGAGGTCCGTCGTCAGCATGGTCGGCACATGCTTCTTCGACGTGTCGTGGGCGTCCGGGATCGAGGCTTGCGCCCCTTTCGCTTTCCACTGTTTCGCACCGGCCGGACTCTTCGTCAGCTCCCATTCGTTGTTGAACAGGTTGTCGAAGAAGTGATTGCTCCACTTCGTCGGCGTCTGCGTCCAGGTGACTTCCGGTCCGCCGGTGATGGCGTCGGCGCCGAAGCCCGAGCCGTGCTTGCTCTTCCAGCCGAGGCC
>PLJS01000067.1 GCA_003140315.1 Hyphomicrobiales bacterium
CACAGCCTGGACCCAAACCGGACATCGTGCACCGACTTGAAGGGGCTTCGCTGGATCAAGCTATTGCGAGGCCGCGATCGATCTTGCGACCGTCCGAATATGCCCGAGGAAGAGCGCGACGAGCGGGCTCAGTACGCGACTCTTCAACGTCAGGATTGCGACCGGGTAACCATGAACCTGCAAATCGACCGGTAGAATCTTGAGCGCGAGCTTCGCGGCATTGAAGCGCAGCAGCGAGCTTGGCACCACCGTTACGAACGGGCTTCCGGCCAGCAGGAACATGCGAAGGTGTCCGGACAGCGCGACGATGCTGGCCTTTGGCATCGCAAGACCGCGATCACGAAAGGCGTCAGCCACGCTCTGATAAACCAGCGTGTCTGGCGCGGTCAGGATCCACTGGGCATCCACGAGTTCTGCAGGATCAATCTTGCGGCGACGCGCCCACGCGCTGCTCATGTCGGCGGCGAACAGCAACTGATCACGGAACAGAACCTCGATATCCATATCGTCTTCGTCGGCCAGCGGCCGCGATATTCGCGCGATGACCAGGTCATGATGTCGATCGTGCAGACTCGGAAAGCTGCTACCGGGCGAGGTCACTTCATCGAAGTGCAGCACCACGCGCGGGTATTGCCGTCGGAATCGCTCGACGGCGAGCAAGAGCGATCCGCCCAGTACCGACGCGGGACAGCCGATCTTTAATTCACCCGCTGCAGGATCGGACAAGAATTGGATGTCCTTTATTCCCTGCCTCAATTCATCGAATGCCGCCCGCCCGCGGCGCAGGATCGCGCGGCCATAGATCGTCGGCTCGACGCCGCGAGAATTGCGATCAAACAGACGGACGCCGAAGGTTTGCTCAAGACTGGCGACGACGTCGGAAACGGCCGGCTGCGTCAGCCCCAATTGCGCCGCCGCCTTGGCCATGCTGCCAGACTGCATGACCGCGAAGAAAACCTGCAGGTCGCGAAAGCGCAGCCGCCGGCCGACGCGATCCTCCGCTGAAGTCTCGGGCATCGGAAATTTCTATCGCTGATATAAGCAGATCTAGGGTTTCGCTTATACCAGCCGGAACCTAGTCTCTCAATGCTGTCGTGCGGGGAGGGGGCTGCGATATGGCAACAGTCGTGAATGCGGGCGGGCGCCTCGACCGGCTGCCGATCGGCCCATTTCACCATCGGGTTTTCTGGCTCGTCGGCGCCGGCATGTTGCTTGACGGGTACGACCTCTACGTCTTCACCAATGTGCTTCCGGCCGCCGCGCAGAGCGGATTTTCGACACCGCTGCAGAATGCGGATTTCATTTCGAAGACCTTCCTCGGGATGACCATCGGCGCACTGTTGACGGGCTTCCTCGGTGATCGGTACGGACGACGTTTTACGTACCAGTTCAACCTCTTGATCTTCGGGCTTGCGTCGCTAGCCGCCGCTTTTGCGCCCGACATGACAACGCTGATCTGGCTGCGCTTCATCATCGGGCTTGGACTCGGCGCCGAGATCGTCGTCGGCTATGCGACGCTGACGGAATTCGTGCCACCGCAGTCGCGCGGGCGTTGGCTGTCGTTCATGGCGGTTCTCGTCGTCTCGGGCCTGCCGGTCACGGCGCTGCTCGGATATTTCACCATCCCGGCTTACGGCTGGCGACCGATGTTCTTCATCGCGGGCATCGGCGCTCTCGTCGTCTGGTACCTACGCAAGGCGCTGCCTGAATCGCCACGCTGGCTGGAGGCGGAGGGCCGCTCCGACGACGCCGAAGCCCTGATGCGGGCAATCGAGAAGGAGGCCGCCGGGACAGGCCCGCTGGCCCCGCCTGCTGCACCTACGCCGGCCGTGACACTCGATCTCGCGTCGCTCCTGTCGCCGCCGCTGCTATCGCGGATGATTGTTGGAAGCTGGCTTCAGATCACGATTAATACATTGATCTTCGGTTTCGTCACCTGGCTTCCGCAGTTCTTTCTACAGCAGGGCCTGACGATCACCCGGTCGTTCGCTTACACATTGGTGATCGTCCTAGGCACGCCGTTCGGCGCGATGTGTGGAGCGTTCTGCGCGGACTCGCTCGGACGGCGCCGCACGATCATCGGCGCATCGTTGGCCACGATCGGGCTTGGCGTAATCTACGCCAGCTTTACCGCCGCGACCGCCCCGTGGCTGATCCTGACGGTCGGCTTTCTGCTGGTCGTCTCGATCTATGTACAAGTCGCAATGGTGATCGGGGTCTACACACCGGAACTCTTCCCGACGGCGATTCGGCTGCGCGCTAACGGCCTCTGCCATACATTCGGACGCGCGGCGACGATCGTGTCGCCTTTCATCGTCCTATGGCTGTCGCAAACCTACGGCATTGCCGGGGTACTGGCGCTCATGATCGCGTTGCTTGTCGTGCAGATCATCGCGGTGTGGGGATGGGGCGTCGAGCCGCGGCAGCGATCACTCGAAAACCTGGACGCCGCAAGACCGCTTAATATGGGAGCGACCCCATGAAACGACCAATCGCATTTGCTGTGGCCGGTGCCGTATTTCTTTTCGCGTTGCCGCTTGCAAACGAAGCCGCTGGCCAACCAGTAGGCGCCGCGCACCACAGGTATCTCTTTCAAGCGACCTTCACGGTCGACGGGATCAGGAACCTGCAGAAGCAGACGGCGTCCGGCTTCAAGGCTGGCGTCGCCAAGTTCTTCGAGTCGACCGGAGGCAAGCTTGAATCCTAGTATTTCGACTATGCGGAGAACACCGCCTACGGTTTCGTCGACTATCTTGGCTGTCGTGCTCGATTGGTTCAGCCGCCGCGTGCTGTCGTGGCGGCTGTCGATCACGATGGAGGCGGCGTTCCGCATCGCGACGCTGGAGGATGCCTTGGCTCGCCACGGCAAGC
>PLJS01000130.1 GCA_003140315.1 Hyphomicrobiales bacterium
TTGGTCGGAATGCAGCCCCAGTTCAGGCAGATGCCGCCCAGATAGTCGCGCTCGACGATGGCGGTTTTGAATCCAAGCTGCGCCGCGCGGATCGCGCAGACATAACCGCCGGGACCCGAGCCAATGATGATGATGTCGAAATTCGTATCAGCCATCGCCTTTACACCAGCATCATCACGGGATTCTCGATCAGCGCCTTGAACGCGCCGATGAGCTCGGCGCCGAGCGCGCCGTCGACCGCGCGATGGTCGCAGGAGAGCGTCACGCTCATGACGTTCGCGGCGACGACCTGCCCCTTGCGCACGATCGCCCGCTCCTCCCCCGCCCCGACCGCCAGGATGGTCGCGTGCGGCGGGTTGATGACGGCGGTGAAGTCCTTGATGCCGTACATGCCGAGGTTCGAGACCGCCGTGGTGCCGCCCTGGTACTCCTGCGGCTTGAGCTTCCGCGCGCGGGCACGCGCGACCATGTCCTTCAGTTCATTCGAGATGGCCGACAGCGACTTGCCTTCCGCCTGCCGCACGATCGGCGTGATCAGCCCGCCCGGCAGCGCCACCGCGACGCCGACGTCGGAATGCTTGTGCTTGAGCATCCCGCCCTCGGTCCAGCTCACATTCGCGTCCGGGATGCGCTGCAACGCGAGCGCCAGCGCCTTGACGACGAAGTCGTTGACCGAGAGCTTGTAGGCGGGCTTGCCTTCCTTGTTCTTCGGCGCGGTGTTGTTGATCTCCTCGCGCTCGGCCAAGAGCTTGTCGATCACGCAGTCGATCGTCAGGTAGAAATGCGGAATCGTCTGCGTCGATTGGGTGAGCCGCTGCGCGATTACGCGGCGCATGTTGTCGTGCGGCACCACTTCGTAACTGCCCGGCTCGAACAGCGCGCGCACCTTGTCGTCGGAGAGCGCCGGCGCGATCGTCGTCGCTGCACCGGCCGCGGCACCCGCGACCGCACCTGCCGCCTTCAGCCCCTTGCCGTCCTTGGCGCCTTCCACGTCACGCGCGACCACGCGCCCGTGCGGCCCGGAGCCCGCGACGCGTGACAGATCAATGCCGGCTTCCTTGGCGAGCCTGCGCGCGAGCGGTGAAGAGAAGACCCGGCCGTGGCCGTTGGTCGCGGGCGCTGGAGCGGCACGCGCTGACTTCGGAGCCTCCGCCTTGACGGGTTCCGGCGTCGCCGCTTTCGGGGCTTCAGCAGGTTTCGGCGCCGGCGCACTTCCCGCCGAGGCCGCAGCCGACTTCGCATCCTCGCCCTCGCCGGCCAGCACCGCGATCAACTGATTGACCGGCACATCCGCGGTGCCCTCCGGCACCACGATCTTGGCGAGCGTTCCCTCGTCGACCGCCTCGACTTCCATCGTGGCCTTGTCGGTCTCGATCTCGGCGATCACGTCGCCCGGCTTGACCTTCTCGCCTTCCTTCTTGAGCCACTTGGCGAGATTGCCCTTCTCCATCGTGGGAGAGAGCGCCGGCATGAGGATGTTGATCGGCATCGGATGATCTCAGCGCTAGTTTCGTGCCGCGATTGCACCGGGCCCGTCGGAGGCTTGCATTTCCTTGGCGAAGGCTTCGAGGATGCGCTTGGCGGCATCCGCCTTGTTGAACTTGGTCTCGGTCGCGTAGATCTGCGAGACATGCTTGACCACGTCGGCGAGCAGCCGGCCCCAGCCCTCCGGGTCGTCGAAGGCGCGGCGCAGCGACATGTAGACCTCACCATTGGCGATCGCCGCCCGCATGATCTCCGCGCCGCCATGCTCGAGCGCGGATGGCGGGATGTTGAGGGCACTGAAATTCGACTTCATCGGTTCACCAAAACCTTCTCTTTGTCGCGATGCAGATGCTCGTGTGATTTGCGGAAAACCGCTTCACACTTTTCCTGGCATCGCTCCCTAGCTCAATGCGGAGGTCGTGCCGGGATCGGTCGGCGCGTCCATCTCGGCCTCATAGATCGAGCGGATACGCTCGACCGTCTCATCCTCGCGGTACTTGTCCTCGGTCGCGTAGATGCGCGCGACATGCCGCGTCAGGTCCGCGATCAGCATGCCCCAGGCTTCCGGATCGTCGAAGGCGCGGCGCAGCGCGATATGCAGCGCGCCGTCCACGATCACGGCGCGTAGCACTTCCGTGCCGCCCTGCTCCAGCGCGGCCGGCGGCACGTTGAGTGCCTCGAATCGCTCCTTGCCGGCATCGCTCATCGGTACATCACCGCCTTGGCGGCCTCGACCACTTCGGCGACCGACGGGAGCGCGAGCTTTTCCAGGTTCGCCGCATACGGCATCGGCACGTCCTTGCCGGAGACGCGCACGACCGGCGCATCGAGATAGTCGAACGCCTTCTCCATGATACGCGCCGCAACCTCGGCGCCGACGCCGGACTGCTGCCAGCCCTCCTCGACCACGACGCAGCGATTGGTCTTCTTGACCGATTCAATGATCGTGTCGGCGTCCATCGGGCGCAGCGTGCGCAGATCGATCACCTCGGCTTGGATTTGCTTCTTGGCAAGTTCATCGGCGGCCTTGAGCGCATAGCTCATGCCGATCGACCACGCGACGATCGTGACATTGTTGCCCGGCCGTACGACCTTGGCCTTGCCGAGCGGCACCAAATGATCGTCAAGCTTCGGCACCGGCCCGGACTGGCCGTAGAGGATCTCGTTTTCGAGAAAGATCACCGGATTGGGATCGCGGATCGCCGTCTTGAGCAGGCCCTTGGCGTCGGCCGCCGAATAAGGCGCGACCACCTTCAGTCCCGGAATGTGCGAGTACCAGGCCGAATAGTCCTGGCTGTGCTGGGCTGCGACGCGCGCCGCAGCGCCGTTCGGCCCGCGGAAGACGATCGAGCAGCCCATCTGCCCGCCCGACATGTAGAGCGTCTTCGCCGCCGAATTGATGAGCTGGTCCATCGCCTGCATGGCNNATGGCGAAGTTGAAGGTCATGAACTCGACGATGGGTTTCAGACCCGCGAGCGCCGCGCCGATGCCGAGACCCGCAAAGCCGTGCTCGGTGATCGGCGTGTCGATCACGCGGTCGGCGCCGAACTCCTGCAGCAGCCCCTGCGTGACCTTGTAGGCGCCTTGATACTCGGCGACCTCCTCGCCCATCACGAACACATCGCCATCGCGCCGCATCTCTTCCGCCATGGCGTCGCGCAACGCCTCCCGCATCGTCATGGTCACCATCTCGGTGCCTTCCGGCACGTCGGGCTCGGGCGCTGTCTCAGGCTGCGATGGCGCCGCGGCCGCCGATTTCGGCTCGGCCGGGACGCTCGCCGGTTCGGGTTTTTCGGCCTGTGCGGGCGGTGTGGATTCGGTGGCCTTTTGATGCTGCGCCGGAGCGCCGCTGCCATTCTTGATCGAGGACGCGTCCTCGCCCTCGCTCAGGATCACGGCGATCGGTGTATTCACCGCGACATCGGCGGTGCCCTCCGGCACCAGGATCTTGCCGAGCGTTCCCTCGTCGACCGCCTCGACTTCCATCGTGGCCTTGTCGGTCTCGATCTCTGCGATGACGTCGCCGGCCTTCACCTTGTCGCCCTCGCTCTTGATCCACTTGGCGAGGTTGCCCTTCTCCATCGTGGGAGACAGCGCGGGCATGAGGACTTCAACCGGCATGGGGTTCTCTACCTGACAAAACGATGAAGATTGACCGAGGCCGAGAAGGCCGCAAACCCGACCAGTAGGCACGCGACGAACGCGACCAGCGCCTTGTTGACGCGAGCGGCGGGTTCGCCGCCCGCGGCGCGGATGCGACCGGTCGCGAACGGCCACGCGATCACGCCGATCCAGCTCGCCCCGCTCTGCGCGCACAGCACCGCGCCCGCCAGGAAGCTCGCGATGGCGCCGGCGGCGGCGAGATAGACCAGGATGGTCGATACGGCCTGCATCGCGCGCGGTGCCTTTACCGATACACGTTGGTCCAGAGCTCGGCGACGTCGGGCTCCGGATCATTGGTGGCGAACTCGGCCGCCTCGTTGACGAGGTCGCGCACAAAAGCGTCGATCTTCTTGAGATCGTCCTCGCTCGCGAGCTTGCGCTCCAGAAGCCGCACGCGCACCTGCTCGATCGGATCGTGCTCGCTGCGCATCTTGTTCACCTCCTCGCGCGTCCGGTACTTCGCCGGGTCTGACATCGAGTGGCCGCGATAGCGGTAGGTGAGCATTTCCAGAATGTAGGGGCCCTTGCCGGCGCGGCACCAGGCGACGGCCTTCTCGCCCGCGTCCTTGACGGCGCGCACGTCCATGCCGTCGACCTGCTCGCCCGGAATGTTGAACGAGAGCCCGCGCTTGGACAGATCGATCGTCGCCGATGAGCGGTTGATTGCCGTCCCCATGGCGTAGCGGTTATTCTCGATGATGTAGACCACGGGGAGCTTCCACAGCTCCGCCATGTTGAAGCTCTCGTACACTTGTCCCTGATTGGAGGCGCCGTCGCCGAGATAGGTCAGGCTCACATGGTCGTTCTTGCGGTAGCGGTCCGCGAAGGCGAGCCCGGTCCCGAGCGAGACCTGCGCGCCGACGATGCCATGGCCGCCGTAGAAGCCCTTCTCGACCGAGAACATGTGCATCGAGCCGCCCTTGCCGCGCGAATAGCCGTGCGCCCGGCCGGTCAGCTCCGCCATCACTCCTTTGGGGTCCATGTTGCAGGCAAGCATGTGACCATGGTCGCGGTAGCCGGTGATAACCTGGTCGCCGGGTTTCAGCGTCATCTGCATGCCGACGACAACCGCCTCCTGGCCGATGTAGAGATGACAGAATCCACCGATCAGGCCCATGCCGTAGAGCTGGCCGGCCTTCTCCTCGAACCGCCGGATCTTGAGCATCTGTTCGTAGGCGCGCAGCTCCTGTTCCTTGTTGAACTCAGGGATGCTCGACGTGCTCGCAGCCTGTTCCGGCGCGGGCTCGCGCTTGGGCGCGGACTTCGTCGCGGGCTTGGTCTTGGCGACAGCCATCGTGTTCCTCAGGCATGGTTGCGGGCGCTTTGGTCCCCAATAGCCGAAATTGGGCTCCCGCGAAAGCGCGTGCGCCGTATGTTGTGCAAACGCACAACGCATTGCAGGTTCAATGGTTTTCGAAGGCGCTACGCCTAGCGCTTGAGCATCAGCGTCAGGTCGTTCGGATGCACGTAGCCGAGCAGCGCGCGGGCGCGTTCGTCGAGCAGGTCGGGATCGAGATTATCCGGGCGCAGAAGCGAGACGCGCTGCTCCCAGACCTTCCGTTCGGCGTGCAGCCGCTCCAGATCGCGCGTCAGGTCGGCCTGCTGCTGGGTGAGGTCCTGCTTGGCTTTGAGCCCATGCGCGCCGGTATAAGCATTGATGCCGAAATAGCCGATGATCAGCGCGGCGACCGAATAAAGGCCGAGCGCGGTCAGGACGGCGCGCAGGCGCGTGCGGGTGACCATGCGGGGAGGATGGGGCGCTTGGGTAAATGAGATGTTAAGGAGGCAAACAGCTAAAGGCTGCGCACATCGAGCGCGTCTCGCCTGCTCATGTGTCGCAGCCGCATGATTCTTATCTCGTCGCGATTCGGCAACACTTTGTAGAAGAGCAAGTATCGATAGGGAAGCAGCCCTATCACCTGCACACCCGCTTTGCTAGTTCTCCGCCCGATACCGGGACGTTCCGACAACAGCGCAGCAATCGATTCAATCCGCAACATCAACCGGCTTAACGCCGCGGGATTGTCCGCGGCGATGTAATCAAAAGCCTCGTTAATCTCCGAGACAGCGCGCGGGCTGTATGAAACCCTCATCGATGCGCGCGGTGGAACATGGCAGCGACCTCTTCGTCGCTCGCCACCTCGCCGCGTTCGATCTCGCGCAGCCCTTCCTCAATGTCGGCGAGTTCCTCGGGCGAAAGCTGGTAGGTTTCCGTCCCTGCCGCTTCCAGTTCGAGGAGGATGCGCACGGCGTCTTCCTGCCGCTCCGGCGACCAGGTGCGGACCCGTTCAAGGACAGCGTCGATTTCGGCTTTGGTCATGAGGTGGAAATAGCATTCTCAGCTGAATTTGTCGCCCTCAGCGCCTTGCACGCAGCGCCCCGCACCCCGCATATTGCGCCCGCGTGCCCAGTTCCTGCTCGATGCGCAAGAGCTGGTTATACTTGGCTGTGCGGTCGGACCGCGCGAGCGAACCGGTTTTGATCTGCCCGCAATTGGTCGCGACCGCGAGGTCCGCGATGGTCGAATCCTCGGTCTCACCCGAGCGATGCGACATCACCGCGGTGTAGCCCGCCTTATGCGCCATCTCGACGGCTGCGAGCGCTTCGGTGAGCGTGCCGATCTGGTTGACCTTGACCAGGATCGAGTTGCCGAGGCCCCGCTTGATGCCGTCGGACAAGCGATTGACGTTGGTGACGAAGAGATCGTCGCCGACAAGCTGGCATGTGTCGCCGATCAGGTCGGTGACGCGTTTCCAGCCCTCGAAATCGTCCTCCGCCATGCCGTCCTCGATCGAGACGATCGGATAGCGCGAGGTGAGCTCGGCGAGGTACTTCGCCTGCTCTTCGATGGAGCGCGTTTTCCCTTCTCCTTCATAGATATAGGCGCCGTTCTTGAAGAACTCGGTCGAGGCCGGATCGAGCGCCAGCGCAACCTGTTCGCCGGGCCTGTAGCCGGTCGTCTCGATCGCCTTCATCACATAACCCAATGCTTCGTCAGCCGATTTCAGGTTCGGCGCAAACCCGCCCTCGTCGCCCACATTGGTGTTATGCCCGGCGTCGTGCAGCGCTTTTTTCAGCGTCTGGAATACCTCGACACCCATCCGGAGCCCTTCCGAAAAGCTCGGAGCACCTACGGGCATGATCATGAACTCCTGGAAATCAATCGGATTGTCGGCGTGAACACCGCCGTTGATGATGTTCATCATGGGCACCGGGAGCAGGCACGCCGAGACGCCCCCGACGTAGCGGTAAAGCGGCAATCCCCGGGCGATGGCCGCGGCCTTCGCCACGGCGAGCGACACGCCGAGGATCGCGTTTGCGCCGAGCCGGGCCTTGTTGAACGTGCCATCGAGCGCGATCAGGGTCGCGTCGATCTTGCCCTGCGCTTCGGCATCCATGCCGCCGACTGCATCGAAGATCTCGCCCGTGACCGCCGCCACGGCCTTGAGCACGCCCTTGCCGAGATAGCGCGCCTTGTCGCCGTCGCGCAGCTCGACCGCCTCATGCGCGCCGGTCGAGGCGCCGGACGGCACAGCCGCACGGCCGAACGAGCCGTCCTCCAGCACCACATCGACTTCCACGGTCGGGTTGCCGCGGCTGTCGAGGATCTCGCGGCCGATAATGTCGACGATGGCGGTCATGGCGTCCCGGTTCTGCTATGAGGTTGGGACGCTTCTACTCGATGGCCAAGGGTGCGAAAAGCCTATCCCGTAAATGGCTGCGTTTCCTTATGATCAAGCGATCCATGGATCGCCAAGCCAACCAACGGAGAGTGCCGTGAGCTATGTCGACAGCGTGCTTCAGCCCGGCGAGACCATACGCTATCGCGGCGACATTCATTGGAAGGTCTATCTGCCGGGACTGGGTCTCCTCGTCCTGGCCTTCCTCTGTTTCTTGGCGGGCCCATGGGCATTGCTCGGCATCGTCATCGTTTTCCCCGCCGCCGGCCTGTTGGCCTGGGCCTGGTTTTTGCGATGGACCACCGAGATCGCCGTCACCAATCGCCGGATCATCTACAAACACGGCTTCGTTCAGCGCCATACGGTCGAGATGAACATGGACAAGGTGGAGAGCGTCGACGTTAACCAGTCGATCCTCGGCCGCATCTTCGACTATGGCGACATCGTCATTCGCGGAACCGGCGCCACGCTCGAGCCCTTGCGCGGCATCGGCGCCCCGCTCGACTTTCGAAATCACGTGACAGCCGGTTGACGGCGCAGATGCTCAAGACCCGCCTTCTCGGAAAGCCGAGCGCGCTGCCCGCTTCGCCCGGCGAGGCGATCCTCGACCGCGTGCCCAATTCGCACCCCGAAACCAATTACGTCGCGCGCTTCGCGTTTCCGGAATTCACCACGATCTGCCCGGTCACCGGCCAGCCGGACTTCGGCATCATGATGATCGACTACGTGCCGCGGCGCTGGCTGATCGAGTCGAAGTCGCTGAAGCTCTACCTCAACAGCTACCGCAACGTCGGCGCGTTCCACGAGGAATGCACGGTCGCGATCGGCAAGCGCGTCGTGAAGCTGCTGGCGCCGAAATGGCTGCGCGTCGGGGCTTATTTCTATCCGCGTGGCGGCATGCCGATCGACGTGTTCTGGCAGGCTGGGCGATTGCCGAAGGACGTGTGGGTGCCGGACCAGGGCGTACCGCCCTATCGGGCGCGGTAGCGGTCGCGCGGCATCAGCCAGGATGATCGCGTAGAAACTCCAGGAACAGCCTGCTGACCTCCTCGGGCTGCTCCTGCTGCACCCAATGACCCGCTCCGTCGATGAGATGAAAGCCGGTCATCCGCGTGCATGCTTTGCTCCGCATGGTCTCGGTGGCACCGGGGGTCTGATAGACGCCCCAGTCGCTCCTGCCTGAGATGAAGCACGACGGCACATCGATCGTGCGGCCCGAAAAGGTTCGCAAGTCAGCGATGTTCTTGAGGTCTGTGCCGCGCCGGTACCCTTGCAGGGCTCCCTGAAAGCCGGTGCGTCCGTACTCGGTGGCGTACACGCTCACGTCGTCGTCGGTGAGCCATCGACAAGACGCGACCTCGGTGGCGGTCGGCATTTCGGGCGCGACCGTCTCCGCCATCCCCTTGTCCAGATCCATCACGTAGTAGGTCGGCATCTTGGCGAGTTCGGCTGCGGTTCGCGACTCCAGCCGGTAAGGCTTGTTGGCCGCCCAATCCGCGCTCTTGACGTGGTAGTAGGCGCGGAAGAACGCGTGAAGCCCCTGCGGAGCATTCATCATGTTGCCGTGCGCTTCGCGCGTCCGGTACCACTCCTGGTAATATTTTCGCGGGCGCGGAAGGGCCGCAAGCTCCACGTCCATCTCGGCATCGGTCAGCGCCGCGCGCGGTTGTGCGGCACCATTCGCGGTATCGAATGGAATTGGCAGCGGACCCGCGAACGGGGCGCTCATCAGGATCACTGAACGAAATACATCGGGCCGCACCAGGGAACACCACGCCGCGATGGGCGATCCGGCGTCATGTCCGATGACGGCCGCCACCGACCGGTAGCCGAGCGCCGAGATGAGCGCGATCGCATCCCGGACCATATTGAGAGAGCTGAAGAACGCGAGGTCGGCGTCATAGGCGTCGTCCCAGCCGGTCGTGCGCCCAAAGCCGCGCTGGTCAGGCACGATGACGTGATAGCCGGCCGATGCCAGCGGCAGCATCACCTTGCGCCAACTGTAGGCGAGCTCGGGGAACCCATGCAGAAGCAGAACGGCAGGCCGGCCCGACGTCTCGAAGCCCGCTTCCAGGAGATGGACCGTCAGGCCGTTGACGTTCGCGACGGTGCGCGACCGGATATCGGCAGGCAGGGTCCCGTTGCCGTAAGGCGTCAAGCTCGCAACGGCGGGGCGAACGACCGTGGCGCGCATTGAATGTTGCGACTGCAATGCTCCGCTCCCTGGACATTCACCCGCGGAGCGTCTTGCGCGCTCCTGCGCGGGATCATATCGCGTCGCCTGGTATCGGTCGAACACGAAGGCGCGCGCGAAGCATTCAGGCCGCGCCTTCGGAGAGCGCCGGCGCACTCAGACGGCCGGCCGCTCGCGCAGCAGCCTTGCGCAGACGAACCCGACCAGCACGATCACCGTCGCGGTGACCGCAAGCGTCGGCCCGGCGCCGAAATGGCCGATGCCGAAACCATAAAGCACCGGCCCGCTCGCGTGGCCGACGAAAAACGAAAACGAGTGCAGCGAAACGGCTGCACCGCGCGCCTGCGTCGATAGCTCCGTCACCTGCACCTGGATCGAGCCGTGCAGGGTGTAAAAACCGACTCCCAGCACGGTGAATGCGGCAAGTTCGACCGGCCAGGACAGCTCCAGCGCGGCCAGGCCGAGCGCCAGTCCGGCGACGATTGCGCCGGCGATCATCAACTGGTCGGGGCGCCAGCGCGCGACCAGCATCCGCACGGTCAGCGCATAGACGATGCCGCCGATGGAAAACCCGGCAAGCACCAGGCCAGCGATCGAAGAGCGCTGCTCGCCGCCCGAAAGCAGCAGCAGCGCGACGAACGGAAACAGGCCGAAGATCACGATGCCTTCGGTGAAGACCGCGCCGAAGCAGACCTTCGCGCGCGGGTTCTTGAGCACGGCGGCATAGCGGCTCGGGATTCCGGCGATATCGAAACGCGTCACGTGGTCGCGCGCGGCCGCGCGCAGCGTGACAACCGCGGTCACCAGCGCGAACAGCCCGCCGGCCGAGAAGACGAAGAACACCGCGCGCCAGCCGAATAGATCGCCGATCACCCCGGCAAGCGTCGCGCCGAGAAGGTTGCCGCTGATCACGGCCGCGAGCCAGCGTCCGATCGCGACCTGGCGCTCCTTCATCGGGATCAGGTCGCCGATCACCGCGATCCCGACCGGGAAAATGCCGCCACTCGCGACACCCGCGATGATCCGGGCCGTGAGCAGGGTCGGATAGTTGGTAGCGAGCGCGCAGAGTAGTGTCGCGCCCAGCAGCACCGCGAGGCAGGCCAGCATGACCCGGATCTTGCCGACCATGTCGGCGACCGGCCCGAGTATCGGTTGAACCAGCGCGAACGGCAGCGCGAAGGCGGTGGAGAGCAGCGCCACCGCGTGCGGATCGACCGCGAGTTCGCGCGCGATCGGCGGGACGATCGGATCGACCGCACGCGCGACCAGCGCGGTCACGAATCCGACCAGGCTGAGGCGGAACAGGATGGTCCGGCTGCGGCGATCGTCTTCGGGGGTTGGCAGGGGGCTCGCAAGCTCCGCCGAGTCGAATTTAGGCTGGAAATTCATTGTCGGGCGAAGCCATAACCGAATTCGCCAGCCTCGTCTTGTGCAGTGCGGGAATGCCCCACCCCAGGATAGCGGGTGGCAGACCAAGACGCGGTCGAGACGCGCCTACACGTGGCCTTTGGCGACGCGATCGAATTCGCACAGATTGCGAAGTAAGGGCTCCAAGTCCTTGAGCGGAATCATGTTCGGCCCGTCGGACGGCGCCTTGTCCGGATCCTGGTGCGTCTCGATGAAGACGCCGGCGACGCCGACCGCGACGGCGGCGCGCGCCAGCACGGCGACGAATTCGCGCTGCCCCCCGGAAGAAGTGCCCTGCCCACCCGGCTGCTGCACCGAATGGGTCGCGTCGAAGATGACCGGCGCGCCGGTTTTGGCGAGAATCGGCAGCGCACGCATGTCGGACACGAGCGTATTGTAGCCGAACGAGGCGCCGCGCTCCGTGACCAGCACGTTGGGATTGCCGGCGCCGGTGATCTTGGCCACCACGTTGGCCATGTCCCAGGGGGCGAGGAACTGGCCCTTCTTCACGTTCACCACGCGCCCGGTCTCGGCCGCCGCGACCAAGAGGTCGGTCTGGCGGCAGAGGAACGCCGGGATCTGCAGCACGTCGACGACCTCCGCGGCCCGCGCGCATTGGGCCGCCTCATGCACATCGGTCAAAACCGGCAGGCCGATCGCCGCGCGGATGTCGGCGAAGATGGACAACGCCGCATCGAGGCCGAGCCCGCGTGCGCCAGCGGCGCTGGTGCGGTTTGCCTTGTCGAACGAGGTCTTGAACACGAGGCCGATGCCGAGCCGGCCCGCGATCTCCTTCAGCGCAGCCGCCATCTCCAGCGCATGCGCGCGGCTTTCCAGCGCGCAGGGGCCGGCGATGAGCGCGAACGGCAACGCATTGCCGAAGCGCGCGCTGCCGACGGTCACGATTGCGTTGGGTTTGCAAGTCATCCGGCCGACCTTGCGTCGGCGCTGGCAGTCCGGTCAACCGAGCGCCTTAAAAAGAAAACGGCCCCGGGCGAAGGGGATCGCCGGGACCGCAGTGGACCGGGGCTCAGACAAGCCCGATGCCGGGACTATGCCATAAGGGATTTTCCGGACCCTGAATCGAATTGGCGAAAATGCCCTAACCGCCGTTAAGATTTACGAAAGCTTTCACGAGCTGCCGCGCATTCACCGGCGCTGCTCGAACACGATGGTCGCCCCATGCGCCTCCCCCGGCCCGACGACCAGCGCACCTCTGGATTCGACCGACGCGGCGCCGAGCGAAGAGCGCGCCGTGTTCATGTCGCGCACGGAGAGGCGCAGCGCGGCGAGTTGCAGGCCGCGGCTGATATCCGGCGACTCGGTGCCGTAATGGGCGCGGAATGCGGCCGGATCCATCACCTGGATTTCACCACGCGGCGTTTCGATCCCGATGCCGTTCGAGGTCGCGTGGATGTCGCGCACGCCCGAAAAGGCCGACAGGAAGACGTGATGGTCGCTCGGGTTCTCGGCGACCATCACAACGCCCGCGACGCCCGACACCGAATTGGCGTGCGACTGGAACGCCGGATTCCAGAAATTCTCCGGGAAATGCTGCTGGCAGGTAAAGAATGCGGTGTCGGGCGCCTGAGCGTCGACCGCAAAGGCGAGCGAGAACGCGACCTTCACGCTCGAGCCGTCGGGACGTTTTGCCTCGCGCGCAAAATCGAACACGTCGAAGTCGCCAATGCCGGCCGCGCGGAACGCCTCGGCGTCGGCCGCCGCGCCCTTGCCTTCGAGCACCAGCATTGCGAGCCCCTCGCCGTGCGCCAGGAATTCCCGCGTAAAGGCGCCAAACGAAATCGCGCGCGGCCGCGGGCCTGGGATCAGCTCCGGCTCGCCGATCGCGAGCAGCTCGATGAAGACACCGGGGAACTGCACGATGCGGTTATGCGTGCCCCACGGATGGCGGTTGCGCGCGCCGACCGTGAAGCCGAGGCGCGCGTAGGCTTCGCCGGCCGCGTCGAGGTCACGCACCGCATGGACGATGTGGTCGAGACCTCGCGCCATGCGCCCTCGCGGCTATTCGACGGGTCGCCATATCACCAAGGCGTGGATGGCCGGGACAAGCCCGGCCATGGCGACGTCTGACGTCACTTCACCGCCGAAAAACTCGTCGGCTTGAGGAACTGGTTGGAGAACGTCATCACCAGCGGGCCGTTCTTCTCGGTCTCGCCGCGCTTTGAGATCCATTCCGGATCGGTCGAGAACGCCGCCCACTTCTTCTCGCGCTCGGCCATCGACTCATAGGCGACGAGATAGATCAGATTGTGGTTCGACTCGCCGACCTCGGTGGTCCAGAATCCGGCCTGCTTGATGCCGTGCTTCTCGAACAGCTTGAGCGTGATGGTGTCGAAGCGCTTCAGCAGGTCGGGCAACCGCCCCGGCATCGCGCGATAGCTGCGCATCTCGTAGATCATGTTTCCTCCGATTGTTTGATGGCCGCTGAGCCGGCGGCTTGAGAAGGGCCGCCATTTGACGTCCCATTGCGCGCTGGCACAAGCCCGCCCGGTGCAAGGCAGCAATTCGGCCGCTAAACCAGCCGGCTCTGCGTGATCGCCGCCTCGACGAAGGAGGAAAACAGCGGGTGCGGCGCGAACGGGCGTGACTTCAGCTCGGGATGGAATTGCACCCCGATGAACCAGGGATGGTCGTCGTATTCGATGATCTCCGGCAGGATGCCGTCCGGCGACATGCCGGAGAAGCGCATGCCGCGCTGCTCGAGCCGCCCTTTGTAGGCGGTGTTGACCTCGTAGCGGTGGCGATGGCGCTCGGAGATCTCGGTCGCGCCGTCGTAGATCGCCGAAACCTTGCTGCCGCGCTGGAGCAGCGCCGGGTAGGCGCCGAGCCGCATGGTGCCGCCGAGATCGCCGTTCGCACCGCGTTTCTGCAATTCGTTGCCCTTGAGCCATTCGGTCATCAGGCCGACCACCGGCTCAGGTGTCTTGCCGAACTCGGTCGAGTTCGCCTCTTCGATGCCGGCGAGATTACGTGCGGCCTCGATCACCGCCATCTG
>PLJS01000318.1 GCA_003140315.1 Hyphomicrobiales bacterium
GGCATCAAGCGCAACATCCTGCGCCTGCTCGCGGGCTCCGCCGGCAAGGTGACGGTGGTGCCGGCGACGACGTCGGCCGATGACATCCTTAGCCTCAAGCCGGACGGCGTATTCCTCTCCAACGGCCCGGGCGACCCGGCCGCGACCGGGAAATACGCCGTGCCGGTGATCCGCCAGGTGATCGGGAGCGGCACGCCGACGTTCGGCATCTGCCTCGGCCATCAGATGCTCGGCCTCGCGGTCGGTGGCCGCACCATGAAGATGCACCAGGGCCATCACGGCGCGAACCATCCGGTGAAGTACCTCACCACCGGCAAGGTCGAGATCACCTCGATGAACCACGGCTTCGCGGTCGATTCAGGGAGCCTGCCGGCGAATGCCGAGCAGACCCACGTCTCGCTGTTCGACGGCTCGAATTGCGGCATCGCGCTGAAGGACAGTCCGGTGTTTTCCGTGCAGTACCATCCGGAAGCCTCTCCGGGCCCGCGCGACAGCCATTACCTGTTCGAGCGGTTTGTCGGGCTGATGCGAGAGCGCAAGAGCAAGTGACGCCGACTTTTCTTGAAGCATGATCTTGTCCGAAAACCGGTTCCCACTTTTCGGGATCATGCTCTAGGATCGGCGACGGCCTGCCGGGGGCACCGCCATGATTCCGAAATCCCGCCTCGATGCGCTCACCGACGGCGTGTTCGCCTTCGCGATGACGCTACTCGTCATCGACCTGAAACTGCCCGAGCACTTCAACCCGACGAGCCCCGCTCAGCTTGTCGACGCGCTGTATGAATTAAAAGGCCAGCTTCTCGCCTACATCGTCAGCTTTGTGGTGCTCAGCGTTCGATGGACGTCGCTCGCGCGGCTCCGCGGCTCGGGCGAGGCTGTCGGCAAGAGCCACACCTCATGGGCGCTGGTGCATCTCTTTCTCGTCACCTGCATCCCGTTCTCCACGATGGTGATTGGACGCTACGGCGCCTTCGCCCCGGCGATCTGGCTCTATGCGGCCAACACCTTGCTCAGCGCGCTTGCCGCGCTGCGCATGGTCTCGCTCGCGCAGACGGACGATTCGGATGGCGGTATCGTCGATTGGCGCACGGGCCTGGTCATCATCATCGGCCTGTCGCTGCTCTCGGTCGCGATCAGCTTCGTCAATCCGCGCTGGGCCTTGTGGGCGTACCTGCTCAATGTCCTCGCACCGATGGTGCGGCGGCATCGGCGCAAGACCGCGTGAGGTTCCGGAACTTCGGCGCCCGCCGGCGGTTTTGCCTTGGGGCGCGGCCGCGGAGTTCCGCCGATGTATGTCACCGAAACCCTCAAGCGCGCCTATGAACGCATGACCGGCAGAGGCAAACCCACGCCCCGGGAGGTGCACGCCGCCGTGATCCGGCGCCGACCAAAGACCTTCATGTTCGAGGACGACGGCACCATCCCGAACAACCCCGACGTTCCGGTCCTGCTCTATCAGCAGGTGGTGGATTTGCGCCAAGCCGACGATCCGGCCGTGATCCTGGAAGCGCTGTTCAAGGATAACGACTGGGGCGATTCCTGGCGTAACGGCATCTATGACTACGTGCACTACCACTCGGCGATCCATGAAGCGCTCGGCATCGCACGCGGCCGGGCGCGCGTGCGGCTCGGCGGCAATGGCGGCGAAGAGGTTGAACTGACGGCGGGCGATATCGTCGTGCTGCCGGCCGGCACCGGCCACCAGAATCTCGGGGCGAGCGACGACTTCCTCGTGGTCGGCGCCTATCCGCCGTCGGGCGAATACGACGTCTGCCGCGGCAGCAAGGCCGAGCACGGCCGCGCGCTGGCCTCGATCCCGCTCGTCCCACCGCCGCATTTCGATCCGGTCTATGGCGCGGACGGTCCGCTGACGAAGCATTGGCGCGACGCGCTGCCGAGCAGGCCGCGCAAGCATTGACCTCCGCCGCAGTCTCGACCGCGCGAGGCTTGACGTGATACGTTGGACTCATGGCCGACCAGAAGATCGCAGCGCGCAAGATTTCCTCGTTCGTCAATCCGACGGATGAGGATATCGCGGTATTCGAAAGCCTCTCCGCCGACCAACGACTGGCGTTGTTGCAACATGAACTCGACAAGGGCGTCGCGAGCGGTCTGAGCAAGCGAACGTTCGACGAAATTCTCTCGGCCGCACGCGCGAAAGTTCGCGCGAGAAATGGCTGATTACCGGCTTTCTGACGCCGCCGACGCGGATATCGAATCCGTGTATCTTTACGGCTCCGAGACGTTTGGAACACGGCAGGCGGAAGCCTATCTCGCGCGGCTCAGGTACGTGTTCGATATGCTGGCCGAGTTTCCTCGAATGGGCCGAAGCACGGAGGACCTGCGCGGCGGATTCTTCCGATTTCGGTGCGAGTCCCACATGATCTTCTATACGGTCGAGGTTGACCATATTGTGATCCAGCGTGTCCTTCACGGCCGAGCCGACTTCGCCACAAAGATTTGAAGCTCCGGCACATGACCACCTGGCGCGAGTTCTGGGACAATCCGCATTCGATCTATGTCAACGACCGCCACAAGGACGTGCATTATCGCGACATCGCGGAGGCAATCGCGGCGTTCGTGCCGAGCCTCGACGCGCGCGTCCTCGATCACGGCTGCGGCGAGGCGATCCATGCCGACATCGTGGCGAACGCCGCGCGTTCGCTTTACCTGTGCGACGCCGCACCGAGCGTGCGGGCCGCGATCGCGACGCGCTTTGCCGCCGAGCCGAAGATCAAGGTGCTGACGCCCGAAGATGTGGAGCGCCTGCCCGACGCAAGCTTCGACCTGATCGTTGCGAACTCGCTGGTGCAGTATCTCAACGCCGACGAGCTGACCCGCGCGCTCGCGTTGTGGCGGCGCCTGCTCGCGCCCGGCGGAGCGCTGATCGTCGCCGACATCATCCCACCGGACCTCGGGCCCGCGAGCGACGTCATCGCGCTCATGCGTTACGCCGCCGCCAACGGCTTCCTGCTCGCCGCCCTCGTCGGCCTCGCGCGCACCGCGCTCTCCCCTTATCGCCGCCTGCGCAACGAACTCGGCATCGCGCGCTACGGCGAGGCGGAGTTTCTGCAAAGGCTGCGCACGGCGGGATTTGCGGCGCAACGGCTGTCGCGCAATCTCGAGCACAATCCCGCGCGCATGACCTTCCGGGCGCGCGTTGCTTAACGCGCCGATTAACTCTCTCTTTACCTTTCAGGTGCGAGGCACGCGTGGTGCTGGAATAATGGCACATGGCCCGGTGGCGGATTGGAAACGCGGGGGCGGTGCAACGCCTCTCAGGCCTGGTTCAAATCCAGGCCCGGGCCTCCAATTTTCCTTTCGGCCTTGGGCGCGGCCTACAAGGCTTCCCTGTCCCCTGATTCTGGTCTAGACAACGCGCGCGCGGGGCCGGGCCCTGTCGCTTGGGACGCGCGTTCGGCGCGCCCTTTTTTTGTGCGCCGAGTTCTTCGCGCAAACCAGAACCGAGCCGCATGCCGAAACGCACCGACATCAAATCGATCCTGATCATCGGCGCCGGGCCGATCGTCATCGGGCAGGCCTGCGAGTTCGACTATTCGGGCACGCAGGCGTGCAAGGCGCTCAAGGACGAGGGCTACCGGATCGTGCTGGTCAACTCCAATCCGGCGACGATCATGACCGATCCCGATCTCGCGGACGCGACCTATATCGAGCCGATCACGCCCGAGATCGTCGCCAAGATCATCGAGAAGGAACGACCCGACGCGCTGCTGCCGACCATGGGCGGGCAGACCGCGCTCAATTGCGCGCTCTCGCTGCGCAAGATGGGAACGCTGGAAAAGTTCAACGTGCAGATGATCGGCGCGACCGCCGACGCGATCGACAAGGCCGAGGACCGCGAGCGCTTCCGCGAGGCGATGACCAAGATCGGCCTGGAGACCCCGCGCTCGCATCAGATCAAGACGCTCGCGGAAGCGCTCGAGGCGCTGAAGGACATCGGGCTGCCGGCCATCATCCGGCCCTCGTTCACGCTCGGCGGCACCGGCGGCGGCATCGCCTACAACAAGGACGAGTTCATCGACATCGTCGAGCGCGGCATCGATGCCTCGCCCACCAGCGAGGTGCTGATCGAGGAAAGCGTGCTCGGCTGGAAAGAGTATGAGATGGAGGTCGTTCGCGACAAAGCGGACAATTGCATCATCATCTGCTCGATCGAGAACATCGACCCGATGGGCGTGCACACCGGCGACTCGATCACCATCGCGCCGGCGCTCACGCTGACGGATAAAGAATACCAGATCATGCGCGACGCCTCGATCAAGGTGCTGCGCGAGATCGGGGTCGAGACCGGCGGTTCCAACGTGCAGTTCGCCGTCAATCCGGCCGACGGCCGCCTTGTCGTCATCGAAATGAACCCGCGCGTGTCGCGCTCCTCCGCGTTGGCCTCGAAGGCGACCGGGTTCCCGATCGCCAGGGTCGCAGCAAGGCTCGCGGTCGGCTACACGCTCGACGAAATCGCCAACGACATCACTGGCGGCGCGACGCCGGCCTCGTTCGAGCCGACGATCGACTATGTGGTCACGAAAATCCCGCGCTTTGCGTTCGAGAAATTTCCCGGCGCCTCGCAGGTGCTGACGACATCGATGAAGTCGGTCGGCGAAGCCATGGCGATCGGCCGCACCTTCCAGGAATCGCTGCAGAAGGCGCTGCGCTCGCTCGAGACCGGGTTGACCGGCCTCGACGAGATCGAGATCGAAGGCTTCGACACGGCAAGGGGCGCGGACGACAACGACAACAAGAACGCGATCCGCGCGGCGCTCGGCACGCCGAAGCCCGACCGGCTGCTGATGGTCGCGCAGGCGATGCGGCTCGGCGCAAGCGACGAGCTGATCCACAACGCCTGCCGCATCGATCCCTGGTTCCTCGGTGAGATTCGCGGGCTCGTGGAGGCCGAAGCCGAGATCACCTCCAAGGGCCTGCCCGCGACGGCCCCAGCGTTCCGCCGCCTCAAAGCGCTCGGCTTCTCCGACGCGCGGCTCGCAAAGCTGACCAAGATGTCCACAGCCGAAGTCGCACAGCGCCGGCGCGCGCTCGGCGTGCGTCCGGTCTTCAAACGCATCGACACCTGCGCGGCCGAGTTCGCCTCGCCGACCGCCTACATGTATTCCACCTACGAAGCCCCCTTCGCGGGCGCGGTCGAAAACGAGGCGCAGCCCTCCGACAAGCGCAAGATCGTGATCCTCGGCGGCGGCCCGAACCGCATCGGCCAGGGCATCGAGTTCGACTATTGCTGCTGCCACGCTGCCTTCGCGCTGAAGGAAGCCGGCTACGAGACCATCATGATCAACTGCAATCCGGAGACGGTCTCGACCGACTACGACACCTCCGACCGTCTCTATTTCGAACCGCTGACGCCCGAGGACGTGATCGAGATCATCGACACCGAGCGACAGAATGGAACCCTGCACGGCGTGATCGTGCAGTTCGGCGGCCAGACACCGCTCAAGCTTGCAGAGACCTTGGAGCAGGCGAACGTGCCGATCCTCGGCACCTCGCCTGACATGATCGACCTCGCCGAGGACCGCGACCGCTTCAAGCAGCTCATCGACGCGCTCGCGTTGCGCCAGCCGCAGAGCGGGATCGCGACCTCGCCCGGCGCGGCGCGCAAGATCGCCGAGCAGATCGGCTATCCGATCGTGATCCGCCCGTCCTACGTGCTCGGCGGGCGCGCGATGGAGATCGTGCACGAAGGCAAGCAGCTCGACCATTATCTCGCACGCCTCGCCGCCGACCTCGACCGCCCCTCCGAGCTGATCGTGTCGGACAAGCGGCCGCTGCTGATCGACCGCTATCTCACCGACGCGATCGAAGTCGACGTCGACTGCCTCGCGGACGGCACCGACACCATGGTGGTTGGCATCATGGAGCACATCGAGGAGGCGGGCATCCACTCGGGCGATAGCGCCTGCTCGCTGCCGCCGCACTCGCTCTCGGCCGCCACGCTCGCCGAACTGGAGCGCCAGACGCGCGCGCTAGCGCTCGCGCTGAAAGTCGGCGGGCTGATGAACGTGCAATACGCGATCAAGAACGGCGACATCTATGTGCTCGAAGTCAATCCGCGCGCCTCGCGCACGGTGCCGTTCGTCGCCAAGGTGATAGGGCTTCCGGTGGCCAAGATCGCGGCGCGCATCATGGCCGGCGAGTCGCTGAAAAGCCTCGCGCTCAAGCTCCCGCACATCGAGCATGTCGGCGTGAAGGAGGCCGTGTTCCCATTCGCGCGCTTCCCCGGCGTCGACACCGTGCTCGGCCCGGAGATGAAATCGACCGGCGAGGTGATGGGCCTCGACCGCTCCTTCGCGATCGCCTTCGCCAAGAGCCAGATCGGCGGCGGCACCACGCTGCCGCGCGCCGGAACCGTGTTCGTCTCGGTGCGCAACGCCGACAAGCCGCGTATCCTCGACACCGTCAAGCTTCTGGAGAAGCTCGGCTTCAAGGTGATCGCGACCGGCGGAACGCAGCGCTATTTGAGCGAGAAGGGCGTGCGGACCGAGAAGGTCAACAAGGTGCTGGAAGGCCGCCCCCACATCGTCGACCGGATCAAGAACGGCGGCGTCCAGCTTGTCTTCAATACCACCGAGGGCGTTGCGGCGCTGGCCGACAGCCGTTCGTTGCGACGTGAGGCCCTCTTGCATAAAGTCCCGTACTACACCACTCTTTCCGGTGCCGTTGCCGCGGCTTTGGGGATTAAAGCCTACCTGGAAGGCGATCTCGAAGTCCGCGCGCTGCAGAGTCATTTCAGCGGCCGGGCCTGAACCGAAATACGGGCCTGCCGTTAAAGGGCGGTAAGAGTTGGAAAAAGGTTTGCGGTCGCGGAACCGAACAACCGGTCCGCGATCTGACTTTTTTAGCGCCGGCAGGTCGAGGAAGCTCAAGGCGCCGAGACCTGGTTGAGAGGACTGAGAGATGGTGGAAAAGATCCCGATGACCGCGGGGGGCTATTCGGTGCTCGAGACCGAGTTGAAGCGCCGCCAGCAGGTGGAACGGCCGCGCATCATCCAGCAGATCATGGAAGCGCGCTCGCACGGCGATCTCTCGGAGAATGCCGAGTATCACGCCGCCAAGGAGACGCAGTCGCTCAACGAGGGCCGCATCGCCGACCTCGAGGACAAGCTCGCGCGCGCCGAGGTGATCGACGTCTCCAAGCTCTCCGGCGAGACCATCAAGTTCGGCGCGACCGTGACGCTGATCGACGAGGACACCGACAAGAAGCAGGTGTGGCAGATCGTCGGCGAGCCGGAGGCCGACGCCAAGGCTGGCCGCATCTCGATCACCTCCCCGCTCGCGCGCGCGCTGATCGGCAAGACCAAGGGCACCTCGGTCGAAGTCGTCACGCCGAGCGGCGCGAAAGGCTATGAGGTGAAGAAGGTCGAGTGGCGGTAGGCGCTTTTGTAGCCCGGCTTGAGCGACGCGAAAGCCGGGGTACCGCTACAGCCCGAGCTTCACGTCCGCCCAGTGCAGCACCGTGTCGCCATTGAGGAATGCGAGCACCGCCGGCTCGAAGGCTTCCGGCTCGGCATGCGCGATGACGGCGGTCGCGACGATCACATCACAGCGCTCATTGAACGCGATGGCGAGTACCTTGTCGCGCGCCGCGCGCGCCACGATATAGGCGCGGCTGCGTCCTTCCATGCGTCCGACCTTGATCGCCCGCCCCGGCGAGATCGCCGTATAGCGCTCGTCGAGCAGGCTCACATCCGCGACGCGCTCGAGCTCGGCATTGTCGGAGACGCCGGTGGTGCAGTTGCAGAATCCGATCTTGGGCCGAAGGTAGAGCGAGATATCGGCGCCGCAGTCGGCGGCCTTGCAGTGGAACGCGGTTCCCTTGCCCCACTGATCGATCGGAAACGGCCAGGAGACCTCGGCCCATGCGGCAGAGCCCGCGGGCGCTGCGTCGCTTCGTCTCGCCCACTCAAGCGTCACGAGCGCAGCCGCGGCGCCGATGCCGAGCGCGACAGCAACCGCGATGAGCGCGCGCGTCTTCATCAATACTTCGCCAGGAACTGGCGCGCGGCGGCAAGGTCCGGCCGGTCGACCTCGGTGCCGCCGACAAGCGCAATGAGCTTTTCGTAATAGAACTTCGCTTTCGCCTTGTCGCCGAGCGCCTCGGCGACCTTGGCCGCGCCCGCATATCCGTTGTAGCGGTTCGGCTCCTTCGCCATTGTGGCCTCATAGGCGGCGAGCGCCTCGGCCGCCATGCCGCGCTCCAGCAGCATCGCTCCATAAAGCTCCCGCGCGGGCGCAAGCGGACCCGGCGTCACCGGCGACTTCTCGGTCTTGTCTTCGGCGTCGGCCGCGGCACTCATCGTCTTGAGCGCCTCCTCGGCCTTGCCCTCGGCGTCGAGCTGCCACGCGGTCGCTACCTGCCACTGGATGTCGACCTGCCCGGCCCAATACGCGTCCTTCTCCTCGCGCAATTTGTCGCGCAACTCCGCGAGCTTGGCGATGTCTGCTGTGGCGGCTTCCGGATGACCGGAGCGTGCCGCGCCGAGTGCCCGGGCGAAATGCGTGATCGGCGGCACGAATGCGAACGGGCTAGGGCGAACCGTCAGGTTCGCCGCGCCGATCCAGTCGCTGCGCTCGATCATATAGCGCGCCGGCGACGCAGCGAGTGCGAACGCCGAGCCACGGAAATTCGGATTGAACCCGGTCATGGCGCTCATGTCATCGACGACCGCACGTGCGTCCTTGTCGTCGGCGAGCTGCAGATAGGCGTAGACGAGATAATCCTCGCCGTGGAGCTGGTCGCCGTATTCCTTGTCGGCCCGGGCGGCCTTCACCGAGGCCAGGTTGGAGGCGATCGACTCCGTCCAATACCCGACGCGCGTGAAGATGTGTGACGGCATGTGCTGCGCGTGCGGCGCGGCCGGCGCGATCTTGGCATAGAGTTCGGCGGCCGTGATGCCGTTCTGCGCCAGCGCCGGATAGTCGTAGAGATGGATCAGGTAATGCGCGATGCCCGGGTGTCGCGGCTGGCGCTTCCAGATCGGCTCGAGGATCGCCGCGCCCTTCTTCTGTTGCGCGTAGGTCTTGTCGGCGGGCGAGGCGGAGGTGTTCAGCGTGATGGCGTAGAAAATCTGCGCTTCGTCGTCGTTCGGATATTTTGCCGCCAGCTTTTCCATCGCCTGAAGGTAGGCATGGATGCGCTGGGTATGGGTGAGCTTGTCGTAGTCGACGTACATCGATGCAAGCGCATCGATGTAATCGCGCTCGCGCTCGGTCTTGGCGCCGGCCGACTTGGCCTTCTGGATCGCGGCAAGGCCGGGCGCAAGATTGGGGGCCGGGATCGGTCCATGCGGATTGTCGAGATACGTGAGCGCAATGCCCCAATGGGCCATGCCGCATTCGGCATCGGCTTTGGCGGCCTCCTCGAAAATCTCGCGTGCGGCCTTGTACCAGAACGAGTGCTGGTAGCGCATGCCGCGATCGAAGCGCCGTTGCGCGATCTCGTTGCAGGACGTTTCGAAGTGAACCGCGCCGAGTTGCTGATCGTTTGTGTCCTGCGCGTTGGCGGCCGCGACCGGACATAAGAGCGCGATGATGGCGACAGCCGCGAAGGGGGAGAGTTTCATCGTCAGTCTCCCAAGATGCGCTATTGAAGCGCGCGTATCCATTCGAAGGTTACAGCGCGCCCGAGACCGGCTCAAGAGAATGCGGCTATTCGCGGCGCGCAAGTTCCAGCGGCACCATTGGCGCGTCCTTCGAATTGCGCAGGACCAGCGAGGTCTTCACGTTGCGCACGTTCGGCGCGCCGGTCAGTTCGGCGACGAAGGCCTGGAAGGCGGTAAGGTTCGGCGCGACGCATTTGAGGATGAAATCGATCTCGCCCGAGAGCATCCAGCACTCGCGCACCACCGGCGCGGCGCGCACGAACGCCTCGAAGGCTGCAAGATCGGTCTCGGCCTGGCTCGACAGATGCACCATGGCGAACGCCGTCACCTCGAAGCCGAGAAGCTTCTCGTCGAGCAGCCCGCGATAACCCTTGATGAAGCCTGCTTCTTCGAGGGACCGCACGCGCCGCAGGCACGGCGGCGCCGAGATGCCGACCCGGCGGGCCAGTTCCACGTTGGTCATGCGGCCGTCGCCCTGGAGCTCCTTCAGGATATTCCAGTCGATGGCATCGAGGCGGGGCGGCAAGGAGGCCTCCGGGAATGCGGATTCGCCCGTCGTCCACAGGCCGGCGGGCTTTCAGTCTCTTCCTTAGCCTGAACGGCGCAGTCGCGAAAGATTATTGCGCGATCTTGCTAACTTGAAGTTGTAATCAAACGAAAGATTACTGACCATTGTGGGTTCCGGGTTGCGTATCTTGCATGGCTGCCGAGAAGCCTTACATTTCCTGGTGGTTTCACGACTCGGCCGGCCCAACGGCGGCCGCTTTCGCGAGCGGCGGGCGTGTTTCGCATCTCTGGCGTTTCCCGCCGTCACGCCCGTCATGGGGGCAGGAGTTCATCGATGGCGAAGGTCACCCACGCCAAGCTGGTCATTATCGGCTCGGGCCCGGCTGGCTGGACCGCGGCGATCTATGCCGCGCGCGCGATGCTCGAGCCGATCCTGATCCGCGGCATCCAGGCGGGCGGCCAGCTCACCACGACCACGGACGTCGAGAACTATCCGGGCTTTGCCGAGGTCATCCAGGGCCCATGGCTGATGGAGCAGATGGAGCAGCAGGCCGCCCATGTCGGCACGCGCATCGTCGGCGACCACGTCACCAAGGTCGACCTGTCGCAGCGGCCGTTCCGTCTCGAATGCGACAGCGGCGATGTCTATGTCGCCGAGGCGCTGGTCCTCGCGACCGGCGCACAGGCGCGCTGGCTCGATCTTCCCTCCGAGCAGAAATTCCGCGGCTACGGCGTCTCCGCCTGTGCGACCTGCGACGGCTTTTTCTATCGCGGCAAGGACGTGGTCGTGATCGGCGGCGGCAATACCGCGGTCGAGGAGGCGCTGTTCCTCACCAATTTCGCGTCCCACGTCACGGTCGTGCATCGCCGTGACGCGTTCCGCGCCGAGAAGATCCTGCAGGACCGCCTGTTCAAGAATCCAAAGATCTCGGTCGTATGGGACACGGCGCTGCACGACGTTGTAGGCGACGATAATCCGATGAAAGTGAAGGGCGTCGTGCTCAAGAACCTCAAGACCGGTGCCATCACCGAAAAGCCGACCGATGGCGTGTTCGTGGCGATCGGCCATTCGCCGGCAACCGAGCTGGTCGCGGGCCAGGTCGAGATGAAGCTCTCCGGCTACATCAAGGTCGCACCGCACTCGACCGAGACCTCGGTGGCGGGCGTGTTCGCGGCCGGCGATGTCGCCGACGACATCTACCGGCAAGCGGTCACCGCCGCCGGCATGGGCTGCATGGCCGCGCTCGAGGCCGAGCGTTTCCTCGCCGCGCATGACGCGCAGGAGGAGCGCCGTGATGCGGCTGAATAGAAGCCCCACTTCCCGCGGAGCGGGACGAAACGGAATGGATTGGGACAAGCTCAAAGTGTTCCACGCCGCCGCGGAGGCCGGCAGCTTCACCCACGCCGGTGAGCAGCTCGGCCTGTCGCAGTCGGCGGTCTCGCGCCAGGTGAGCGCGCTCGAACAGGAATTGAGCGCACCGCTGTTTCATCGCCACGCGCGCGGGCTGATCCTGACCGAGCAGGGCGAGATGCTTTATCGCACCGCGCACGACGTCTTCATGAAGCTCGAGGCGGCGCGCACCAAGCTGACCGACAGCCGCGAGAAGCCGCACGGCGAATTGAAGATCCAGACGACCGTCGGTCTCGGCGTGAACTGGCTGACGCCACGGCTCGGCGAATTCCTCGACCTTTACTCCGACATCCGCGTCACGCTGATCACGACCGAGCAGGAGCTCGACCTCGCGATGCGCGAGGCCGACGTCGCGATCCGCCTGCGGCCGCCGACCCAGCCGGACCTTATCCAGCGCAAGCTGTTCACCATGCACTTCCATGCCTACGCGTCGCCGGAATATCTCAAGCGCTTCGGCACGCCGCGCACGCATGACGAGCTCGACGGTCATCGCATCCTCGTGCTCGGCGGCACCGTGCCGACCCACCTGCAGAGCTCGAACTGGCTGATCTCGGCGGGACGCGACGGCAAGGGCCCGCGCGCGCCATGGCTCGTGATCAACAACGTGCTCGGCGTGCTGCGCGGCGCTCAGGGCGGCCTCGGCATCGCGATGCTGCCCGACTATCTGGTGGAGGATCACGGCGGTCTGGTGCAGTTGTTCGGCGATGTCGACGGCTTCGGCTTCGACGCTTATTTCGTCTATCCGGAAGAGCTCAAGTCGGTCGCGCGCATCCAGGTGTTCCGCGACTTCCTCGTTGCCAAAGCGCAGCAGTGGGAGTTTTAAGCTCCGCACGGACGGCGGCTATCGCGTGACGGCGAGAGAGCCCGGACGCTTCGGCTCGCTCGTGCGGCGCCCGCTGAACGTCATCCAGCACTGAGCGTCATAGTCGTAAAGCTTGCACGCCCGCATGATCGCCACGCATTCGCGCAGCGTGAAGCGATAGTCGATCAGCCAATCCCCGAGAATGCGGCCAATGCAAGCGCGCGCCTCGCGCAAGCGGTAAAGCGGCACACGCGGATCGATGTGATGCACCGTATGGCTCATGATGCCCTCGATCCCGAGCACGTATCCGGCGAGCTCGAAACGCAGGCAGGTCGTCTCCTCCATCTGGGCGCGCGCGAAATTCCATTCCGCCGCGTCGCGATACCACGGGATGTCCGGATGGGTGTGGTTGAAATAGACGACGAAGCCGACCATTCCCGCGGTGTAGAGGAACGGAACGATGAGGGCGCCGGCGAACCGGGCGAACGCGAACGGTAGAACCGCTCCATCCGGCGCCGCCGCCATCCAGGCGAACCCGACCGAAGCGACACCCATCAGGCCGACGAAACCGCCCATCAGCAACAGATCGGTCGCAAGGCCGGGCAGCGCGGCCCGCAGATGCTCGCGTCGCGGCACGATCAGACGCGGCAGCCACAGTTCGATCACGTAGTAGGCGGGAATTCCAACCGCGCTGTGATGTCGATAGAGCCGCTGCAGCCCCCGCCGCCACCAAGGCAGCGCGTCGTGCTCCGCCTTCGTCAGCGGAACCCAGACGAAGTCCTTGCCGCGCAGGTTCGAGTAGCCGTGATGCAGAACGTTGTGGCCGAAGCGCCAGAGGCTGAAGACATGGAGCGACGGCAGGAAAGCGAGGCGCCCGATCCATCTGTTGAAGTTGGCGTTGGGCGTATAGCTGCCGTGGCAGGCATCGTGCCCGACCTCGAACAGGCGCCCGGCCTTGTAGCAGGCGATCGCAATGCCGATGCAGCCGATAACGGGACCGGGCCAGGTCAGGACGAGAGCTACCGCAAGCACATAGACGAGTCCGTGCACCAGCACGTCGCCGAGCGGCTCCACGATGGAGTTGGCATGATAGGCCCGAAGTGCGCGCAGGCATTCACGCATCCGCCGCAGGCGCTCGATGTCTTCGGCGCTCGCCGCGTCGGCCGAAACAGTGCGCTCGGCTTGCCCTGACCTCTCGCGCGGCCTCGCTTCGCCGGCGCCGATCGTGAGACCACCGTCCATTGTGCCGCCCCCACGCCCGCCATGACTCGCAAGGTCCTGGCTATTTTAGCGGGAGCCAGCATGTAATTGCGAGTTATTTCAAACAGACGTTGTGTCGCATCCCGGACGCCGGAGCGCGTCCTGCGGCCGCCTGCAATCGTTGAACTGAGCATGGCCGCCGCGCGACGTGCGGGCGCGCGACGCTCCGTCGTCACGCGCAACGGACAATCGAGATTTGCCGCAAGGTCGGAGGATCAGAGTGCGGCCGTCTGCCGTCGTTCATCGCCTGCGTGTACCGATTCGAAAGGCGTGCGACGCTCGCATGGCTGACATACCGCCATCCGTGTTGTTCGACGCGGTGAAGCGGCTCATAGTCACCGTGCGCTGAAGGCAAGCGGTCGCTTTTCCTCCCAGGGAGCGATCGCGAATCATCAGCTGTTCCCCTCTGGAAGGTGATTGCTGACGCAAGTCAGCAAAACTACGCCGGGCCCGCAAGGGCCCGGCTTTTTCTTTGTCCTCTGGCGCTACGAGAAGAAATGTTCTGCGCTACGTCACGGGGCGAAAAATGCGCGGCGCTCCGCAGGCGCGTCACATGCGGAACACCTCACACCCACAGCCGCTCTTTCTCAAGCCCCTTGTACATCTCCGCGACATACGGGCCGTAGCCGTTGAACAGTTGCGTCGGGCGGCGCTCGTGCGTGGTGATGTCCTCTTCGGTCGCCTGGCTCCAGCGCGGATGCGGCACCTCGGGGTTCACGTTCGCCCAGAAGCCGTATTCGGACGCCTGCAGTGCTTCCCAGAAGGTGCTCGGCTGCTTGTCGGTGAAGCTGAAGCGCACGATCGACTTGATCGACTTGAAGCCGTATTTCCACGGCACCGCGAGACGCAGCGGCGCGCCCATCTGCTTCAGCGCCGGCTTGCCGTACATGCCGGTCACCAGGAAGGCGAGCTCGTTGTTCGCCTCGGCGATCGTGAGGCCCTCGGTGTAGGGCCACGGATACCAGACCTGCCGGAAGCCGGGCGCGTCCTTGTCCTGGAACGTCTGCATCATCATGTATTTCGCGGAAGCGAGCGGCTTTACGAGTTCGACGAGCTTGGCGAGCGGGAAACCGGTCCAGGGGATCGTCATCGACCATGCCTCGACGCAGCGATGGCGATAGAGCCGCTCCTCCAGCGGCATCTTGCGGACGAGATCGTCGATCGCAATCTCGAACGGCTTCTCCACCATGCCGTCGATCTTCACGGTCCACGGCCGGGTCTTGAGCTGCTGAGAAGCCTTCGCGACGCTCTTCGAGGCGCCGAACTCATAGAAGTTGTTGTAATTGCCGTTGGTCTCTTCCGGCGTGATCGCGCGGCCGTCGAGCCCGTAGGTCTCGTTGCGCTTGGCCGGATAAAGGTCCTTGGTCGGATCCGGGATGTCGGTGACGCGCTGCGCGGACGCGAGTTCCGGCACGAGTGTCGCGGCGGCCGCGCCTGCCGCGATGTTGAGGAAGTTCCGGCGGCTTAGGTGGTTCAGGTACACGCCCTCCGGCGTCGCCTGACGCTCGGGGATTTCCCATCCCCGGCGATGAATGACGTGCATGATTGTTCCCTCTCTGGTGCGCCAGAGCTACGCGGCTCGCCGATCACCGGCAAGTCACGCTTGCGGGAAGCCGGTGTGAGGCGGCGGCAAACGCGGTTTCCCGCTGCAACGATTCTTATGATATAATTCAAATATGGAGACCCAAGAAGCACTCGCTATTCTTCGCCGCCATGAAGGCGCTTTGCGAGGACGTGGCGTGCGCCGCGCGGCGTTGTTCGGATCGATCGCGCGCGGCGAAAACCGGCCGGATAGCGACATCGACATCGTGATCGAGATCGAACCCGAAGCGCACGTCACCGTCTTCGACTATGCGGGATTGAAAGAATATATCGCGGGTTTGTTTGAAGCTCCCGTCGACGTCGTGAGTCTTGACGGGCTCAAACCCTATATTCGTCCGACCGTGACGGCCGACGCCGTTTATGCCTTCTGATCCAACCGACATCGCACTCCGTGATATTTTACATCACGTCGACCTTGCGGTGAATTTCGTCGCGGGTTTCGAACGCGCTGCGTTTCTGAACGACACGCGCACCGTCTATGCGGTCGTCCGCTGCCTTGAGATCATATCCGAAGCGTCGCGACGACTGCCCGACGACCTCAAGGCGCGCCATCCTTCTATCGCGTGGCGGCAAATGGCCGGCGCGGGCAATATCTATCGCCACGACTACGAAGATGTCGCGGCCCAGTACGTCAACTTGCGTTGCCGGAGTTGCGTGCCGTCGTCGAACGGGAGCTTGCCCGCCGAGCGTGACGTCTAAGCTAAGCCGCCGCCTGCGCGGATTTTTTCGCTGCGACGATCTGATCCGCGGTCCGACCCGTGAGTTCGGCCATATGGTCGAACTTCGAGGTGAACGTGCCGACCCCAGCGGTCGCCGAGCGGATCTCGATGATCAGGTCGCCGATCTCGGACTCCGGCATCATCGCCTTCACCGAGTCCCAGCCTGCCCAGCCCTCGCGCGTATCGAAGCCCAGGATCTGCCCGCGCCGCCCCGATAGGATCGCGTTGATCTTGGCGGTCGCGTCGGTCGGGCACACGATCTCGACCAGATGGATCGGCTCGAGCAGCACCGGCTGCGCCTGCGGCAGCGCGTCATGGACGCCGATGCGCCCGGCCTGGCGGAACGCCATGTCGGAGGAATCGACCGCGTGATAGGAGCCGTCCGTCAGCGTCACCGCCACGTCGACGACCTGGAAGCCGAGCGGCCCGTGCTTGAGCGCGTCGATCACGCCCTCCTCCACTGACGGAATGTAATTGCGCGGCACCGCGCCGCCGGTGATGACCTCGTCGAACACGAAGCCGCCCGAGCGCGGCAGCGGCTTGACGTCGACCACGACGTCGCCGAACTGCCCATGCCCCCCCGACTGCTTCTTGTGGCGGCCGCGCACGTTGAGCACCGGCCGCTTGATGGTCTCGCGATAGCCGATGCTCGGTTTGCGCCGATCGATCGCGATCCCGAAGCGGCCGGCGAGCCGCTCGGTCGCGACGCGCAGATGCATCTCGCCCTGACCCCAGCCCACGATCTCGTGGGTTTCCGGGTTGTGATCGACCTTGAGGGAAGGGTCCTCGTCGATCAGGCGATTGAGCGCCTGCCCGAGCTTGACGTCGTCCTTGCGCTCCTTGGCGGCGATCGCGATCGCCAGCACCGGCGCATAGGGCACGACATGTGCGACCGGCGGGTGCGCCTGCTTGCCGGCCGTGAGCGTATCGCCGGTCCTGGCGTGTTCGAGCTTGCCAAGCGCGACCGTGTCGCCGGCCGCAGCGGTCCCGCGCTTCTCGCTCGTCTGCCCCAGCAGCTTGAACACGCCGGACACGCGACCGGCATCGCCCTCGGGCGTGATGAAGGTGGTGCCGTCGCCGACCGATCCCGAGAGCACGCGCGCGAGCGACATCTTGCCGCCATGCGCGGTGTGCAGCGTCTTGAATACGTAGGCGACGGCATCGTTGCCGGATTTCAGCGCGAGACGCTGGACCGTATCGGACACGCCCGGCGCCTCGTGGCGCAATGCCTTCAACAGGCGCAGCACGCCGTTGGTGCGCGTCGCCGAGCCGATCAGCACCGGGCAGATGAGGCCGTCGCGCAATTCCTTCGCGAGATCGTCGAACACCTTGTCGCGCGGTGGCGGAATGTCCTCGAGCAGTTGCTCCATCAGCTCGTCGTCGTGATCGGCGAGCGACTCCAGCATGGTGAAGCGGGCTTCCTTCTCGCGCGAAACGTTGTCGCCTTCGAGCGGAACCACTTCGGAGGGCGCGTGCTCTTTGTAAATGTGCGCGCGCTCGAGCGCGAGGTCGACGAAGCCGATCACGATGTCGTTCGACCAGATCGGGATCTGGCGCAGCACCAGCGGCACGCGCGAGGCCGGCTGCAACAGCTTCAGCGTCTCGCGCACGTGCTTGTCGGCCTTGTCGATCTTGTTGAGGAACAAAAAGCGCGGGATACCGAGCTCTTCCAGCTCGCGCAGCACGAGCTGGAGCTGCGGCACCTTCTTCTCGTCCGCCTCGCACACCACCACCGCCGCATCGATCGCCGGCAAGGTCGCGCGCATGTCGTGGAGGAATTCGACCGAGCCCGGACAGTCGATGAAGGTGTAGCTCTCGCCGAGGAACGACGTGGTGGCGACCGAAAGCTCGACACCCATCTGATGGTGACGCGCCTCCGGTGAGCTGTCGCCGACGGTCGAACCGGCCTCGACGCTGCCCTGGCGCGCGACTGCGCCGGTGCGCGCGAGAATCGCTTCGAGGAGCGTAGTCTTGCCGCTCTGAAACGGGCCCACCAGTGCGATGCACCGGGAGCCCGCCGGACTCGTGCCGCCGTTGGTTCCCATGTCCGCCTCCCTGCGGGCGGCTCCGGCGCTACGGCCGGAGACGGCCGTCTTGTCACGTTCGTGACATTATCGTTTCAGGACGGGGCGCGACTGGCAAGAGGACGGATGGCGGCTTTGCGCCACGCAACGGCTACAATGCGCGCCGCTTCGAAGCGGCGCGCATGCGCGAGATGGTGACAAACGCGGAAATCAGATCAGCGCACGAACTGCAGCGCGATCTCCGCGACGCCGGCGGCGATATTGATGCCGGTCTGGCCCTGGATCGAAAGCGGCTGCAACGCGACCGAGCGGTCATTGCCGCCGACCAGCACGTTGGCGCCAAGGCCGGCGATCAGGGTCGCTTCCGCGGACGCGCCCGCATAAGAGCCGGCCAGCACGCCGCGCCGCCGCGTGGTCGACATGTTGACAGCCCAGACGAGTTGGCCCGGCCCGGTGATGCCGAGGTCGAGACCGACCTTGGTGATGGTGCCGACATACTGCTCGGGCGGCGCCGGATAGCTCGGCGTGAACAGGCAATTCACTTGCTTCTGCGAGCCGATGATCAGCCCAATCCCACCGGACACGTCGCAATTCAGCGTCCCGCTCTGCTCCCATACCGGCCTCTGCCCCAATGCCGAGCCAGAGATGCCTGCGAGCGCAAGCAGCGCCACACCCAAAAGTTTCGCACTACGCATCATGGAGTTTCTCCCCTTCATCACGTCGGTTCGCGCAGGCCTTAGCATGGCGTCAGCGCGCGAACCAAAGATGCAGCCCGGCCAAATGCCGAAGGCAACATTACGCCGCCGGCGACCCGGGGTCGAGAGTAGCCGGCGCGGACGGCAGAAACAGGGTTACTTCAAGTTCCCGCAGAACCGCTGGATGCGTCGGCAGGCTTCTTCCAGGTCCTCGGTCTTGGTCGCGTAGGAGATGCGGAACGCAGGTCCCACGCCGAACGGGGTGCCCTGCACGACGGCGACGCCCTCGGTCTCCAGGAGTTCGGTGACGAAGTCCTCGTCGGTTGAAAGCTTCTTTCCCGACGGCGCGGTCCGGCCCATGGTGCCGGCGCAGGATGGATAGACGTAGAACGCGCCCTCGGGACGCGGGCACTCGAGGCCCTTGGCCTGGTTGAGCATCGAGACGCAGAGGTCGCGCCGCTCCTTGAAGATCTTGTTGTGCTTGGGGATGAAATCCTGCGGCCCGTTGAGCGCCTCGACGGCCGCCCATTGCGACACCGCCGTCGGGTTCGAGGTCGACTGCGACTGGATCATCGCCATCGCCTTGATCAGCGGCTCCGGCCCGCCCGCATAGCCGATGCGCCAGCCGGTCATGCAATAGGCCTTCGAGGTGCCGTTCACCGTCAGCGTGCGCTCATAGAGCGACGGCTCGACCTCGGCCGGCGTCGTGAACACGAAATCGTCGTAGACGAGGTGCTCGTACATGTCGTCGGTCATGATGTGCACCTGCGGGTGCCGCATCAGCACGTCGGTGACGGCTTTCAGCTCGGCGCGCGTATAGGCGGCGCCGGTCGGGTTCGACGGAGAGTTGAAGATGATCCACTTGGTCTTCGGCGTGATCGCCTTCTCCAGCGCCTCCGGCCGCATCTTGAAGCCGTCCGCCATCGTGGTGATGACTTCGACCGGCGTTCCGCCAGCAAGCATCACCATGTCGGGGTAGCTCACCCAATACGGCGCCGGGATGATCACCTCGTCGCCCGGGTTCATCGTCACCATCAAGGCGTTGTAGAGCACCTGCTTGCCGCCGGTGCCGACGATGATCTGCTTCGGCACGTAGTCGAGCTTGTTCTCGCGCTTGAACTTCGCGCTCACGGCGGCCTTCAATTCGGGAATGCCGTCGACGGCGGTGTATTTCGAGGCCTTCCCACTCTCGATCGCCTTGATCGCCGCCTGCTTGATGTTGTCGGGCGTGTCGAAATCCGGCTCACCCGCGCCAAGGCCGATCACGTCGCGGCCGGCCTGCTTGAGCGCGCGCGCCTTGTCGGTCACGGCGATCGTGGCCGACGGCTTGATGCGCTTTAAGGTCTCCGCCAGGAAGGCCATGGGACTCTCCGGATTTTTAGAGCGTGCAGTAGGTACCCGCCACGGTCACCCGCCGCAAGCCGAAAAGCCTGTTTTATCAATGAAAACTGATGATGGCTGGCACAACGGATAAGGGTCCGTTAGGCGTTCTCGCCTAATGCTCGCGCGGGAGGCCGCGATGGGCGGATTGCTCGACACACTGCGGAGCGGCGATTGGCTGACCCGCGCGCGCCTGCGGCTATGGACGCTGGCCGTGCTGATCGCGTCGGCCGGCGGGCTCATCTATCTGGTCGCGACCTCCGACGGCCTGAACGACTACCAGGGCCGCCCGCTCGGCACCGATTTCTCCAACGTCTATGCGGCCGGCACTTACGTGCTCGAAGGCCGCCCGGCCGCACCGTTCGATCCGCGGCTGCAGCACGCGCGCGAACAGGCGATCTTCGGCGTCAAGACGCCGTTCTATGGCTGGCACTATCCGCCGCTGTTCTTGTTCGTCGCGGCCGCGCTCGCGCTGATGCCGTATCCGCTGGCGCTGATCGTCTGGCAGGGCGTGACGCTCGCGCTTTATCTTCTGGCAATAAGAGCGATCGCATGCGGCTTCTTACCCTCCCCCTTGCGGGGAGGGTCGACGCGCGAAGCGCGTCGGGGTGGGGGTCGAAGTGTGGGGCACGAGCCGAGCCAACAACCGGGACCCCCACCCCCAACCCCTCCCCGCCGTCAGGGCGTTTACGCCCGTCTTCGACGGGCTATGGGGGAGGGGAGCACACCGACATTGTGGCTCCTCCTCGCCCTCGCCTTCCCGGCCGTATTCGTGAACCTCGGCCACGGCCACAACGGCTTCCTCACCGCGGCGCTGATCGGCGCGGCACTCGTGCAGCTCGACCGCCGCACGATCGTCGCCGGCATCCTGTTCGGCCTGCTCGCCTACAAGCCGCAGTTCGGCCTGATGATCCCTCTCGTTCTCGTCGCGACGGGACGCTGGCGCAGCGTCGCCGCTGCCGGCGCGACCGTGGTCGTTCTCGTCGCCGTCACGACGCTCTGTTTCGGGGTCGAGACCTGGCGCGCCTTCTTCACCTTCGCCGAATACACCCGCACGGTCGTGCTCGAGACCGGCGAGACCGGCTGGCACAAGATCCAGAGCGTGTTCTCGTGGGCGCGCATGTGGGGCGCGAGCGTTCCGCTCGCTTACGCAGTGCAGGGCGCCGCGACGCTCGGGCTCGGCGCCGCGTTGGTCTGGCTGTGGCGCTCGCGCGCAGCCTTCGCGCTGAAGGCAGCGGCGCTGTGCATCGCGACAATCCTCGCGACGCCCTACAGCCTCGACTACGACCTGATGCTACTCGCGCCGGCGATCGCGTTCCTCGCGCTCGACGGCTTCGCGCGTGGCTTCGCGCCTTACGAAAAGACCGCGCTCGCATTTCTGTGGGCTGTCCCGCTGGTCGCGCGCGGCGTCGCGCTGGCAACGCTGATCCCGCTCGGCGTGATCGCGATGCTGGTGATGTTCGCGCTCATTATGCATCGTGCGCGCGCCGACCTTGATCCCGCGGCCGATGGCGTCCTCCTGCCCGTGCGCTAGGATGATCCAGCCCCGGACGGGGTCGAGGGAGGGATCATGCTCACGCGCCGCGCAACGCTCGCCGGCTTGGTCGGCGCCACGGCGATCGCGGCGCGTCCCGCACGCGCGCAAGCCTTTCCGAGCCGCACCATCACGATCATCGTCCCCTACCCGGCCGGCGGACCGACCGATGTGCTCGCACGCCTGGTCGCGCAGAACGCGGCCGCCGATCTCGGGCAGTCGATCGCGGTCGACAATCGCGGCGGCGGCGCGGGCGTCACCGGCAGCGTACTCGCGATGCGCGCCGAGCCCGACGGCCACACGCTTGTCCTTGGCACCAACCAGACCCACGCCACCAACCAGAGCCTGCTCAAGAACCACCCGTTCGATGCAGCGAAGGATTTCGTGGGCGTCGCCGAGCTCGCCGAGGTCCCGCACATCCTCGTGACTCGCAAGGACCTCGGCGTGGCAAATGCCCTCGATCTCGTGAAGCTCGCCAAGGACAAGCAGGGCGGGCTCACCTGCGGGTCGACCGGCGTCGGCTCGGCCTCGCATCTCGCGATGGAGCTGTTCAAGACGCGTACCGGCGCGCCTATGGTGCATGTGCCGTTCCGCGGCTCGGCGCCGCTCGCAACCGAGCTGATCGCCGGGCGCATCGATCTCTCCTTCGCCACCTTGCCGACGGTCGCGGCCTTCCTCGATGCCGGCGACGTCAAGGCGCTGGCGGTCGCAAGCGGCAAGCGCACGACGCGCCTGCCCGGCGTGCCGACCCTGAAGGAGGCCGGCGTCGAGGGCGTCGAGGCGGATGCATGGTTCGCGCTATTCGCGCCCGCCAAGACGCCGGGCGCGATCCTCGATCGGCTGTATCAGGCGGCCGCCCACGCCTTGAACGTCGACGCGGCCAAGACCGTCCTCGCCGCACAAGGGATGACCCTCGCGCTCAAAACGCCGGCCGAGCTTTCGGCCGTGATACCGGTCGAAATCGAAAAATGGGCAGCCGTGATCAAGGCGGCGAACGTGAATATCGACTAGCAGAATTGGTGCACCGCACCGCAGGGATTGCGCTAGACTCGTGTTCAAGAGATAGAGCGCCTCGGCGCCGCCATGGAGGAACCCCATGCCGCTTGCCCCCGAACAGCTCCGTCAATTCGACGACGAGGGCTATCTGTTCTTCCCCAACTGCTTCTCGACCGACGAGATCGCGCTGCTCGGCATCGAGTCCGACGCCATCCTCAAGCAGCAGCGGCCGGAAGTCTGGCGCGAGAAATCGGGCGCGCCGCGCACTGCCTTCGCGGCGCACACCTACAGCGAGGTGTTCCGGCTCCTGGCGCATCACCCGCGCCTCACCGAGCCGCTGCAGCAGCTATTTGGCGAGCCCGTCTACGTGCATCAGTTCAAGATCAACGCCAAGGCGGCGTTCGAAGGCGACGTGTGGCAATGGCACCAGGACTACGGCACCTGGGCGCGTGACGACGGGATGCCGGAGCCGCGCGCGATGAACATCGCGGTGTTCCTCGATGAGGTCTATCCGTTCAACGGCGCGCTGATGCTGGTGCCGCGCAGCCACAAGCACGGCACGTTCGCGGCCGGCCACGATCTCGCGACCACGTCCTACCCGCTCTGGACGCTCGACCAGGACACCGTCACGCGGCTGTGTCGCGAGGCGGAGCACGACGGCAAGCCCGGCATCGTGGCGCCGACCGGCAGGTCGGGCTCCGTGCTGATGTTCCACGGCAACCTGGTGCACGCCTCGGCGCCGAACATCACGCCCTATCCGCGCAAGATCATCTATCTGACGCTGTGCGCGGTCTCCAATCACATCACCAAGTTCACGCGGCCGGAGTTCATCGCGCATCGCGACTTCACGCCGATCGCGCCGGTCGCCGACGACGCACTCGCCGAATACGCGCGCGCGCATCGCCAGGCTGCGGAATGATGTTTCGCGCGCGGTCACACGCGCGGTGTGGAACGTCTCCAACGTCACGCTTTGTTGAAGCGATTTGTTTTTGTCGAACGATCGTCGCGCGGCAGTCTTGCAAAGGTCATGCTTCGCGACTTTATGCGTGACACGCGGCGGGCGCGGAACGGGATACGGAATGTACACGCTCTATTCGATGCAGCGATCCGGCAACTGCTACAAGGCGCGCCTCGCCTTCGCGCAGCTTGGCCTCGACTACCGGCTCATGGAGATCGACATTCTCCAAGGGGAGTCGCGCACGCCGGAATTCCTCGCCATGAATCCGAGCGGCCGCGTTCCGGTGCTCGAAGTCGCGCCCGGACGCTATCTGTCCGAGTCGAACGCGATCCTCTGGTACATCGCGGGCGGCACGCAGCTTGCGCCCGAGGACCGCATCGACCGTTCGACCGCGCTGCAGTGGATGTTCTTCGAGCAGCATGCGCTCGAGCCCAATCTCGGCGCCGCGTGGTTCTGGCTCACGCTGNNGCCGACATCGCGCTCTATGCCTACACCCACATCGCGCACGAATGCGATTACGACCTCTCGGGCTTTCCGGCGGTCCGCGCGTGGCTGCGGCGCGTCGCCGAGCAGCCCGGGCATGTGGCGATGGACTGGCACCCGACCGCAGTCGCGGCGGAGTAGCGCCTCGCCGCACGCTCAGGCGGGCTCCCTCCCCCTGAAAGGGGGNNCTCCCCTTTTCAAGGGGAGGTAAGCACCGCGTGCGGCCATCCTTCGAGGGCCGCCTGCGGCGGCCACCTCAGGATGACGATTTAACTAATCATGCGCCTTGATGCCGGCTTCCTTGATGATCTTTGCCCAGTAGGGCGTCTCGGTCTTGATTGCGGCGAGAAATTCCGCCGGCGAGTTGGCGATCACATCGAGACCGAGCAGCTCGAACTTCTTGTGCACGTCGGGCGTGGTGAGCCACTTGATCGTCTCGGCTTGGATCTTGTCGATGATCGGTTGCGGCGTTCCGGCCGGCGCCATCAGGCCGAACCACGGCACCGCCTCGTAACCGGTAAAGCCGAGCTCATCCATGGTCGGCAGGTCGGGCGCGAGCGCCGTGCGCTTGCGCGACGTCACCGCGAAGGCGCGCAGCTTGCCGTCGCGCACCAGCGGCAGCGTGTTGATGATGTTGCTGAACGCCATCGTGAGCCGGCCGGCCAGCAGGTCGGGCAGCAACGCCGTCGTACCGCGATAGGCGACCGGCGTGATGCTCACCTTCGCCATCGACTTGAACAGCTCGCCGGCGAGATGCTGCGAGGTGCCGGCGCCGGTGTGGCCGTAATTCAGCTCGCCAGGATGCGCGCGCGCGAGCGCGACGAGCTCGGCGACGCTCTTGGCCGGCACGTCGGGATGCACGACCAGGATGTTGTTCGCGACGAAGACCTGCGCGATCGGCGCGAAGTCCTTCACCGGATCGTAGGGCAGCTTCTCGTAAAGGCTCGGCGCCATCACGAGCGAGCCGTTGCCGCACATCACGAGCGTGTAGCCGTCCGGCGGCGCCTTGGCGACGCGGTCGCAGGCGATATTGCCGCCGGCGCCGGAGATGTTCTCCACGATCACCGGCTTGCCCCAGGCGTCGGAGAATTTGTCGGCAAGGATGCGCGCCGCCACGTCCGGCGCCGTGCCGGCCGTGAACCCGACCAGGATGCGCACCGGCATCTGGGGATAGTTGGTTTGGGCGAGCGCATTATCCGTCAGCAACAGCAATGCCGCAACGAACCCGTGGAGCACTTTCATTCGTCCCCTCCCCGTCTTTGCGACCGTCATCCTGAGCGACCGTCATGGATGTCAAGCGGTCTGCCATGGGGTTTTGTCTCTGAGGATTGCGTTGAGGATTGTTGCGATCTTTCGCATGCATGCGACGATGGCGACCTTCGCGGGCTTTCCGGCGGCACGCAGGCGGTGGTAGACGGCCGCGAGTGGAAGCTTGCGGCGGATCGAGACGAGCACGCTCATGTAG
>PLJS01000101.1 GCA_003140315.1 Hyphomicrobiales bacterium
TCTAGTGGCTAGGATCGCGCTCTTTCAAAGCGCAGGAGAGGGATCGAAACCCTCACGGAGCGCCAACACGGCCGGTTCGTTCAATGGCAGGACGCGAGCCTTTGAAGCTCGCTACGCGAGGTTCGATTCCTCCACCGGCTTCCATGCAGCGGCAGTTCTAGTGAACGACGCGCTCTCATAAGGCGCGTACGCCGGGGGCAGAGCCCGGGGCCGCTACCAATGCCGACTAGGCCGATCAGGTGATGGCGCCGGCTTGTGGAGCCGGTGAGGCTGGCTCGATACCAGCAGTCGGTGCCAATTTGCGGGTGTGGCTCAACGGTAGAGTGCCGGTCTCCAAAACCGTGCGGTCCAGGTTCGAATCCTGGCACCCGTGCCATGTTCTGTCCGAGTCATGCAGGCGCGTGACATCGCGGACCCTCTGCGGGACAATCGCCCGTCCATGGCCCATTCACCACCGAAGGTCGTCGTCTGCGGCGCGGGCATCGCAGGGATCGCGGCCGCCTACTATCTGGCGGTCGAGCACGGTCTCGACAACGTGGTGATCGTCGAGCAAGGCAACCCTCTCTCGCTCACGTCGGACAAATCGACCGAAGCCTATCGCAACTGGTGGCCCGGCCCTGATTGGGCCATGACTGCGTTCATGAACCGCAGCATCGATCTCATCGAGGGGATCGCTCGCGCGACCGGTAATCGCATCAACCTGAACCGCCGCGGTTACGTGTTTGCGACCGCCGATTCTGCCAAAATTCCATTCCTGCAAACCATGGCACGGACCGCGGAGGCGCGCGGAGGCGGCCCTGCGCGATTCCATGAGACGGCGTCGAGCCCCTATGTGCCGTCGCCTGAGCGTGGCTTCGACTTCCCGCTGACCGGCGCCGATGTCATCACCGATACTGCGCTCATCCGCCGGCACTTTCCCTATCTCGCACCGGAGACCTTGGCGGTGGCGCATGCGCGGCGCGCCGGCTGGCTGAGTGCCCAGCAGCTCGGGACGGTGATGCTGGAGGCGGCCCGGGAGCGCGGCGTGAAACTCCTGAGGGGCCGCGTCGTCGGCATCGACGCGGGCGAGCGCGTGCGTTCGGTTCACGTCGAGCACGGCACCGAGCGTCGCGCGCTCGAGGCAAATCACGTCGTGCTTGCTGCGGGACCCATGCAGAAAGAGATGGCGCAACTCATCGGCGTCGACCTGCCCATATTCGCCGAGCGCCATCACAAGGTCAGTTTCGCCGATACTCTTAGCGCCGTGCCGCGCTCGGCGCCGATGATGATCTGGCTCGACGGGCAGCATCTGCTCTGGAACGACGAAGAACGCGCCGCGCTGACACAGGACGAGGAGGCGCGGTGGTTGCTCGCGCCATTTCCGGCCGGCGTCCACGGCCGGCCCGACGGCGCCCATGCGACGCTCATCCTGTTCAACCATCACGGCGACGCGGTCGATCCTACGTTCCCTTTGCCGGAACCGCCGCCGCATTACGCCGAGATCGCGCTACGCGGCATGTCCACCATGGTGCCGGCGCTCCAGGCTTATGCCGGCAGGCCTTCGCGGCCCTATATTGACGGCGGCTACTACATGAAGACACGCGAAAATCGCCCGCTGATCGGTCCGGTGGCCGTAGAAGGCGCCTATGTGTCGTGCGCTTTCTCCGGCTTCGGCGTGATGGCATCGTGTGCCTCGGGTGATTTGATCGCCCGGCACATTACAGGCAACGCGCCGCCCGACTACGCGCCGGCGTTCCTGCTCTCTCGCTATCAGGATGCCGAGTACCGCGCCCTACTGGACAAATGGGGCGACGGCGGGCAGCTCTGACGGCGCTCCTCTCTTGTGCTCGCCCGCGTGACGTTGTCCAATTGTTGAGACGCGGGGATCCTCATGTCGCAACTTCTGTTCCGGAATTTCGCCCTGCTCGAACCCGAAGTCGGGGAGCTGCAGAACGGCTTCGAGCTCCTGGTCGAAGGCGACACGGTCAGAGAGGTGTCGGACAAATCGATCAAGGCGACGAACGCCGACGTCGTCGATTGCGGCGGCCGCACGCTGATGCCGGGCCTGATCGACAGCCACGTCCACGTGATGCTGAGCGAAGTGAATATCCGCTTCCTCGAATCCGTTCCGCTGACGCTGATGACGGCGCGCGCCGCGCGGCTGATGCTCGCGATGCTCAACCGCGGCTTCACCAGCGTACGCGACACCGGCGGCGCCGACTGGGGCATGAAGACCGGCATCGAACAGGGCGACATCCCGGGGCCGCGCCTGTTCATCGCGGGCGCCGCGATCGGCCCGACCGGTGGGCACAGCGATCCGCGCCGACGGACCGATTTCGGGATGCGCTGCCATTGCTGCGACGCCATGCGGTTCGGCATGCGCCAGTCCGACGGCGTCCCGGAGGTGATCAAGTCCGTACGCGAGCAGATGCGCCAGGGTGCCGATCACATCAAGCTGATGATGTCGGGCGGAGTCGCTTCGCCCTACGATCCACTCGACAGCCTGCAATTCAGCCCGGCCGAGGTCGCGGCCGCCGTCGAGGAGGCGCGCGCGTTCGGACGATATGTCTGCGCGCACGCCTACACGCCGGAGGCGATCACGCGCGCGGCGCAGGGCGGCGTGCGCACGATCGAGCACGGCAACCTCATCGATGATACGGCCGCCGGGCTGATGGCCGAGAAGGACATGTTCCTGATCGCGAACCTCGTCACCTATTATGCGATGCGCGAGCGCGCCGCCGAGTTCGGCATGAGCGGCGACATGCTGGCGAAGAACGACCTCGTGATCGACGGCGCCCTGCGGTCGCTGGAAATCTGCAAGCGCGCGGGCGTCCCGGTCGCCTACGGCACCGATCTCCTCGGCGCGCTGCAGGTCGAGCAGAGCCGCGAGTTCATCCTGCGCTCGGAGGTGCAGTCGCCGATCGAGATCATCCGCGCCGCGACCACGATCGGGGCGCGCATCCTGCGCCAGGAAGGCAAGCTCGGTACGCTCGAACCGGGCGCCTACGCGGACCTGCTGTTGATCGACGGCGACCCGTTGAAGAATCTCGGGTTGTTCCAGGAGCAGGGCAAGCATCTTGCCGCCATCATGAAGGGCGGCAAGTTCCACAAGAATTGGCTCAACTGACGCCATGGTGTCCGCAGTCGCTCAGGCCCGACCTGCGGAGATCGCGAGCGGCCCGCATCGGCGCGTGCGGATCGGCCGATGGGCGCTCAACGGCGCGGCGGCGCTCGCGCTCGGATTCATCCTGCTGCCGCTCGCGCTCGTCACTTGGCTTGCGTTCTTCCGCCAGGAGATTCCATCGTTTCCGCCGGAAGGCTACTCGCTGCAATGGTTCGGCGCTGTGTTCAACAACAAGAGTTTCGTCGGCGGATTCTTGTTGAGCGTTCAAGTCGCCATCGCGGCGACATTGATCGGGCTAGCGCTCGCGGTGCCGGCAAGCCTCGCGGTGACGCGGCGGCGGTTTCGCGGCCGCGGGCTCGTCAACGCGCTGCTGCTGATGCCGCTCATCGTGCCGGGCGTTGTCCTCGGCACGGCGATCTACGTCTTCCAGATCGAGGCCGAGATCGCGACCGGGCTGCCGCTCTTAGGCACAACCGCCGGGCTCATCGCGGCGCACGCGTTGATCGTCATCCCATGGGCGGCGCGGCTCGTGAGCGCGAGCCTTGCGGGCTTCGATCCCTCGATCGAGGAAGCCGCCAAGAACCTCGGCGCTCCACCGTGGACGACGTTCCGCCGCGTCACGATTCCGGCGATCTGGCCCGGCATCGTGGCGGGTGCGCTGTTCGGCTTCGTGATGTCGTTCGGCAATCTCGAGATGAGTCTCTTTCTCGTTGGTGCCGGTCGCACCACGCTGCCGATCGCGATCCTGCAGTACCTCGAATGGAAGATCGATCCGACCGTCGCGGCGGTATCGGTGCTGCAGATCGCGCTGATCGGCGTCGCGATGGTCGCCACCGATCGCTACGTGAAGATCAGCCAGGTGGTGTGACCAGCTATGGCACGCCTTGAGCTCAACCATTTGTCGAAGCGCTACGGCGACAATGCCGTGGTGGCGGGCGTGACACTCGATGTCGCCGATGGTGAATTCCTGGTCCTGCTCGGACCATCGGGCTGCGGCAAGACCACGACACTGCGCATGATCGCGGGCTTCGTCGAGCCGAGCGGCGGCAGCGCGTACATCGGCGGCGTCGACGTGACATACCTTCGACCCTGGCGCCGCAACACCGGCATGGTGTTCCAGAGCTATGCGCTGTTTCCGCACATGACGGTCGCCGAGAACGTGGCCTTCGGCTTGGAGATGCGCAAGTTATCCAAGACCGAGGTCGTCGCTCGCTCGCGCGAAGCACTGCGGCTCGTCCGGCTCGAAGGTTACGCCGACCGCTTGCCGCGTCAGCTCTCCGGCGGCCAGCAGCAGCGCGTCGCACTCGCGCGCGTGCTCGCGATCCGACCCGACGTGCTGCTTCTCGACGAGCCGCTCTCCAATCTGGATGCCAAGCTGCGCGAGGAAGTGCGCATCGAGATCCGCGAGTTGCAGCGCCAGCTCGGGCTGACCACCATCATGGTCACGCACGACCAGGAAGAGGCGCTGATCGTCGCGGACCGTCTCGTCGTCATGTCAGAGGGGAAAATCCGCCAGATCGGCACCCAGCGCGACCTCTACGAGCGCCCCGCTGACCGGTTTGTCGCCGGCTTTGTCGGCCGCAGCACGGTCCTGCAGGGGCGCGTGATCGCGCCCGGGCAATTCGAGACCGCGGGCGGGCTTGCCCTGCAATGCCGCGACGGCGCGCCCGGTAAGGCCGCGCTCGTGTTGCGTCCCGAGCGGATCGCCCTTGGCGTCGCGAACGGGATGGACAACCGGCTGTCCGGTACGGTGGAATTCGTGTCCTATCTGGGAGACGCGATCGAGCTGCATGTGCGCCTGTCGCCTGCCGACCGCGTGGTCGTACAACTGGCGAACCGCGGCGAGACTACGGTGCCGGCTGTCGGCGATGCCGTCGACATTGGCTGGCAGCGGGATGCTGGTCTGATTTTTGCTGAGTAGTGAAACCCGATCTGGAGGGACCGACATGATCCGCAATGGAAAATTCTCGCGACGCGACGCCCTGGGCTTGGGTCTCGGCGCCTTCGCGCTGCCGGCTTTCGGACCCGGTGACGCGCGCGCCGAAGGTGGCCGCGTCGTCGTCGGCACCTGGGGCGGCGACTATGCGCGGCTGCTCACCAAGAACGTCGAGGATCCGCTGCTCAAGCCGAAGGGCTACGACGTGGCGCAGGATCAGGCCGGCGATGCGCCGCGTCGTACCAAACTGGTGGCGGAGAAGCGCCTGCCGCGCGGCACGACCGACATCCAGGGCCTGTCCGCCTCCAACATGTACGAGATGAACGAGGCGGGAGTGGTCGAGACGATCGACTATTCGAAGCTGCCGAACGCCAAGAACATCATCCCGCAAATGAAATATCCTTACGGCATCGGCCACATCTATTCCGGCAAGGTCGTCGTTTACAATCCAAAGCTCATTCCGGAGCCGCCGAAGGCGTTCAAGGATGCGTTCGATCCCAAGCACGGCAACAAGATCGGCATCATCGACATCCAGTATCAATACGTCATGGTCGCCGCCGCGCTCGCCGCCGGGGGCAAGGTCAGCGACATCGAGCCCGGCAAGGCGGTGCTGATGGAAGCCAAGAAAGCCGGTGCGCGCGTCTATCCGACCAACGAGGCCTTCGCGCAGGCGCTCAAGACCGAGGAAATCTCCATCGGCGTCATGTGGAAAGCGCGCACCGTGCAATGGCAGAACGCCGGCATCAGCGTGCAGTCGGTCGCGCCCTCCGAAGGCGTGCCGATGTACGTCTCGGGATTCGTGATCCCGAAGAACGCACCCAACAAGGACGGCGGCTACGCTTACATGAACGCGATGCTGGAGAAGAGTGCGCAGGAGAATTTTGCGATCGACATGGGCTACAATCCGACCGTCACGAACGCCACCGTGGCGCCCGACCTGCAACAGCGCATCGGCTTCACGGCGGAAGAACAATCCCGCCTCGTTGATCTCGACTACGGCTATCTCGCCAAGAACGACTCGGCGATGAAGGAGTGGTGGGACAAGGTCTTCAAGGCTTGAACCGCGCATGATCCCGAAAGGTGGAAACCGGCTTTCGGAAAAGATCATGCGCAAACAATGAACGCTGAACGAAGCTCTACGCTCAGCGCCGCAGGGCTCGTCGGTCCGGCGACGCTTTATGTCGGGATCGGGCTCCTGGTGCCGCTCGCGATTCTGCTGCGCTACAGCCTGAACCAGTTCGTGCCCGGCAAGTTCATGGTCGACGCGCTGACCGTCGAGAATTACGTCAAGTTTTTCACCGACGGTTATTACATCGCGGTGTTGCTGCGCACGGTGCGCATCGCGCTTATCACTACCATCATCTGTTTGCTGATGGGCTTCCCGCTCGCCTATGTGCTGGCGCGCACGCGGACACGCTACAAGACCCTTCTCATCATGCTCGTGGTGCTGCCGCTGTTCATCGGCAATGCGGTGCGCGCCGCCGGCTGGATGGTCGCCTTCGGCAACAAGGGCGTTCTCAACGCCAGCCTCATGGGGCTCGGTGTCGTGTCGGAGCCGCTGGAGATCATGTTCACGGAAGGCGCAGTGATCATCGGCATCACGGCGGTGAACCTGCCGTTCATGGTGCTGACCTTGCAGAGCGTCATCGAGGGCATCGACCGTTCGGTCGAGGAAGCGGCGTTCAACCTCGGTGCCACGCCGCTGCGAATGGCCTATCGCGTGCTGTTCCCGCTCGCCATGCCGGGCGTGCTCGCCGGCACCATCCTCACCTTCATCCTGGCGATGAACGCCTATGCGACGCCCGTGCTGCTCGGCGGCCCGCGTTTCCAGATGATGGGGCCGCTGGTGTACGGGCAGTTCGTGCAGCAGAACAACTGGCCGTTCGGGGGCGCGATCTCATTCATCCTGATGATCGCAACACTCGTTCTGACGCTCGCCGCCAATATGCTGGTGCAGCGGCGCTATCGCGAGGCGGCGGTTTGAGCAGCGGATTTTGAAAACCTGCGCTACAATCTGTGCCGCTGATTTCTGCAAGCAGGAAAGACACGATGTTCGAGGCGGGCAGCCCACGTGGAATGATCGCGGTCGACAAGATGGGAGCGAAGGTCTTGTTCCTTGATCCGGTGACCTTCGAGACGCAGGTCGTGCTCGATGGTTTTCCGCGCACTGTGCACGAACTCCTCGTCGTGCCGGAAACCGATCTTGCCTATGTGCCGATCTACGGCGAAGGAATCCACGGCCGCAATCCAAATCCCGGCCATCTCTTGTGCGTCATCGACCTCAAGACGCGAACCCACGTGGGCGATATCGATCTGCGGCCGCTGTCCGGTCCGCATACATTGAAACTTGGGCCGGACGGTCTGATCTACATCACCTGCGAGAACAGCGCCGTGGTGGCGGTGATCGACCGCTCCACGAACAAGGTCGTCGACGCCATCAATTCCGGCTCAACCAACGGCCACCGTCTTATCATCTCGCCCGATGGCCAGCGGCTCTACACCGAGAACGAAGAGGATGCCACGGTATCCGTGATCGACCTGCCGAAACGAAAGCTCTTGGGCAAGATAGCGACCCCGCACGCGCTAGCCGGCATCGCGATATCGGCCGACGGCAACACGGTGGTGGCGGTCGACGACGAGGAGCCGGCGCTTTTCCTGATCGATACCAAGAGCGAGCAGGTCACGCGCACTGTGCGGCTTGAAGGCGCTCCCAAGCCGGCGCAGATCGCGCGCTACAGCCCGGACAACAGCGTGATCGGCGTCACCAGCGTGCAGGGCGACACGGTCAGCCTGATCGATCCGTCGTTCCGTGAGCAGACCGCGATCAAGGTCGGACATCAGCCGATGGACATGGCGTTCCGCGGCGATGAAATGTTCGTCGCGTGCCAGGGCGATGGATCGGTCCATGTCGTCGATATTCCGGCACGGCGCGTCAAGTACCGTTTCCAAGCCGGCACGGGTTGCGAGTCGCTCGGGTTTTTTTGATCTCTTCCGCCGCGGCCCTCATCGGGCGAGGCTCCATTCGCACGTCATCCCCTTCGATGGGGCTGTTCAATGCGCGGCAAGTGAGCCATCCTGAAAGCGCGCGGCCATAAATAAAGATATGCGCTGGGGAGGGAAACCATGGCTCAGACAATCGAAGCCTTTGTCGGAAATGCGTTGGATGAGGCGAAGATCTCGCCGCTCCATCGGAGAGTTGTCGCGCTCATCGCGGCGGGATATTTCTTCGACGTCATCGATTTCACGGTATTCGGCTCACTCGTTCCGTTTCTTCTTCAGTCCAAGTTTGCGACGGGTGCAGAAGTCGCGGCGATCGGCAGCGCCGCCATTTTCGGCATGTTCATCGGCACTGCGGGCCAGGGCGAGTTCAGCGACCGGTTCGGTCGAAGGTTCATCTATCAGTTCAACCTGCTCCTGTTCGGCGTTTTCACGATCCTCGGAGCGTTTGCCCCGAGCGTCACTCTGATGATCATCTGTCGCTTCATCGCCGGGATCGGTCTCGGCGCCGAGCAGCCGCTCGCCTTTGCCTATGCGGGCGAATATGCGCCCAAGCGCATTCGCGGTCGGATCCTGGCGATCGTTCATTTCATCGGCGGCGCCTGCGTGTGGCCGATCGGAACAGCGGTCGTGCTTGGCTTCGGCAGCCTCCTCGATACGCCCGAATATGTCTGGCGAGGCGTCTGGCTGGTCATCGGCATCGGTGCGCTGATCGTCTGGGTATTTCGCTTCACGCTGCCGGAATCGCCGCGCTACCTGGCGACCCATGGCAGAGGCAAGGAAGCGCTCGACGTGCTCGAGCGCCTCGGCATTGCCGGACCGAAGGAGCCGCTGTCGACCGATGTCGCCAGCAACACCAAGAGCGATCCGTTCGCCGTGGTGTTCACCCAGTTCCCGGTTCGCGTCATCGCCGGCATGATCTGCTTCTCGGCGTTCTTCGGTGTCGCCATCGGGCTCGGTGCCTGGCTGCCGAACATCATGAATGCCAAGGGATTCAACATCACCAAGTCGCTGCAATATACGCTCGCCATGAACTTCGCCGTACCATGCGCGAGCTTGTTCATGATGTACGCGCTCGACAAATACGGCCGCAAGATCACTTCGGTCTGCGCGTTCGTCTGCGCCGGTTTGATGGCGTTCGTGTTCGCTAATGCCGGCACCCCTACGGAACTCATCATCGCCGGCTTCGTCATGATCTTCTTCGTCCAGGTCGCCGGCAACTCGATGCAGATCTTCGCGTCCGAGGTGTTTCCCACCAATGCACGGGCATCCGGCTTCGGCTGGGCCGCGGGCGTCGGCCGGCTGGCGACGGCGTTCATCATGCCCATGATCTTGTGGGTGCAGAACGGTTGGGGTCTGACAACAGTGTTCGTCTGCCTTGCCACCTTCCTGTTGGTCGCCGCCGCCTCGGTCACCCAGCTTGGCCCGGAATCGCGTCAGAAGGGTCTCGACGAGGTCGCGGCGCCGACCGGGTAGCGACGATAGTTAACGAAACCCGAGGCCCGGCATCGCGAGATTCCGGGCCTCGTTCATTGATATGATGGAGGCACGCATCCTCCATACAGATGTGAGAACCATCCCGTGGCGCCGTCGTCGAAAAACATCCGCTTCCTTTCGCGCAGCGATCAGGGCGGCCGGCCCGACGGCACCCAGATCATGGTGCACAAGGGCCACGCCTATATCGGTCATACGTTCAGCGATGGCGTCAGCGTCCTCGACGTGCGCGATCCGCTCAATCCAAAGCCGGTGACGTTCATCGCGGCGCCCGCCAACACGCGCTGTCATCACCTCCAGGTGCATGACGACCTTCTGTTTGTCGTAAACGGCGCCAACGTCTGGGCGATGCAGCAGTACGCCAAGGCTCAGGATTATTTCGGCAAGCCGCTGGCCGACTCGTTCAGTACCCGCTCATCGCAACAATTCGCCGCGGGCCTGCGCATCTTCGACATCGCGGACCCCGCGTCCCCGCGCGAGATCGCGTTCCTGCCGGTCGAAGGCATCGGCCTGCATCGCATCTGGTATGTCGGTGGACGCTACGCCTATGTGTCGGCGCATTTCGAGGGCTTCACCGATCACATCATGGCGGTGATCGACGTGGCGGACCCAACCCGCCCGGCGCTTGCCGGCCGCTGGTGGCTGCCCGGGATGAACCGCGCGGGCGGCGAGCAGCCTGCGTGGCCGCAAGGCAGGCGCTGGGCGTTCCATCACGCGATCATCGCCGGCAACATCGCCTATGGCGCCTGGCGCGATGGCGGTCTCACGGTGCTCGATATCGGCGATCCCACGACGCCAAAGCTGATCGGCCAGCGCAATTGGTGCCCGCCGTTCGCCGGCGGCACGCACACGCCGCTGCCGCTGCCCGGTCGCAATCTGCTGATCGTCGCCGACGAGGCGACCGCGACCAACTGTGCCAACGGGATCGCCTACACCTGGGTGCTCGACGTGCGCGACCCGACGAATCCAGTAACTATCGCCACCTTGCCGACGCCCACGGAAGAAGACTTCTGCGCCAAGGGCGGCAAGTTCGGCCCGCACAATTTGCATGAGAACCGGCCCGGCTCGCTGCAAAGCTCGGACTTGATTTTCGCGACCTATCACAATGCCGGCCTGCGCGTGTTCGATATCGCGAACGCTTTTGCGCCGCGCGAGGTTGGGTATTTCGTTCCGCCCGCGCCTGAGCGGCTGATGGATACGCGGCCGGGCGCCGCGCAAGTGATCCAGACCTGTGACGTGTTCGTCGACCCGCAGGGGGTGATGTATCTCACCGACACCAACGCGGGGCTCTATATCCTGCAATACGAAGGCAACTGACGCATGGACAAATTCGGCCGCCTCGCGCTGCACATGTGGACGATCGATACGACGCCGCTCGCAACCGCGCTCGACGCCGCGCGGGAGGCCGGATACGACGCCGTGGAGCTGCGGCGCATCGACTTCAAGCGCTGCTTCGAGAACGGCATGAGCAACGCGCAGGTGCTCGATCTCATCGCCAAGGCGAACATCCCGGTCGGCGTGCTCGGTGTGGAATACGGCTGGCTGTTCGCGACCGGCGAAGAGAGCAAGCGGCTCTTCGGCGTGTTCCGCGAGTCCTGCGAGAACGCTGTCGCGCTCGGCTGCCCGATGCTGATGAGCGCACCCGGACAGGTCAACGGTCCGATCAGCGATGCCATCGTGCATCTGCGCACGGCCGGCGATATCGCCGCCGAATACGGTTTGCGGCTCGCGATCGAATTCAACTCGCAGCACGACGTGCTCAACAGCTTAGGCGTCCTGCGCGAACTCATCACCGGAGCCGGCAAGGCGAATTGTGGCTATCTGATCGACGCCTATCATTTCGCGCGCAGCGGCGCGGGCGGTCGCGGCTTCGAGAGCATTCCGGCCGAGCAGATATTCTGCTTCCAGTACAGCGACCTGCCGGCCACGCCCGTTACCGGCGTGAAGCGGCCGACCGATCGTCTCGCGCCCGGCACGGGCGTGGTGAAATGGCGCGAGGTGCTCGGCCTGCTGGCCGAGAAGAACTACACCGGCTATCTCAGCTACGAGGCGCCGAACCCGGAATTCTGGGTGCGCTCGCCCTACGAGGTCGCGCGCGAGGGTATCGAGCTGACACGCAAGCTCTTACGCGACGCCGTTCCCGGCTACGCGACGTGAGGACACGATGACCGAATCCGATCCGCTGTTTGCCGGGCTCAACGACCGCTCGATCACCGCGATCCCTGCGGCGGTGGAAAAGCAGCGCTACATGGCGAGCGTCGCGCCGGTCGCCGCCAAGCCCGGCCGATGGGTCGAGCAGCCGCGTCTGCCGATCCCGACCGGCGAGCACGCCGTGATCGAGTGCTCGGGCAAAATCCACGTCATCGCCGGCTATGCGCGCCACCGCGTCGACGGAAATTTCCATCAGGTGTTCGACCCGAAGACCGGCGCCTGGGACATGAAGGCGCCGTTTCCGCTGCCCTGCAATCACGTCGCCAGCGTTTCGATCGGGGGCAAGATCTACACCTTCGGCGGATTCGTCGAACAGAACCGCTGCCCGCACTCCAAATGTTTCGTCTATGACACCACGACCGACCAATGGGCGCCGATCGCCGGCCTGGCACGTCCGCGCGGCGCGATCTCAGCCATCGTGCTGGATGGAAAGATTCATCTGCTCGGCGGACGCGACGTGCGCTCGGTCGAGTGGCACGAGATTTACGATCCAGCGACCGACAAATACACGATCCTTGGCGGTATGCGCGGCTCGACCGGCACGCAGCCATTCGTTGGCCAGCGCGACCACATGGGCGTCGCCGTGGTCGACGGGAAAATCCACGCGATCGCGGGCCGCATGGACAGTTACGATTTCAACACCGGCCTCAACGCCGTCTACGATCCAAAGTCTGACGGCTGGAGCTTCCGCGCGCCATTGCCGACGCCGCGCAGCGGGCCGTCCTGCGTCTACATCGGCGGCAGGATCGTGGTGTTCGGCGGCGAGGCGACCGGCAAGGTGTTCGGCACCAACGAAGCCTACGATCCGAAGACCGACGCCTGGGAGGCGCTCGCCCCGATGGCGATCCCGCGCCACGGACTGCATGGCGCGACCTGCGCGGTGATCGGCGACATGGTGCATGTGCCCGGCGGCGGGCCGGTGCCGGGCGGACAGGTGCAGGGCGCCTACCACGACGCATTCACGTTTGCCTGAGCCGCCGATGCAGCAGGTCAATCTCACGGTGAATGGGCGCGCGGTCAGCATCGCAGCCGCGCACGAGGACGTGCCGCTGCTCAATGTATTGCGCAACGACCTCGGCCTGATGGGGACGCGGTTCGGCTGCGGGCTCGAGCAGTGCGGCTCCTGCATGGTGCTGATCGATGGCGCGGCGGAGAAATCCTGCGCGCGCGGGATCGCGAGCGTCGCCGGTAAAGCGATCACAACCGTTGAGGGACTCGGTACGGCGGAGAAGCCGCATCCGTTGCAGCAGGCCTTCATCGACGAGCAGGCGGGCCAATGCGGCTATTGCCTCAGCGGGATCCTAATGTCGGCGAAGGCGCTACTCGATCACAATCCTTCGCCGTCGCGCGCCGAAATCGCGCAGGCGCTTGACGGCAATATCTGCCGCTGCGGGTCGCATAATCGAATCCTGCGCGCGGTTGCAAAAGCCGCAGCCAGCTTGCGCGAGGGAGACAGCCGATGACGCTTCCCGGGCCGCTCGCGGAGAATCCTTCGCTCGATCGTTGGGTGTCGTTTCCCGCGCCCGGCGAGGTGACGATCTGCACCGGTCGGGTGGAGATCGGGCAGGGCGTGCTGACCGCGATGGCGCAAATCGCCGCCGACGAGCTTGATGTCGCAATTGAATGCATTTCGATCCGGTCCGGCGATACGGATCTGACGCCGAACGAGGGATACACGGCCGGCAGTCAATCGATCCAGTTTGGCGGCATCGCGTTGCGCCAGGTCTGCGCCGACGTTCGCGCGCTGTTTCTTATTGAAGCCGCGCGCGTGCTTGGTTGCGATGCCGCGGAACTCGCCGTGCGCGACGGACAATTCCTGCGCGACGGCGACTCGATCGGCCAGAACTACTGGACGCTCGCCGGTGACGTCAGTCTGGCGCGCAATGCGACCGGGACGGCGTCGCACAAGCCGGTCAAGGACTATGCGTTTGTCGGCAGCAATACGGCGCGGCTGGACCTTGCGGCCAAGGTTTTCGGCGCGCCGGTCTTCATCCATGACATGGCACTCGACGGCATGGTGCATGCGCGGGTCGTGCGCCAACCCAATCGCGGCGCGACGATCTCGGAGAGATCGATGAGGCCGCAATCCGCCGCACCGCGCGCGGCCCGATCGAGTTCGTGAGGCACGGCAATTTCCTCGCGATCCTCGGCGAAGATGAAACGGCCGTCGAAGCCGCTGGCGCCGCGGCGCCGAGGCATGTCGTCTGGCAGGGCGTCGAACAGTTGAATTCGCTGCAGCAGGAAGCATCCTGGCTCAAGCAACGGCCGTCCATCGATCGCACGCTCCGTGCGCCGGAAGCGCCCGCAGCGCGCGGCCAGGTGCGCTATGAGGCGACGTATACGCGCGCGCATCTCGCTCACGCGTCCATCGCGCCGTCCTGCGGCCTTGCGCAATACGAAGACGGTCACCTGACGGTATGGACCCATTGCCAGGGCGTCTATCCGCTCAAGGCGGCGCTCGCGCGTCAGCTTAGCCTCGATCCGGCGACGATCTCCGTCAAGCACGTCCAGGGCGCGGGTTGCTACGGCCACAATGGCGCCGACGATGCGGCCGCCGACGCGGCGCTGATCGCATTACAGAAGCCCGGCAAGCCGATCCGCGTGCGCTGGCGCCGCGAGGAGGAGTTCGCGTTCGAGCCGGTAAGTCCGGCAATGATCGTAACGGTGCGCGCGGCACTCGATGATGCCGGAAAGCCGACCGATTGGACGGCGGAAATCTGGAGCGGGAATCACAATGGGCGCCCGGGCGGCGGCGCCAACCTGCTCGCCGCCGAAGCGCTGCCGAACCCGCCGCCGGTGCCGCCGCCGACCGAAGTGCCCGAAGCGAATGGAGGCGGCGCAACGCGCAACGCCGATCCGCTCTACGATATTCCGGCACGGCGCATCATCCATCATCTGGTGCCCGAGACGCCGGTGCGCACGTCCGCGCTGCGCGGGCTTGGCGCGATGCCCAACGTATTCGCGATCGAGTCCTTCATCGATGAGCTCGCCGAACGCGCGGGCGTCGACCCGGTGCAGTATCGCTTGGCGATGCAGTCCGATCCGCGCGCGCGAGCGGTGATCGAGCGCGTGGCGGCGATGTCCGCATGGCGGGCGGGTGACGCCGGAGGCCCCGGCCGCGGCCGGGGCATCGGCTTTGCGAAGTACAAGAACCGCGCGGCCTATTCGGCCGTGGTGGTGGATCTCGAAGCCGATGAGGAAATCCGGCTCAAGGAGATATGGTGTGCGACCGACGCCGGGCTGGTGGTCAATCCCGACGGCGCGATCAACCAGCTCGAGGGCGGAATCATCCAGTCGGCGAGCTGGGTGCTGAAGGAGCAGGTGCGCATCGAAAGCGCCGGCATCACGTCGCTCGACTGGGACAGCTATCCGGTGCTGCGTTTCAGCGAGATCCCTGAGATCCATGTCGAGCTGATCGGGTCAGCACATGACGGTCCGCTCGGCGTGGGTGAGGCCACGGCCGGGCCGACCGCGGCTGCGATCGGCAACGCGGTGTCGCACGCGCTCGGCACACGTATCCGCGAACTTCCGCTGACGCGGGAGCGGATTATGGCCGCACTGCTCGCGCAGTAGTTGGTGCGCTCTCGCCTTTCGCGGCGTCAAGTCGTTGCGCGCAGAAGCCTCCTTTTGGCACAAAGCAGACGTGCGATCTGGCATAGTCGATGTCCGCTTGCTTAGAAGAAACGAAGGCAGAGGAAATCCCATGCACCGGAGTGCGGACCGTGTCCTGACAACCCATGTTGGCAGTTTGCCGCGTCCCGCGGACCTGCATGCGATGAGTGTCGTGCGCAGCAAGGGCGAGACGATCGACGAGGCGGCATATGCCACGCGGGTGCGCCAGGCGGTCGCCGACATCGTGAAGAAGCAGGTGGCGCTCGGCATCGACATTGTCGATGACGGCGAAATGAGCAAGCCGAGCTTCATCACCTATATGAACGACCGGCTTGCCGGGTTCGAACCCGATACGGCGTATGAAAATCGGAGCCCTTGGGCCGGCTCGCGCGAGGCCCTGGACTTCCACGACTATTACAAGCCGCAACTGGCCAATGTGCACACACGGCACGCGCATTTCACCTGCACGGGGCCGGTCACCTATCGCGGCGCGAGTCAGCTCAAGACAGACCTCGACAATCTCCGCGCCGCCTTGGCAGGCATGAATGTGACCGAGGCCTTCGTGCCGTCCACGTCGGTGTCGAGCATAGAGGACTGGAACCGCAACCAGTACTACAACTCCGACGAGGACTATCTTGGCGCTCTCGCGGACGCGATCAATGTGGAATACCGCGCCATCGTCGAGGCCGGGTTTCTATTGCAGGTGGACGATCCGCATCTCGTGACCTACTACGTCTGCCATCCCGACAAGACGATGGAAGACTGCCGCAAGTGGATCGCGCTGCGGGTCGAGGCGATCAATCGCGCGTTGCGCGGTATTCCGCGCGACCGCGTGCGTTTTCACACCTGTTACGGCATCAATTTCGGTCCGCGCGTGCACGACATCGAAGTCAAATACATCGTCGATATCCTCGGCCGGCTGAACGTCGGTGCGTTCTCGTTCGAGGCCGCAAATCCGCGGCATGAGCATGAATGGACGTCGTGGCGGGATGCCAAGCTGCCTGACGACGTCATCATGATTCCGGGCGTGGTCACGCAGTCGAACGTGATGGTCGAGCACCCGGAGCTGGTCGCGCAGCGCCTCGGCCGCTGGATCGACGTCTTCGGCCGCGAGCGCGTCATCGCCGGGACCGACTGCGGCTTTGCGAGCTTCGCCGGCAATGACGAGATCCACGAGAGCATCGTCTGGGCGAAGCTCCAGGCTCTCGTTGACGGTGCTCGCATCGCGTCGAAGGAATATGCACCGGCCTGACTGAGGCTGGAATAACAACACGCTCATAATTCCCGGGAGCTACTTCATGCCGTCTCCGCGCATCCAAACCACCACGGTCGGCTCCTATCCGATGCCGGACTGGCTGGTGGCTTTGCCGTCCGAGCAGGCGCTGATCGATGCGACGCGCGTCGTCATCGACACGCAGGAGCAGGCCGGGATCGATCTCGTCTGCGATGGCGAGCTCTACCGTTTCGACATCAATCATCCCGAGACGAACGGCATGATCGAGTATTTCACGCGCCCGATGGCGGGCATCCGGCGCGACATGGGGCTTACCGAGTGGATGACGTTCAAGAACGCGCCCGGCATGGCGTTCCGCACGCGTCCGCCCGGCGTGGTCGAGGCCCCGGTCGGGCCCGGCACGCTCGATCTGCCGTCGGCCTGCGCGCGGGCGAAAGCGCTCGCGGCTAAGCCGTTCAAGTTCACGCTCACCGGCCCGCACATGCTCGCCAAGATGCTGCTCGACACCCACTACAAGGACAAGTCGAAGCTCACACTGGCGATCGCCGATGTACTGGCCGAACAGGTCCAGCATATCGACGCTGATGTGGTCCAGGTCGATGAAGCGAACCTACCCGGGTCGCCGCAGGAGTGGGAATGGGCCGCCGAGGCGATCAACAAGGTACTGCGCGCGGTCAAGACCACGCCCGCTGTGCATCTGTGCTTTGGGAATTATGGTGGTCAGACCATCCAGAAGGGTTCCTGGGGCTCGTTGATGAAATACCTCAACGCGCTGCACGTCGACCACATTGTCATGGAGAACGCGCATCGGCCGCCGGAAGAACTCGAGGTGTTCCGGGACCTGCGCCCTGAGATCGGGTTCGGGTTGGGTGTCGTCGACATCAAGCAGACGGTGATCGAGTCGGCCGACGACGTCGCGCGTGCGATCGAGCGTGCCGACAAGGTTCTCGGCCCCGGCCGCGTGAAGTACATCCATCCCGACTGCGGCTTCTGGATGCTCAAGCGCGGCATTGCGGACGGAAAGATTCGCGCGCTGGTGCGCGGGCGCGATCTCTACGAAGGCCGGCACTAGGGCATGCCATGAACGGCCCGCAATACATCGCCGACCGCGGCATCAGCGATGCTCAATTTCGCGCCATCGCCAACGTGCTGCGCGTACCCACCGAGCCCGACCTTAGCGCTAACCCGGCCGTCGAGGCGTGCGGCGGCATGACACCGGCCGCGCGGTAGCGCGATGCTTTACCGGCCTGAGGGCTCTGATAGGCTGGCGATAAATCACCGGCCAAAGGTGATATTTGGGAGGGACGATGTCGTTCGCGAGCGATACAGCTAAGCTCGGGACTGAAACGGCGGCGACGGCTGCCGGCCTAGGCGTGCTCAGGAAGCTGATGCCGCTCGCCGGCATTGTGGCATTCCTGCTGGTTTGGCAGGTCTTCGTCGTTGTCTGGAAGATGCCGCCTTATCTGCTGCCCTCGCCGGTCGCCATCGCAAGCACGTTTGTCACGGAGCTGCCGGACCTGCTGCGCCATGGCTGGGTGACGGTCTACGAGATGATCGCCGGCTACACGCTCGCAGTCTGTGTCGCGATTCCGCTCGCCATCGCGATCACCTCATCGGCGCGGTTCAATGAATTCGTCATGCCGACGATGCTGTTTTTCCAGATCGTGCCGAAAGTCGCGATCGCGCCGCTGTTCCTCGTATGGTTCGGCGTTGGCCCCACGCCGAAGATCCTCGTCGCCTTCCTGATTTCGTTCTTTCCCATCGTGATCGACGCGGCCGTCGGTTTGCGTTCGATGTCGACCGAGATGGCTGACCTTGCCCGCTCGATGGGCGCGACACGGCTCCAAGTGTTCGCCCGCTTCCGATTGCCGACGAGCCTGCCTTATCTCTTCAGCGGCCTGAAGGTCGCCGCCACGTTGGCGATCGCCGGCACCGTGGTCGGCGAGTTCGTCGGCGCCGACAAGGGACTCGGCTATCTGCTGCTGGTGACCAACTCCAATATGCAGACCTCGCTGATGTTCGCGACCATTGTCGCACTCACGATCATCGGACTGGTCTTCTACTATTCGGTGGAATTGGTAGAGGGGCTGCTGATCCCCTGGCACGTCACGCACCGGGCGCGCGAAGAGTCCGGGACGATGTGAAACGACACTTCGTAGAAAAACAATGGAAACAGGGAGAAGCTCAATGAGACGCTTCGGGACATTATTGCCGCTTGCTGCGCTCGTCGTGGCGGCGGCGTTCACCAGCGCGGCGAACGCACAGGACAAGCTTTCGTTTCGGCTGAACTGGACGCTCTACGGCGAACATGCGCCGTTTTTCGTGGCGCTCGACAAAGGTTTCTACAAGGACGAGGGGCTCGACGTCGAAATCCTCGAGGGCTCAGGCTCCACGACGGTCGCCCAGCTCGTCGCCAACCAGACCAATCCGGTTGCCTACGTGGACGCCGCCACCATGATGCGCGGCGTCGGCGCCGGGATGCCGATCAAGGCGGTGGGCGTCACATTGCAGCAGAGCCCGATGTCCTTCATCTATCGCGCCGACGCGGCGAAGCCGACCAAGATCGAGGAGATCAAGGGCAGCCGCATCGCGATCACCGCGGGCGACGCGAGCCTCGCGATCTTCACGGCCTTCCTCGGTAAGCTGAACATGCAGCTCAGCGACGTGCAGCTCATCACGGTCGCCAATCCGCAGTCCAAGGAGCAGGCTGTGCTGAACAAGCAGGCCGACTCGCTGCTTGGCTATTTCATGGACCAGGGCCCGCGTATGCAACTCCAGACCGGCGTGAAGATGGGCTGGACGCGGCTTTACGACATGGCCGGCATTACGACGCTGTCGAGCGCGATTATCGTGAATAACGATTGGCTCAAGGACGCCAAGAACCAGGACATTCTCAAGCGCTTCCTGCGCGCGTCGCAGCGCGGCTGGGATTATTCGGACAAGAACCGCAACGAGGCCGCCGAGATCTTTCTGAAGCACGCGAAGGCGTTCAACATGGAAATCGCGCTGCTTGAGATCAACGGCACCATGACGATCACTCACACCAAGCACACGGAAGGCAAGGCGCTGTTCTGGTCGGCGAAGGAGGATTGGCAGGATAGCCAGGACCTACTCGAGAAGTACGCCAAGATGCCGCCCGAGAAAGACATGGCGAAGTACTACTCCAACGAGTACCTGTCCGAGGCGCCCTACGCGCCGAAGAAATAGAGACACCGGACTCGCTCTTCCACGGCGTGCGTCGCGGAGGGGCGCCCGCTCTCATTCAAAATCAAGAAAGCAGTATGAGCGAGCCGTTCATCCGCCTGACGAATGTCGGCAAAGTCTATCAGACCAAGACCGGACCGACGGAAGCCTGTTCGGATATCAATCTGGATATCCAGAAGTCCGAGTTTGTCGCCATCGTCGGTCCGAGCGGCTGCGGCAAGACCACGATCCTGAAGATGGTCGCCGGGCTCGCGCCCTATACCGCCGGCACCATCACGGTCGGCGGCAAACGGGTCGACCGCCCGCAGACGGATGTCGGCATCGTGTTCCAGGAAGCCATCATGCTCGATTGGCGTGACGTTCTGGAGAACGTCATGCTCCAGATCGATATCCGCCATATGGATCGCGCAACCTACGAGCCGGTCGCGCGCGGCCTGCTCAAGGCCACGGGCCTTGAAGGCTTCGAGAAGAAGAAGCCCTACGAGCTCTCGGGCGGGATGCGCCAGCGTGTCTCCATCTGCCGCGCGCTGGTGCATGGGCCGACCATGCTCTTGATGGATGAGCCGTTCGGCGCGCTCGATGCGCTCACGCGCGAGCAGATTTCCATGGATATCCAGCGTGTCTGGATGGAATCGCGCAAGACGGCGCTGCACATCACGCACAGCATTCCGGAAGCGGTCCTGCTCGCCGACCGCGTCGTAGTGATGGGACCGCGGCCGGGGCGGATCGTCGAAATTATCGATATCGATCTCCCGCGCCCACGCCGGCTTGACCGGTTGCCGGAGCGCTTTCACGAGTATTCGACGCGCATCCGCAATATCTTCAAATCGAACGGCGTACTTGCCATGGATTAAGGCTGGATCGCGGGCCGCGCGGGCGACTATGGTGTCGCTCGATCCGCCCTGGGAAGGCTCTCGGCTTCGGACCGGCTGACGGATGAAGGCTGCACCTTTCGAGTATGTGAGACCGCAGTCGGTGGACGAGGCGTGCATCTGCCTCGCCGCCGACGCGGACGCCATGATCATCGCCGGAGGCCAGACGCTTGTTCCCATGATGGCGATGCGGCTCGCGCGGCCCTCGCGCCTTGTCGACATCACGCGCATCCCCGAATTGCACGGTATCCGCGACGACGGTACGGCGATCGCGGTGGGCGCGGGGACGCGTCAGGTGACTGCGGCAAACGACTGTTCGATCGCCGGAAGCGTGCCGCTCCTCGCCGCCGCGCTTCCCTGGGTCGGTCACGCCGCCACGCGCAATCGAGGGACGATTGGCGGTTCCGTCGCGAACGCCGATCCGGCAGCCGAGATACCGCTCGTCCTTGTGACGTTGAAGGGGAGCGTCGTCCTGCGCAGGCCGGCGGGATCACGCATCGTCGCGGCGCAGGAATTCTTTATCGGCCCGATGATGACGGTGATCACGCCGGCCACCTGCATCATCGAGGTCCGCTTTCCGGTGTGGAGCGCAAGCCTTATTGGCGTTGGCTTCCAGGAAATCAGCGCACGGCGCAGCGATTTTGCGCTTGTTTCGGCGGCCGCACAGGTCGCACTGGACGATTCCGGACGGTGCGTTGCTTGTGCCCTCGGCATCGGCGGCGCATCCGCCGTGCCGCAACGGCTCGACGCAGCCGCGGATGCGCTGGTCGGATCGCGATTGTCGGACGATGAGATCGGGCAAGCCGTGCGGGCCGCCGTGGATACGATCGAGATCATGACCAGCTCGCACGCCAGCGACGGCTATCGGCGCCGCGCCGCGGCCGTGCTCGGCACGCGCGCGCTCGCAGAGGCGCGCGATCACGCAATTCAGTGCGCTGCCGGTCCTGTCCAATGAAAGTGGACCTTCTGGTCAACGGCGCTCGCTGCCGCCTAGACGTTGAGGCGCGGACGACGCTGGTGGACTGCCTGCGCGACCATCTCGATCTCACCAGCGTGCATACCGGCTGCGAGCATGGCATCTGCGGGGCATGCACCGTGCTCGTCGATGGCGAGCCGGCGCGCGCCTGCCTGATGTTCGCGGTGCAGGCCGACGGCTACGCCATCACCACGGTGGATGCGCTCGCGCCGGCACCTGGCGAACTCAGCGTGATACAGGACGCGTTTTGCGAAACCCATGGCATGCAGTGCGGCTTCTGCACCTCCGGCATGCTTCTGGTTGCTCACGCGCTGCTCAGTCGCAATCCCAATCCGTCACACGCCGACATTGTCGATGCGATCTCCGGCAACATCTGCCGTTGCACCGGCTATGGCCAGATCGTCGACGCGATCGAGCTGGCCGCGCGGCGGCTTGCGGGAACGAATATCGGTGCCCCCGGGGCCCGCATCATGAGCGGCCCGGCGTTCAAGTTTGTCTCGGCGAATCGCCGGGTACGAGAGGATCGGCGTTTCGCGGCCGGCCGGGGACATTACGTTGCGGACATCAAGCGCGACGGCATGCTGCATGTCGCGATCGTTCCGTCGTCGCATGCCGCGGCACGTATTCTCTCGATCGATGCGGCAGCGGCGCTGGCCATGCCGGGCGTGCATTATGTTGTCACCGGCGCAGAACTGGCCGCCGCCGTTGACCCGATGTTGAACGGGCTAGACACGCCGCGGGTGCGCCGCTTTTCGCTCGCTGTCGGACAGACGCGCTACTCGGGCGAATGGGTCGCGGCCGTGGTTGCCGACACGCGCGCCATCGCCGAAGACGCGGCCGAGCGCGTGGAGGTTGCCTACGAACCGCTTCCGCACGTGGTGGACGTCGAGCGGGCGCTCGATCCGTCGAGCCCAGAAGTCCATCCGGAGCACGGCTCTAATGTCCTGCTCGACAAGACCTTCGTCTGGGGCGAAGTAGATCGGCATTTCGCCGAAAGTCCGCGCAGCCTGTCGTTCCGCGTGACCTGGGGGCGCAACTCCACCGTACCCATCGAAACCTTCGGCGTGCTGGCATCCTGGGACCCTTGGCACGAGATGCTCGATGTCTGGGCGTCGATCCAGATGCCGAAATACGCCGAACAGATCGCGCGCGCGCTGCGGCTGCCGGCCAATGCGGTGCGGGTCCACTACGACGTGGATGTCGGCGGCAGCTACGGCGTGAAGCGCGGCATCAAGCACACCGTGCTGGTCGCATATCTCGCCAGAAAGCTCGGCCGGCCGGTGCGACTGATCGAAGACCGGCTCGACAACATGCGCTCCGGCGATGCGCACGGACCGGAGCGGATCTTCGATGTCTCTGTCGCATTCGACGACGCCGGCATCGTCAAATCGATGAAGATGCGCGCGCTCGACAATGTCGGCGCCTATGCGGGACGTGCGCCGTTCCAGCTCGGCAAGCCGATCGGCGCGATCGTCGGTCCGTACAAGATCGAGAGCGTACAGTATCAGGCGCTCTCGGTGATGACCAACAAGGCCGCGCAGGAGGCGGTGCGCGGGTTCGGGCAGTCGCCGACGAACTACGCCATCGAAGCCGCGATCGACAAGGTCGCTGCCGCGATCGGGCTCGACCGGGTTGAGGTGCGGCGGCGCAATTTCATCCGCAAGGACGAGTTTCCGTATCTGATTCCGAGCGGGACGCGGTACGACAGCGGCGACTACCATACCGTGGTCGATAAGGTGCTCGCGCACGCCGACTGGTCCGGCTTGCAGCAGGAACGGGATCGCCTGCGCGAGACGGGGATGCTCGCCGGCATTGGGATTGCCGCATGCCTGGAGCCGAGCGGCGGCAATTCGTCGTTCGAGCCTTTGCTCAATCCGAAGAACACCACGACGACCTGGATGGATTCCTGCCGCATCATCGTCGATGGACTCGGCCATGTGACGGTGGCCATCCACACGACCTCGTCCGGCCAGGGCCACGAGACGCTGGCCGCGACCGTCGTCGGCGAGGTGATGGAGATCGACCCGGATCGCATTCGCGTCGTGCGGCCGGATTCGCTTGCGAGTCTTCCCAGCAACTCGCCGGTCGGGAGCCGCATGGCGGTGATGCTCGGCGGCGCCGCGTTCCATGCAGCGCAGAAGCTCAAGCGCAAGCTCACGACAATCGCCGCGCACCGGTTCGGCGTTGCAGCCGACGCGGTCGATTACGTGCAGGGCGCCGCGATCGACCGCGCGACAGGCAAGCGTCTCGAATGGGCCGATCTCATCCTGATCGCACATCGCAACATCCACCTGATGCCGGAAGGGATGGAGCCCGGGCTGGAAGTGACTCATGTGATGCAGGTGCCGACCGGGACTGCGCTGCCGACCGCCGATGGCCGGGTCCAGATGTATCCGTGCCATTCGTTCGAATTCCATGTCGTACTCGCCGCCATCGACCCCGACCTCGGCAAGACCGAGCTGCGCCGCTACGTGATCGGCCATGACTGCGGCACCGTGATCAATCCGCATATCGTGAAAGGAATGACGCTCGGCGGCATCGCGCACGGCATCGGCGCCGCGCTGATGGAGGAGTTCGTCTACGACGCGGACGGTCAGATGATGAGCCAATCGTTCATGGATTATCTGTTGCCTTCGTCGCACGAGGTGCCGAGCGTTGAGATCGTGCATCACTGCACGCCGTCGCCCTTCACGGTGCTTGGTCAGAAAGGCTCCGGCGAATCCGGCTACCTCGGCGCGCCTGCGGCCATCGCGGGCGCGATCAATGATGCCGTTTCCTCGCTCGGGATATCATTCGACAAGCTCCCCATTCGCCTGACCGCAATCAGCGACGCCGTCGCGGCCGCGCGTGAGTCGACCGGAGGACAATGATCAATGGTGATCGACTGCCACGCGCATTTCGTGTCCCCGAGCCTGCTCGACGCCGTCCGGCGCGAGGACGCGACGTTTCCGTCGCTGCGCCTCGTCGATGACGGCGCGGCGTTCGGCTTCTCGTTCAGTGGCGGCAAGCCGACCCGGCCGGTGTCTAAGCCGCTGAGCGATCTGGCCGGGCGCCTCAAATGGATGGACAATAACAAGATCGAGCGGCAGGTGGTCGGCGGCTGGCTCGACATGTTCGGCTACGAGCTGCCGCCGGAGGAAGGCGCCCGCTGGGCGCGGCTCGCGAACGAGCATCTCCTTGCCGCAGCGAAATCGCAGCCGCGCCTTATTCCACTCGCGACCGTGCCGTTGCAGGAAGGCGTGCGCGCCGCCGAGGTGTTGCGAGAGGCGCACGCGGCGGGCTTTGCCGGCGCCATGATCGGGACGCAGCCGAAGGGAGTCGGCGGCGTGCTCGACGATCCATCACTCGACCCGTTCTGGAGCGCAGCCGACGAGTTGGGCAGCGCGCTTTTCATTCATCCGGTTTTCGAGAGCGGCGACAACCGTGTGCACGACTACGGTATGGCCAATGCGATCGGACGCATCACCGATACGCTGATCGCGGTGAGCCGCATCATCTATTCGGGCCACATCCTGCGCTATCGCAACGCCAAGGTGATCGTCGGGATCGGCGGGGCTGCGCTGCCCTATGTAGTTGGCCGCCTGCGTCGCAACTATTCGCTCGACCGCGAAAAATTGGGCGATCCCGACGCGAGCCTGGCCGCGCTCTACTATGATACGCTTGTGCACGATCCGAAAGTGCTGCGCTTCCTTGCCGACCAAGTGGGCGCCGATCGGATCATGCTCGGCTCGGACATGCCGTTCCCGATCGGTGACGTCGCTCCCGGTAAGATCATCGAACAGGCCGGATTTTCCGCAAACGAAGTCGCATCCATCACCGGCGGCTTGGCGCAACGGCTTTTCATCCGATAGATGCGGCGTGGTGGCCGAACGGGCAGGGGAACGCATGACTGGATTGAGGCTGAGGGCATTTGCCTTGTGCGTCGCGGGCTGCATGAGCCTCGCAAGTGCCGTTCAGGCCGCAAGCCTGGAGAACCTATCGATCGTCGTGTTCGGTGCTCCTTCGCTCGGCGCCTTTCTTCCGCCTGTCATCAAGCATCTGAAGCTCGATGAGCAGAACGGACTTTCGATTACTTTCGTTGAGCGCACTCCGGATGCCTACACGGCGCAATTCAATTCGGGTGAGTTTCTGATCGGCGGCAGCGCATCGCTGCTCACCGTTGGCCAGGCGGACCTGCGCGGCGTCAAGGTCGCGTATCTGTTCAACCTCTTCGATTATTGGGGCGCGGTCGTCACGTCCCGCCCCGAGGTCAAGACCTTGCGCGACCTGGAAGGCAAGGAGCTCGCCGCGGCGCGCGGCACCACCAACTACCTGATGTTCGACTGGTTCGCGCGCCAGCAAGGCGTCGACCCGATGAAGCTTTCCGTGGTCAATACCGCGACGCCCGGTCTCATCGGCTACGCGCTTGCCGACCGCGCCGCCGCGGTCCAGCTTTGGGAGCCGGCTTATACAATCTTGCTCTCCAAGAAGCCCTCGCTGCGAACCCTCGATCTCCAGATCGCCGAGAAGTGGACAGCGTTCGCAGGCAGCCGCAACATTCCGTATCTCGGCGTCGCCGCGCACATCGACTGGATCGACCAGCATCGGGAGACCGTCCCGAAGCTCTATGCGACGTACAAGGCGGCCGCGGACTGGATCGTCGCGCATCCCGACGAGGCCGCGATGCTGATATCGCCGAAGGGCTCGACCGACGATCAGAAAGCGTTGGCCGACCTGATCAGGTCGAACGAGCGGCTCGGGCTCAATGTCCGCTGGGCGTCCGACGTGCGCAAGGAAATCGAAGCGGTCTATGCGGCTGGCAAGTCCATCGGCTTCCTTGGCGCCGACCCCGCTAAGACGAGTATCTATCAGGTGCAATAGGCGGACGAATGGCACGGTCTATGAGGAAGAGGGGCGCGTTTCCGCACACCGCGATGCGCGCGGCGGAGATTCTCGCGCCATTTCTTCTGCTCGCGGCCGTTTGGCAGATCGCATCGTACAATTTTCCGAGTTATCTGTTCCCGTCCCTCATTGACGTGTTTGTGCACACGATCGCGATCTTCGCGAGCTGGTCACTATTCGCGGAAGTTTTGGCGACGGTCGGCCGGATTCTTGCGGGACTCGTGGGCGCTTTCCTGCTCGGAACCGCGATTGCGACGGTCATGGCGAGATTCCGCGGCATCGACCGCTTCCTCGCGCCAATTCTGAATTTCTTCCAGGGAATTCCAGCTTTGTCCTGGGTGGTTTTCGCGATCATCTGGTTTCATGGAACCGAACCGCGCATCTTCTTCATCATGACGATGACGGCGTTACCTGCCTTCACGTTTCAGGTCCTCGACGCGCTGCGCGGGATGTCGAACGATCTGGTCGAGATGGTGATGTCGTTCCGGCCGACGCGCGGCAAGATGTTCCGGGTGATGATCCTGCCGGCGATTCTTCCTGACATTCTAACGGCTTGGAAGGTCAACCTGGGGAATGCCTCGCGCGTGGTGGTCGTGGCGGAGCTCGTGGGCGCGACCGGCGGCGTCGGTTACGAGTTGCTCCAGCAGCAGCAGATCTTCGACATGGCCGGCGCGCTTGCATGGACGCTGCAGCTCGTTTTTTTCGTCCTGATCATGCAAAAGATCATTGCGCTGATCGAAGCTTACGCCTTCCGCTATCGCGCGATATCGGAGCGCTCGCTGTGACGCTGGCCGCCGACGCGCGAGAAGCCGAAATTCATCTAGAACATGTGTCGAAATGGTTCGGCCGCGGCGAAAATGATGCCGAGATGCTTCGTGCTGTCGACGGCCTTGATATCAGCATCGCCCGTGGCGAGATGGTCGCCCTGCTCGGCAAGACCGGGTGCGGCAAGTCCACGACATTCAATATGATTTGCGGCCTCCTCGCGCCCTCCGAGGGTACCGTGCGGGTGCAAGGCTGCGATCCGTTCAAGAATTTCAACGACTTGCGCGGCAAGATCGCGGTCGTATTCCAGAACGATCGTCTGCTGCCGTGGCGTACCGCCATCGGCAATGTCGAACTCGGCCTTGAGATGCTCGACATGCCACGCCCCGAGGGGCGCAAGATCGCCCAGTCCTGGCTCTCGCGGCTCGGTCTTGAGGGCCATGAGAACGATTATCCGCACGCGCTGTCCGGAGGTATGCGCCAGCGAGTCAGCATCGCCCGCGCGTTCGCGACCGACGCGAGCATACTGCTGTGCGACGAGCCATTCTCGGCGCTGGACGAGATCACGGGTCAGCGCCTGCGCGAGGAGTTCGCCAATCTCGTGCGCGAGAACCGCAAGACGGCGGTCTTCATAACTCATTCGATCAATGAAGCGTTGCAGATCGGCGACCGCGTCGTCGTCATGACGCGCCCGGCGAAAATCGCCTATGACGTCAGGCTTGGAGACGGTGCGACCTCCGAACAGAATGCAGCAATCCGCGCGCGCATCCAGGACGTCCTTGCGGCGTGAGAAAGCAGATCCCGTGGCTATGATGAGAGCCGGCCCCGCTATCGTTGACAAGCCGTGAGCGCAACGCCGCGAAACCTGCTCGTCGTCGGTCAGGGAGCGGCGGGACTTGCGGCCGCGCTTTCGGCCGCCGAAGAAGCGCGCAAGCGGGGATCGCCGATCCGCGTCACGGTCATCGACAAAGCTTCGGCGGACGAAGCCGGCGGAAATACACGCTGGTCGCCATCCTATATGCGCATGGCGACGCCGGATCGCGTGGAGCCGGGCTTCGTACACGACATGCTCGTCGCCACCCGATTTCAGGGGGACAAAAGCTATTTTGCCCGCTTGGCCGATGACACCCCCGCGACTGTGGCATGGACTGCGTCTCACGGCGTCGATTTCATTCAACCGACGTACTACCTCGCGAAGGGGCCGCCGCGCATCCAGCCGGCCGGCGGCGGGGCGGCTCTCGTGAAGACGCTGACGTACGCGGCCAGGCAAGCGGGCGTGATCTTCCATCATGGCTGCGTCGCGCATGAACTTCTCGCCGAAAGCGGTCGCATCACGGGGCTGGTGGCGATGCGCCACGGTGCAGACGAGATAATTTCTGCCGATGCCGTCATTCTCGCCTGTGGCGGCTTTCAGGGTAACGGCGACATGATGCGGAAGCATTTCGGGCCCGGCGCGGAGACAATGCAGCTGCTCTCGCCTGGCACGCGCTTCGGTACGGGTGAAGGCATTCGCATGGCACTGGCGCTCGGCGCCGCCCGTGCGGGCGATTGGAACGGCATGCACGCGGAGCCCGTCGACGCGCGAGCCAAGAACTCCGCGCCGGTCGTTCTCGTCTATCCCTATGGCATCGTCGTCGACAGGCAAGGCCGCCGCTTTGTCGACGAGGGCGCAGGCTTTGTACACGAGACCTGGGAATGGCTTGCGCGCGACGTGCACTTCAAGACTCCGGGTTCCAAGGCGTACGCGATTCTCGACAGCCGCCTGTTGGAGATCGCCGACTATCAGCGCGCCATCCGCTCCGAAGTGCCGGCCGTGCGTGCCGACACGCTCGCCGCGCTGGCGAGACTCATTGAGGTCGACGCCGAGACCCTCGGCGCCACCGTCGCGGTCTACAACGCCGCCTGCGTGGGCGATCCGAAGATTTTCGACGCCACACGCTGCGACGGTCTTGCGGCCAGTAGCGTGCTTAAGCCGCCGAAGTCGAACTGGGCCCGCGCCGTCGTCATCCCGCCATTCTTCGCCTACCCGCTGGTCGGCGCCGTGGCCTACACATTTGGCGGTCTCGCGACCGACGACCACGCCCGCGTGTTGCGCGACGACGCGCCCATACCGGGCCTGTACGCGGCCGGCGAGATGACCGGGCACTTCTATGACACAGCGCCAAACGCTGTGTCGGTGCTGCGCGCCTTGGTGTTCGGAAGAATTGCGGGCCGCAAGGCGGTTGCGGAATTGGGAGCCCGATAACCGGGTCATTATTCGGAGCTCGCTATTTCGACTTCCACTTTTTGGGGTCGGACCAGCCTTTCTGCCGACGCGCCTGCTGGGTCTTGTTCAGCAGGTCGATCGTCGACGAGCTTCGTCGCAACAAGATCGTGGGCGCCGCGAAAGCGCAAGAAATAACGTCAAGTTAAGTTCCTACGTCTTGGTTATTGACGCCGGAGAGGCCCATCTTCATGGTCGTCGCGGGACGCAGCCGACGAGGGGCGGCCCCGAAGGCGAAAGAGCCCAAGCCGAAACCGGGCGCACGTCAAAAAATCAAGGAGGGAACCCCATGCTACGCTCAGGATTGTATGTCTCCCTGGTCGCTGCCGCGCTTGGCGTCGCCAGTCCGGCCTTCGCTCAATCGACGCCAACCTCCGTTTACATTCCCGCCATCCTTGAATTGTCGGGTCCGGGCGCCGTGTCCGGTACCAATTTCCGCGATGGGATGCTTTTGGCGATCGATGAAATCAACGCCAAGGGCGGCATTCTCGGCCGCAAGATCGACACGCCGCTGCTCGACACGCAGAGCGACGCCAGCATCTCGCGCGCGCAAGTCCAGAAGGTGCTCGACAACAAGCCCTACGTCATCCTCGGTCCGGTGTTCTCCGGCTCGGTGCTCGTCGACATGGCGCTGACACAAAAGGCCGAGATTCCCGAGATCGTCGGCGGCGAGGCTGCGGCGATTACCCAGAAGAACAATCCGTATGTGTTCCGCACCTCGTTCGGCCAGCAGTTCAGCATGCCGAAGATCGCCAACTACATTCGGGACGGCATCAAGGCCAAGACGGTCGCCGTATTGTGGGTGAACAACGATTTCGGCAAAGGCGGACGGGACAATTTCATCAAGGAAATGGCGTCACGCAACATCAAGGTCGTGGCCGATGTCTCCACCGAATCCGGCCAGGCCGACTTCTCCGCCGACGTGGTGAAGATCAAGGCCGCCAATGCTGACGCGATTTTCGTCTACACCAACGAAGAAGAGAGCGCTCGTTTCCTCAGGGAAGCGAAGAAGCAAGGCATCAAGTCCCCGCTCATCGGCGAAACCACCTTGCTCGGTCAGAAGGTGATCGATCTCGCGGAAGGCGCGGCCGACGGCGTGCGCGGCCATGTCGGTCTTACCGTCGATGCGCCGAATCCCGCAGTCAAGGAGTTCGCCGAGCGATTCAAAAAGCGGTTCAACTACGTGTGCGATCACAACGGCATCAAGGGCTATCTCGCCGTCTACTTCATCAAATATGTGACCGAGAAGATGGGCAAGTTCGACAGCAAGGCGTTTGCCCAAACGGCTCACGGTCTCACCATTACGCCCAAGCAGGAGCCCGGCATTTTGATGGAAGCAACTTGGGACCAGAACGGCGACATCGATCGCGAGAGCTTCTTGGGCGAGGTCGTGAACGGCAAACAGAAGATCGTCGAGACACTGCCGAAGCTGGGCAAATAACGATCGTCATCTTCAAGTCCTTCCGCCTGGCGGCAATGGCCGGGCGGGAGCCGAGCGCGAGCGCCGATGGCCTCCTTTGTTCAGCTTGTGGTATCCGGCCTCGCGACCGGGGCGATTTATGCCCTCATCGCGGTCGGATTTACGCTGCTGTGGCAGACCTCGCAGACGATCAATTTCGCCCAAGGCGAATTCGTCATGCTGCCGGCGTTCTTCATCCTGGCGTCGATGAATCTGGGCGCGCCGTTCTGGCTCGCGGCGCTGATCGGCATCGCGCTGTCGATTCTCGTTCTCGGCCTCCTGTTCAAGCTCGTCATCGTCGATCCGATGCTCAAGCACGGCGTATTGCCTTTGGTGATCTCGACCATCGCGCTATCGTTGTTCCTGAAAGAAAGCGCCAAGGACTTCTATAGCTCGCAGGCGCAGCCGTTTCCCGCCTTGGTGCCGTCGACCGACGTTCATGTGTTCGGGGCAGTTGTCTCGACGCAAAGCCTCGCCGTGCTGGCTGTTGCGATCGCCACGGTGGTGGCCCTGCACCTGTTGCTCAACAAGACGCGGCTCGGCCGCTGTATGCAGGCGACGGCGCAGAATCCGACGCTCGCGCGCATCCTGGGCATCCCGGTGCGGCGGATGGTGCTCTACACGTTTCTGATCAACGGCGCACTCGTGGCGATCGCGTCGATCCTGATCAGCCCGATCTATCTGGCCAAATTCACCAATGGCGAGACCTTGGGCATGGCGGCGTTCCTGGCCGCTATCATCGGCGGATTCAATCAGGTGCGCGGCGCCATACTCGGCGGCGTTATTCTCGGCGTTCTCGATAATCTTTCCGCTGCGTATATCTCGTCGCAATACCGGGGCGCGTTCCCACTGCTCATCCTGATCGCCGTGATCCTGCTCCGCCCGCAGGGACTGCTCGGCCGCATCGAGGAGCGCACGGTATGAACCGCCTCGGCATCATCGCCGTCGTCGCCGCCGCGATCGTCGCCGTCGCGTTGCCCTTCTTCCTTGCGCCGTTCGGCATCTACCTCATATCGATGTGGACGGTTCTCACGATCGCGGCAATCGGTCTCAACCTGACGCTCGGCTACGCGGGTCAAGTTTCGCTCGCGCAGGGCGCATTCGTCGGAATTGGGGCCTATTGTGTTGCGCTGATGACGCAGGCGGGATGGCCCTACCCATTCGCTTTCGTTTGCGCCGGTTTGCTGTGTTTCGTCATCGGCTGGATTCTCGGCTATCCGGCGCTGCGCGTGCAACATCACTATCTCGCGTTCGTCACGCTTGCGTTTACGACGTTGGTGTTCCTTGTATTGCGCAACGAGGAATGGCTGACCCACGGCATCTATGGCATCGACGGCATCGCGCGACCGACGCTGCTTGGCTGGTCGACCGGCGAGGCTCTCGATTTTTATGTCTTCAGCCTCGGTGCGTTAACGGTACTGGCGGCGACCACGTGGTGGATGCTGCGTTCGCCGTGGGGCCGGGCCTTCGTCGCCTTGCGCGAAAATCCGATCCGCGCGCTGTCGCTCGGCCTCGATACCAGACGCTATACGTTGATGGCCTTCGCCATCGGCTCAAGCCTCGGGGGGCTCGCCGGTGCGCTCTATGCGCCGCTGGTGCAATTCATCGAGCCGAGCTCATTTGCGCTCGGTCTGTCTTTCAATCTTCTACTGATGGTGATTGTCGGCGGCAGCGGGTACTTCTTCGGCCCCTTCGTCGGCGCCTTGATTGCCGTGCTGTTGCCGGAGTGGCTGCGCGTCACGCAGGGCTATTATCTGATCGTGTATGCGGCCGCGGTCATGATCATGATGGCGCTCTGTCCGTCAGGTCTGTTGGGATTGGCCGAACGCGCCGCAAAAGCCGTGCTGCGGCGCGATCCGCCGCCGGTGGCACCCTTGCGCATCGAGGTCACGGAACCATGAGCGCGGTTCTGGAGGTCTCGAATCTGCGCAAGACGTTCGGTGGCATCACGGCGGTCGATGACGTGTCGTTCGAGGTGCGCGAAGGCGAAATTCTCGGAATCATCGGTCCGAACGGTTCGGGCAAATCGACGCTGTTCAATTGCGTGCTGGGGCAGCTCACCCCGAACCAGGGCGAGGTTCGCGTCGACGGTAGGGTGACCACTGGCATGCGCCCGTGCGATCTCAATCGCCTGGGCGTGAGCCGGACGTTTCAACTGCTGCAGGTGTTTCCGCAGCTCTCGGTGCGCGACAACCTCATCCTCGCCGGCCAGGAGCATCAAGGCTCGATGTTTTCGCGCCTGATCGGACACCCCGATGCCGGACTTGGGCCTGCCGCCGAACAAATGATCGCGTTCTTTCGCCTGTCGCATCTGTCGGACGAGCAGGCGGGCGCGCTGAGTTACGGACAGCAAAAGCTGCTCGACGCTGCCATGGCTTTCATGGCCGGGCCGCGCCTCGTCCTTCTCGACGAACCCGCCGGCGGTGTGAATCTGACCATGCTGGGGAACTTGCGTGACAGGCTTCAGGCTTATCATGCGCAGCGCAACGCCACGTTCGTCGTCATCGAGCATCAGATGGAATTCGTCATGGCGCTGTGCACGCGCGTGCTGGTGCTTGCGCAAGGACGCATCATCGCTGAGGGGACGCCGCAGGATATTCGCCGCAACCCCGTCGTGATCGAAGCTTACCTCGGGCACTGAGTGATCCGCTCATGAGCGCGACTGAGCCCGTTCTGATCCTCGATGGCGTCTTCGCCGGATACGGCAAGATGACGATCCTCAACGGCACCACGGCGCGTATTCGCCGCGGCGCGATCACGACCGTGATCGGTCCGAATGGCGCCGGCAAGTCGACGATGTTCAAAGCGCTTTTCGGCTTGTTGCCGATACGCTCGGGGACGATCACGTTCGACGGCCGCGATACCACGAATTTTTCGCCGCGCCAGATGATCGACGCCGGCCTCGCCTATGTGCCGCAGGGCCGAAATATTTTTCCAGAGCTGAGCGTGCGGCACAATCTCGAGCTCGGTGGCGTCGCGCTGTCCGACCAGGCCAGCCTGCCCGATCGCCTCGACAAGATCATGCAGCGGTTTCCGATGCTGAAGGAGAAGGTCGACGTTCAAGCCTCGACGTTGTCGGGCGGCCAACAGAAAATGCTCGAAGTGGCGCGCGGACTTCTGCTCGATCCAAAGCTGATGCTGATCGACGAGCCCTCGATCGGACTTTCGCCGCTGATGGTGCAGGAGGTTTTCGCGATTCTGAAGGCGCTTCGCGACAAAGGCGTCACCATCTTGTTGATCGAGCAGAACGCCAAGCAAGCGTTGCAGATGTCCGATTACGGGCTGGTTCTGGAGCAGGGCCAGACCCGGATCGAGGGTACCGCGCCGAACATTCTGGCCGACCCGCGGATCGTCCAGCTCTTCCTGGGCGGCGGTCTGGCGCAGCCGGTGGCCGTGTCATGAATGATCGCAAGGTCCTGGTCGGCCTGATCGGCGCCAACATCATGAAGTCTCTGTCGCCGGCGCTGCATGCGGATGCTTTCGTTGCCGCCGGCATCGACGGCTACTACCACCTGATGGATGTCGATCGCTTGAAGGGGCGGACGCTGCCACAGTTGCTCGATGCCGCCAAAGCGGCCGGTTTCGCCGGCACCAACGTCACGTTTCCGTTCAAACAGGATGTCCTGGCACTTCTCGACGACGTGGACCGTGAGGCGGCTCAGATCGGCGCCGTCAACACCGTCACGATTGCCGAGGATGGTCGCACCACCGGCTACAATACCGACCGGCGCGGCTTTCGTCGCAGCTTCGAGGAAGGGCTTGGCCGCGCCAGCGCGGAAGCCGCGACCGTGGTGCTGGTCGGAGCCGGTGGCGCCGGCCACGCAGTCGCCTTCGCGCTGATGGACCTCGGCGTCGCGACGCTCGTCCTTTTTGATCAGGACGTTTCGCGCGCAAGAGCGCTGATGGCCGACTTGGGTGCACATTACGGCCCGTCGCGATGCCGCCTCGCGGCCGGACTTGAACGCGAGATTGCCGCAGCCGACGGCGTCGTCAACGCCACGCCGGTCGGCATGCACGGCTTTCCCGGCAACCCGGTGCCAGTCTCGGCCCTCCATGCGCGCCATTGGGCCGCCGACGTGATCTACACGCCGATCGAAACCGCGTTCATCAAGGCCGCGGCCGCGAAGGGCGCCCGTGTCCTGACCGGCGGTGGGATGTGCGTGCATCAGGCAGCCGAGGCGTTCCGGCTTTTTGTCGGTCTCGAACCCGATATCACGCGCATGCATCGCACGTTTGCCCGGGCACTTGCCGCACGCGATGCTGCGATGACCGAGCTGCTTTGATCTCGGGCTAGAAAGCAGAGGGCTGGAGCGATGAAGACCTCGATTGCCACGGCACCCACGGGCGTGAACGGGGATTTGGCTCGTGACCAAGCGCCCCAGAACGCCTAGCGCGATTGGGAGGGCTTTAGCGCCGATAAAATCTGCTCAACGATCTCGCGGGGCCCCGGTTCAATCGAGACGATGAGAGGATCTTCGTCCGATTCCGGCTCTTCTAGTGCCTCGAACTGACTGTGCAAAAGGCTTTGCGGCATGAAATGTTCGTGACGGGTGGCGATGCGGCGCGCGATGAGTGTCTCGCCGCCCTTGAGATAGACAAGGCGGACGTCGGTGCGGTCGCCGATAAGGATGTCACGGTAGCGTCGCTTGAGCGCTGAGCACGCGACGACGCCGTGTTGACCGGCCGCTCGTGTCTTGTCGATCCAAGCTGCGACGGCGGCGAGCCAGGGCGCGCGATCCTCGTCCGTGAGCGGAATACCGCTGTGCATCTTCTCGACGTTGGAAGCCGGGTGAAACCAATCTGCATCCTCGAACTCCCATTGGAGACGCAGGGCGAGGAGTGCTCCGACGGTCGATTTTCCGCTTCCCGAAACTCCCATAACGACTATGACTGCGGGAGCAATAGATGAATGGCCTTCCATCGACCGGAGGTCGGTTGGCATCAATGCGTCCCCGCCGGCGTTGCGGCGCGATCCGTGAACCAGTGCAGCTTCCCTGCGGGATGAACGTTTGTCGCGGGCAGCATCCGATCCCCAGCCTGCGCGCGAGCGACGACATCTCGTTTCTCCTCACCGGTCGCTAGGAATGCGAGATCGCGGCTGCTGTTGAGCGCCGAATAGGTCAGCGTAATGCGCGCCTCAGATTTGGCTCCGATGACCGCGACCACCCATCTCCGCTTTTCCTGTAGCGCTGGTTGCTCAGGGAATAACGAGGCGGTGTGCCCATCTTCGCCGATCCCGAGCAGCGTCACGTCGAAGAGCGGTCGGGTCGAAGCGAGAATATGGGATTGATGGAAGCGCTTGAGCGTCGCCTCGTACGCGACGGCGGCTTCCACCGGAGACAAGCCCACTGTCGGAATTGCGTGAATATTCTCAGGAGGAATCGGGACCCGCGAAAGAAGTGCTTCGCGCGCCATCAGGTAATTGCTGTCAGGGTCGTCGTGCGGCACGAATCGCTCGTCGCCCCAGAACCAGTGCGCGCGTTTCCAAGGAAATCGCGACGCGATGGCCGGGTCGGCAAGACATTCGTAGAGACGCCGCGGTGTCGATCCACCCGACAGGCAAACCGCAAACTCGCGATCACTCGCCAACACCAACGCGCAGAGCCATTCGGCGACGTCGTGCGCGAGCGTTTCGGCATTCTCGAACGTGCGATGCTCCACCGATGCAACATCCGTCATGTCATCGCGCCTCCAATGGGCATGGCTCGCTGCAGAATGAATCGCTCGATTGCCTTGGCGAAGCCTTCGTTGTCATAGGAGTCTGTAACGAGATCGGCTTGCGCTTGCACCTCCGGGGCGGCATTGCCCATGGCTATGCTGAGGCCGCTTTTTCGAAACATCAACACGTCGTTCGGCATGTCGCCGATCGTGGCGATCTCTCTGGTGGGGACCGTGAGAAGCTTCGACAGTGTCGTGACGACGGTCCCTTTGTTAGCGTCAGGGTGCGTCACATCGAGATAGTACGGTTGCGAGCGGACCGCTGACGCGCCGGTGCCGAGCGCTTCCTGAACATCTTTTTCGCAACGCGCGACAAGGTCGGGGTCGTCGCTTACACCGACGATCTTCACTGCGCTACCGAGAATATTCTTGAAGTTTTCGGTGACAATCGGCGCAAACCTGACGGTCCCTTGCTCGCGCGCGACATGCGGCGCATTGGCGTCTCGAATAAACCAGTCCTTGCCGCTATAGACCCAGACGTCCATCCCGTGACGGAGGATGATGTCGTGCGCGCGCGTTGCCGCCTCGGTGGCCAGCACATGCTCTTCCATGATGGTCATGTCTGGTTTGACGAAGATTCCGCCATTGAAGCCAGCGACCGGGGTCTGCAGCGCCAGAGGATTGATCAGCATCGCCATGCCGCGCGGTGGACGCCCGCTGGTAATCGCGAAGGCGATCCCTGCGGTGTGAAGCGCCTTCACGGCCGCCGCGGCGCGTTCGGTCAGGACCTTCTCCGCGGTCACGAGCGTGCCGTCGACGTCGGCGAGGACGAGCGATATTTTCGATACTTCGCGAGCGGGGCCTGTCACACGGGGTCTCCTGCTGGTGCTTTCTCTGCCCGCAGGTTCGAACGATCGCCGCCGAGAACGAACCGCTCGATCGCGGCGGCAAAGCCATCGTCGTCGTTGCCGTCGGTGACGAAATCCGCAGCCGCCTGCACCTCCGGACTGGCATTTCCCATGGCGACGCTCATACCGCTACGCTCGAACATCGCGACATCGTTGCTGCCGTCTCCGATAACAGCGATCTCATCCAACAGAACACGCATGCACTTCGCCATCTCCGCCAATGCGGCGCCTTTGTTGGCGAGCGGGTGCGTGACGTCGAGGTAGTAAAGCTGCGAACGCGCGACGCTAGCCTCTCCAGCCAGAGCGGACCGCACGTCGCGTTCACGCTGCGCGAGAAGCGCGAAGTCCTTGCTTACACCGACGATCTTGACGGCTGCATCAAGTGCAGCTCCGAAATCCTCGACGATTTTCGGTCCGAACTGCACGGTGCGCTCTTCGAATCCGACATAGGGGCCATCAGGATCGCGCACGAGCCATTCCTGTCCACTGAAAACCCAGCATTGCGTCCCGTGCGCATCGAGCATGGCGACCGCGCGCCGAGCGACATCGGGCGACAGGAAATGCTTGGTGATGACGGTCAGATCAGGCCTCGAGATAACTCCGCCGTTGAAGCTGCCGACCGGCGTCGTGATTCCCAGCGGCTCAAGCAGCATGCTCAAGCCGCGTGAGGGTCGGCTGCTGATGATCGCAAAGGCAATTCCACGTGAGCGAAGCTCGGCCGCGGCGGCCGTGGAACGCGGGGTCAAGATTTTCTCTTCGGTCAATAGGGTGCCGTCGACATCGGAGACAACGGCCGAGATCTTCGTTGCTGGAAATCGGGGAGGTGGCGTCATGACGACGGCCCGTTGCCGCCATTGATGGGGCGCCAGCGCCGGCCGTCGCGTGCCAAAAGCGCGTCCGCTTCGCTCGGTCCCGCGCTTCCCGCTGGATAGAGTGGAAGGTTTTCCGCGCGGTCCTTTGCCCAGGCGTCGAGCGCCGGCTGGACCACCCGCCATCCGGCCTCGATGTTGTCGGCACGCTGGAACAGCGTCGCATCGCCGATCATGCAGTCGTAGATCAGCGTCTCGTAACCGGTGCTCGGCGCGGCCTTGAAGTGGTCCTGGTAGTTGAACTTCATCTCCACCCCGTCCATACGGACGTTCGGTCCCGGAATCTTCGCGCTGAAGCGTAATGTCACCCCTTCTTCCGGTTGGATCTGCAGGATCAGATCGTTCGGCGTGAGCCGCTCGACCGGCGTGTCACGAAACAGTGCGAACGGCGCCTGCTTGAACTGGATGGCGATCTCGCTTCGCCGCGCGGCGAGCGCCTTGCCGGTCCGCAGATAGAACGGCACGCCGGCCCAGCGCCAGCTGTCGATCGCCAGCTTGAGCGCGACATAGGTTTCGGTCACGGAATCCGGCGCAACATCGTCCGCGCCGCGATACGCATCGACCCGCTTGTTCTCGATGATACCGGCGACGTACTGCGCGCGCACGACGTTGCGCCGCGCGTCCTCGGGGCCGAAAGGGCGGACGCCCTCCAGTACTTTGGATTTCTCGGAGCGCACCGCCTCGGCGCCGAAGCAGGTCGGCGGCTCCATCGCGGTGAGCGTAAGAAGCTGGAAGAGATGGTTCGGCACCATGTCGCGCAACGCGCCGGTGGCGTCGTAGAACTTGCCGCGCCGCTCGACGCCGAGCGTCTCCGCGACCGTGATCTGGACGTGGTCGATGTGATTTCGATTCCACAGCGGTTCGAATATGCCGTTGGCAAAGCGGAACACCAGGACGTTCTGAACCGTCTCCTTCCCGAGATAATGATCGATACGATAGATCTGGCTCTCGGCGAGCACGCCGAGGATGTCGCGATTGAGGGCCTGGGCCGACGCAAGATCGTGGCCGAACGGCTTCTCGATAATGACCCGCCGCCAATGCCCCTCCTCTTCGCGGACGAGACCCGCGTCCGCGAGACGCTGCACGATGGGGCCGAACACCTGCGGAGGTGTCGCCAGATAGAACAGGCAATTTCCGCCCGTGTGATGCGCCTCATCGGTCTTGGCGAGAAGCTGCGCGAGGTTCTTGTAGGTCGCGGGATCGTTGAACTCGCCCGGCTGGTGATAGAGCCGTTCGGTGAGCCAGTTCAAATCGTCGTCAACAACCTCACCATTGCCGGATTCGCGCAGGCTTGCGCCGAAGTCGCGGCGGAATGTTTCTTGGTCGATAGCCTGCCTGGAGACGCCGATCACGGAGAATGCCTCCGGCAACAACTTTGCGCGCCGGAGATTATAAAGCGCCGGGATAAGCAGGCGCTTGGTGAGGTCCCCGGACGACCCGAAGATCACAAGGATGCAAGGGTCCGCGGGTCGTGCCTGCGGCTCCATCTCAACGATCCGCCTTCGGTTCGACGTGCCCGCCGAACTTGTTACGCATGGCCGATAGCAACTTGTCGGAGAAGCTTTCCTTCTCGCGCGAGCGGAAGCGGGCATAGAGCGCAGCCGAAAGGACATCGGCCGGCACCGCCTCTTCGATCGCCGCGTTGACGGTCCAGCGGCCTTCGCCGGAATCCGCCACTACGCCCGAATACTTTGAAAGCTTCGGGTCCTCCGCCAACGCCATCGCGGTGAGGTCGAGCAGCCAGGAGCCGATCACGCTGCCACGGCGCCAGACCTCGGCGACATCGGGCAGGTCGAGCTGATAGCGCTGCTCCTCCGGCAATTCTTCCGACGCGGCGCCGCGCAGAATGTTGAATCCTTCCGCATAGGCCTGCATGAGGCCATACTCGATGCCGTTGTGGATCATCTTGACGAAACGCCCTGCGCCGCTTGGACCGCAATGCATGTAGCCGCGCTCGACACGCGGATCGCGCCCTTTGCGATCTGGCGTGGCCGGTATGTCGCCCGCGCCGGGAGCCAGCGCACCGAAGATCGGATCGAGACGATCGACCGCCTCCTTGGCACCGCCGATCATCAGGGAGTAGCCGCGATCGAGACCCCAGACACCGCCGCTCGTGCCGCAATCGACATAATGGATTCCCTTCGCCTTCAGGGACTTTGCCCGCCGGATGTCGTCCTTGTAGAAGGCGTTGCCGCCGTCGATGATGGTGTCGCCTGGTTCGAGCAGCGCACCAAGCTGCGTGACCGTGGTCTCGGTGATTTCGCCCGCAGGCAACATGACCCAGACGGCGCGCGGCTTGTCGAGCTGACGGACGAGTCGCTTGAGGTCAGCACCTCCGGTGATTCCCTCGCCGACAAGCGCCTTGATGGCGGCCGGGTTCTGGTCGAACACGACGCATTGGTGACCGCTGCGCGTCAGACGGCGAACGATGTTGCCGCCCATGCGCCCCAGTCCGATCACGCCGAGCTGCATCGGGGTCTTCTCCTGTACGCCGCTCACGTGAGCGCTTGCGCAACGGCATCCTTGAGCGTCGTCAGTCCGCCCGCGACATGCTCGCCGAGATGGATGCGCAGCACACGCCGGCCGCGTTCGGCCAGCACCTGAAGGTCCCCGCGCGCCTGCGCCGCCTGGACGATACCGAAGGTGTATTTCTGGTCTGGCACTTGGACATCGGGCAGGTCATCGCAAGTGATCTGAAGAAAGACGCCGGTGTTCGGCCCACCCTTGTAGGCCTGCCCGGTCGAATGCAGGAACCGCGGCCCGAAGCCGACGCATGTGGCGACGCGCTTGCGATCGCGGATCAGGACGCGGATGTCCTGCAGCGCGTCACGATGGCGCTTGTTGCGTTCGACATAGGCGAGCAGCGCGCAGTAGTCGCCGGCTTGAACTTGTCCGAAATGTACCGTGAGGTAGTCGACGAGCGTTTTGGCCTTCGCGAAAGACTTGCTGTTCTTCTCATCGACAAAGAGTGTCAGGCCGGCCTCTTCGAACAGCGGTGTCTCCGGCGGCAGTGTCCCGCTTTTCTCGTATGCGGTAGTAAGCTCGCGCGTCTCGTCCTTGCTGGCCTCGACGTCGGGCTGATCGAACGGATTGATGCCGAGGATCGCGCCCGCGACCGCGGTAGCAAACTCCCAGCGGAAGAATTCCTGGCCGATGTGATAACGGTCGGCGACAGCGATGCCTACGACCGGGTGACCTGCTCTCTCGATCGCAGCGACTGCATCATCCTGCTTGGCATCCGCTCCGTTCGAAAGTCGCAGATAGACGAACAAGCGGTCCGGTCCGTAGACATCGGGCGACCCCAGCGGCTCGGCATCGACGGGAATGAGCCCCTTGCCCTGCTTGCCGGTCGATTCGGCGAGGAGCTGCTCGAGCCACGCTCCGAAGTCCGCGATGCCGGGCGACGCGACGATGGTGACCTTGTCGCGGCCAGCCTTTCCGAGCACACCCAGGATGGTGCCGAGCGCGACGCCCGGATTGTCGGCCGGCGGCACATCGGCGCCGCAGGAGCGCACCATGATCTGCGCCGCGTCGAGCAGGCGGGTTAGGTCGATCCCCATCGTGGCCGCGGGTACGAGGCCGAAATCCGAGAGAACCGAATAGCGGCCGCCAATGCTTGGAATCCCGTAAGTGATATGGCGGAATCGATCGCGCTCGGCGATCGCCTGCAGTTTCGAGCCGGGATCGGTGACGGCGATGAAGCGCGATCCCGCCTTGTCGGCACCGACCGCACGCTTGGTGGATTCGAAAAAATACTGCTTCAGGATATTCGGCTCCAGCGTGCTGCCGGACTTGCTGGATACGATAAAAAGCGTCCGCGCAGGATCGATCTTGCTTTCGATCGTTCGGATCTGCGCGGGGTCGGTCGAGTCGAGGACCGACAGCTCGGGATGGCCCTTCTGGCTGCCGAAAGTCTCGGCAAAGACCTCCGGGCCAAGACTGGACCCTCCCATCCCGAGCAGAAGAACGTTGGTGAAGTCCTGCTGTTTGACGTCATCAGCCAACTTTGAGAGCGAGGCGACGCGCTTGCGCTGCTCCTCGACAATGTCGAGCCAGCCGAGCCATTTCGCCCCGTCGGAACCGGTCCACAGCGTTGCGTCACCGGCCCAGAGCCGGCGCACGTTCCCATCGCGCCGCCACGTTTCGAGCGAAGCCGCCACCATCTTCTCAAGCGCAGCGGGAAGCTTGATCGCCTGAGTGTCGAGCTTGTCGCCCAGCAACGCCGCGCGCTTTTGCGCCACCGCGCCGAGCAGCTTATCGAACGCATCGGCGAAGAGCTGCACCCCCTCTTCGACCAGCCTTGCCGTCGCGGCATCGATCGAGATGCCGGACCGCCCTAGGATCGCCATCGTCTGCCGGGCTTGATCGATATTCTCCTCAAGGCTCGCCCTTGCCTTTCCGTGATCGCGGAAGGCATCCAGTGTCGTGGGCGGAACCGTATTGACGGTATCGGGAGCGATCAGCTCCTCGACATAGAGCACATCGCTGTAGTCTTTGTTCTTCGTTCCGGTGCTGGCCCAAAGCAGGCGCTGCACGCGCGCGCCTTTTGCCTTCAGCTTCTCCCAACGTTCGCCCGCGAACAAACGCTTGTAGCTTTGATAGGCGAGCTTGGCATTGGCGATGGCGACTTTGCCTCGCAGGCTGGCCAGCGTTTCGCGTTGGCCCGCGTCCTTCGTCTGCGGAAGGCGCTCGTCGATGAGCTTGTCCACCGCCACATCGATGCGGCTCACGAAGAAGCTAGCGACGCTTGCGATCTTGCTTGGATCCCCGCCCTGCGCGACCAGATATTCCAGTCCTGCCAGATAGGCTTCGACGACCTCTTCATAGACCTGCTGCGAGAACAACAGCGTGATATTGACGTTGATGCCTTCGCCGATGAGTTTGCGGATCGCCGGCAGGCCCTGTTTGGTCCCCGGCACCTTGATCATCAGATTGTCGCGGCCGACCGCGTGCCGCAGCCGGCGCGCCTCGACCAGCGTCGCATCGGTGTTCATCGCCAGGTAGGGCGAGACTTCGAGGCTGACATATCCGTCGTGGCGCCCCGTCGCGTCGTAAACCGGCCGCAAGGCGTCCGCTGCGTTCTGGATATCTTCGATCGCGAGGTGTTCGTAAAGCGCCATGACGCCTTTGTCGCCATCGCTTTCCGCCGCCTTCAATGACGAATCATAATCGGCGCTACCCGCGATCGCCTTTTCGAAGATCGAAGGATTGGAGGTGACGCCTGTCAGCCCATCCTGCTCGATGAGCGTCTTGAGATCGCCCTCGGCGAGGAAGCGTCGAGATAGGAAGTCGAGCCAGACGGCTTGCCCGAGATCATGCAAATGCCTGAGCGGGTTCACGGGAGTCTTCGTTTTAGTCTGCACGTTCATGGTGTCCCCTTGGAATTTGCGATCTGCTCCTTCGCGGCGGCAAGCACCTTATCCGGCGTAAAGCCGAATTTCGTGAGCAGGTCCTTGAGCGGTGCCGAAGAGCCGAATGTGTTCATGCCGACCTTGGCGCCGGTCATCCCGACATAGCGGTCCCAGCCGATCACCGAACCCATCTCGGCCGAGACGCGCGCCGTGACGTTCGGCGGAAGAACCTCATCGCGGTAAGCCTTATCCTGCTGCTCGAACAGCTCCCAGGATGGCATGCTGACCACGCGCGCCGGAATGCCGTCGTGCTTGAGATCCTCGTAGGCACCGAGACAGAGCGCGACTTCGCTGCCCGTGCCGATCAATATCACGTCGGGCTTGCCGTCGCCGGCGTCCGCCAAAACGTAAGCCCCGCGCCGCAAACCGACGGCCGGCGCGTAGCGCGTGCGGTCGAATGTCGGCAGCGGCTGGCGGCTCAGCACGATGGCTGCCGGCTGATGCTTCAGCCCGATCATGACGCGCCAAGCTTCGCCGACCTCATTAGCATCGGCGGGCCGCAGTGTGATCAAGCCGGGGACGCTGCGCAGCGCGAGCAACTGCTCGACCGGCTGATGCGTCGGTCCGTCCTCCCCGACGCCGATCGAGTCGTGCGTGAAGACATAGATGACCGGGAGCTCCATCAGCGCCGCCAACCGGATGGGCGGTTTCATATAATCGGAAAAAATGAGAAAGCCCGCACCGAAAGCCCTGATTTTCGACAGTGCAAGCCCGTTGAGGATCGCCCCCATGGCGTGTTCGCGAATACCGAAGTGCAGATTGCGCGCGCCCGGCGCATCCGCTTCCAGATCGCCAGCGCCCTCGAATGTGAGGCGCGTCTTGGTCGATGGCGCGAGATCGGCCGCGCCTCCGATCAGCCAGGGGTGATGCGACGCGATGGCGTTGAGCACTTTGCCGGAAGAATCTCGGCTGGCAATCCCCTTCACGTCGGCCGGAAAGACCGGCAAATCCGCGTCCCACCCCTCGGGCAGTTCGCGCCGCTGCATGAGGTCGATCTGATCCGCAAGGTCGGTATGTTTCTTTCGGTACGATTCGAACAGCGCGTTCCACGCCTCATGCAAATTTCGGCCGCGCCGGGCCATGCCGTCGCGGAAATGCTCGTGCACGCCGCCCGGCACCAGGAACTTCGCGTCCTCCGGCCAGCCGTAACTGCGCTTGGCGAGGCGTATCTCCTCCTCGCCGAGCGGCTCACCGTGAGCCGCGCTTGTATCGTGCTTGTGCGGGGCGCCATAACCGATATGGCTGTCAACGATGATGAGGGTCGGCACGTCCTTGGTGCGCCGGAAGGTCTCGAGCGCCTCCCCCAGGCGCTCGGTGTCGTTGGCGTCGCCCACGTGAAGCACGTCCCACCCATAGGCCAGGAAGCGTGCCGCGACGTCGTCGCTGAATGCCAAATCCGTGTGGCCCTCGATCGTGATCCGGTTGCTGTCATAGATCCAGCACAAGTTGCCAAGCATCTGATGTCCGGCGAAGGAAGCTGCTTCGCTCGACACGCCCTCCATCATGTCGCCGTCGCCGCACACGGCATAGACGTCGTAATCGAACACCGTGAAGTCCGGCCGATTGAAGTGTTTGGCGAGCCACCGTCCGGCAAGCGCTATGCCGACGCTGTTGCCGCAGCCCTGCCCGAGCGGGCCCGTGGTGGTCTCGACGCCCGATGTCAGGTGATATTCGGGATGGCCGGGGCATTTGCTGCCAAGCTGGCGAAACCGCTTGATGTCCTCAAGCGTGACCGCGGGCTCGCCAAGCCGTTCGTATTTCGCGTTGACGGCTTTGACGCCCGTGAGATGGAGCACGGAGTAAAGCAGCATCGAGGCATGGCCGTTTGACAGCACGAAACGGTCTCGATTTGGCCAGATCGGATCGTCGGGATCGAATCGCAGGAATTCTTGCCAGATCGTGTAGACCAGCGGCGCCAGCGCCATCGGTGTCCCGGGATGGCCGGAGCCTGCTTGTTGGACAGCGTCCATCGACAAGGTGCGAATCGTGTTGATGCAGAGGCCATCGATGCCTGGGGAATGCGTTCCGCCGGTTGCTGCAACAGACTGCATCGTCACGTTGGTTTTCGGAGCGACATTCCGGACGCTTGTCGCGCGTTTGAGGGTAGAAGACACGATCCACACAGACGGGGAGAAGCGCGCGTCTTCAAGAACATGCTGATGTAGAGGATAGTTCCGCCACGATGGCGATCGTTAGTGGTAGCTCGTTCAACAAGTGGTGAAGCCGGTGGGGCGCTTTTGATGCGCGTCTGCGTTCTGGTACCGTTAGTCACCCATCTCGCTGGGGATTCGCCGGCACAGGCCGCCGCGTACGAAACAACGCTCAATCGCTATCGCGGCGCCGCAACGTTTTTCTGCTCGTCCCTTGTTCGGCGTGATGCTGGGAATCGGAGAGAACGACACACACCCTTCGGCACTTGAGGAGCCTGCGGCCTGGGTTCCTGTCGTATCGCTTTGCAAACTTCGGAGTCCGAGATGGACGAAAATGCCGACCAGAAGAATTCGCCGGCCTATCGGTTGGCAGCGCTGGACCCGGACTTTCTGCTCGGCGACTCCATGCGCGGGGTGCGGCTGCAGCTCGAATATGAAAAAGCAGAGGAACGGCTTCGAGCTTGGGTCGTGCGCTCGACCATCGTCGTATTCGGAAGCGCACGGGTTCTTCCACGCGAGAGTGGCACCGAGGCTGTTTCTACAGCACAACTCCCGCCGGGAGCGGTGCCGCGTCGAGGCGAACAATCAGCGCGATGGTATGACGAGGCTCGGCGCTTTGGGCGAATCGCGTCCGAGCGAGGCGGGGCGCTCCGGCCGCGCGATGGCATCCGCGACAATGTGATCGCAACCGGCGGCGGTCCCGGCATCATGGAAGCGGCAAACCGTGGAGCTTCGGACGCGGGAGCGCCGTCCATTGGCTTCAACATCGGGTTGCCGCATGAGCAGGAACCCAACGGCTATTCGACACCGGACTTGACTTTTCAGTTCCATTATTTTGCGGTGCGCAAACTTCATTTCGCCATGCGCGCTAACGCACTTGTAGTTTTCCCGGGAGGCTTTGGCACGATCGACGAACTCTTCGAGTTACTGACGCTGATGCAAACCGCGAAGATGCCTGCGATTCCCGTCGTTCTCGTCGAGAAACAATATTGGACTCGCGTCATCAATTTCACGACGCTTCTCGACGAAGGAATGATTGCGCGTGCCGACCTCGATTTGTTTTCCTATGCGGCCGATGCCGAGGATGCCTGGCAAGAGCTCATCAGGCGTGATTTGAACAGCGGGCCGCGTCCGGCGGGATACCCCTCAAAGATGACCCGACCTAAATAAGATTGAATTCGTTCCGGAAGGACCCCAATCGATGACGCTGAAAACAACACTCCTTGCGGGAAACGCCATTGAGGTGGCGTTTCTGCAACAGCAGGGGCGCGATCCATTCACGGTAACACAGGAGCGGACGGCGCAGATTCAAGACGTGGCCAGTTGGATCGCCAGCTTCATCAGTGAAGCGAAATCAACGCTCGACATCGCGATCTACGACTTCCGCCTCCATGACGAGGCGGCGACTATCGTCGGGGATGCGTTACGGTCGCAAGCGCGCAAAGGGACCCGCATACGCATTGTTTATGACCATTCCACCGATTCCGGCCTCGACTCCAGCGTCATACCCACTGCTGCCCCTGCGCATCTTGAGGCAGATCAGAAGCCGCCGGGGACCGACAGCTTTGTCCGCTCTTTTTCGGGTGTCGCAGAGTTCAAAGGTATCACCGGATACCGGGTCCTCATGCACAATAAGTACATTCTTCGTGATGCCGACGCCACGAATGCAGCTGTTTTCACCGGCTCTTCCAACTACACGAACGACTCCTGGGGGCTTCAAGATAACAACCTGTTGTGTCTGCGTTCGCAACAACTAGCATCATACTACGCGCAGAATTTCACCGACCTTTGGTCCCGCGGAAAGATCGTCGATTCGACTGGCCGCCGCGAGACAGGGACCATTCAGCTAAATAACGTGCCGGTGACGATTGCGTTTACGCCGGGTGAAAGCCCGGCGGTGTTGAAGGAAATCGTCGGAGCAATTGCGGCTGCCCGAAATCGGCTTTACGTAGCGTCCGTTGTTCTGTCATCGGGACCGATTCTCGCAGCTCTGTCGGAGGCTATCGACCGAGGCTTGCCATTGGCTGGTCTGTTTGATGGCCCACAAATGGACCAAGTCGAACGGCAGTGGAGGGCCGCGAATGTCGGAGCGGATAAGGTCAATACGTGGCAGAAAGTGGCGCACTACTTGGTACGCAAGAATTCCATCCCCTACGATCGTCACAAGCCGTCCCAACCGCACAATTTCATGCACAATAAGCTTGTCGTCGCGGACGATACTGTTGTGACCGGGAGCTTCAATCTGTCCAATCATGCCATGGGCAACGCGGAAAATGTTCTGCTCATACGGGATCAGGCGCTCGCCGAGATATACGCGCGATATATTCAACTTTTGATGGCAAACTACGCCGTCAACTCATAACGCAATTGCGTAAATGTCGATCTCGCGCGTCCCTCATCGCTTTAGACCAGAAGCTGCACGCCCGCGGCCGGCAGATTGACCGAGCATGTGTCGCCGGCCGCGAGCAACTCTCCGGCCGTCGGGTTCCACTGCACCACGAGAAGCTCAAGATCGCCGGTGCGTATGCGATATTCCGCCTTCTCGCCGAGGAATACGCGGCCTTCAACGATGCCTGGCAGGGCGCCATCACTGCGGCTGAGCGAGATGGCCTCGGGACGGACAACCGCGTCGACGACACTACCGATCGTGACGGTCGCGTCCGTAGCGACAGTCCAGCGATGACCGACAATATCAAGCGTCACGCGGCCGCCGTCAGCCGCCAGCGCGGTGCCGCGGACGAGATTTGCGTTTCCAAGAAATCCCGCAACGAAGCGTGAGACGGGCTTCCGATACAGCTCCTCGGCCTTGCCGATCTGAACGATGCGGCCTTCGTTCATGATCGCGATGCGGTCGGAGATCGCCATCGCTTCCTCCTGATCGTGCGTGACATAGACCGTTGTGATTGCGAGTTCCTCCTGCAACCGCGATATCTCGCTCCGCATCTCCACCCGCAGCTTGGCGTCGAGGTTGGATAGAGGTTCGTCGAACAGCAGCACACGCGGCTTGATCGCGATAGCGCGAGCGAGTGCTACGCGCTGCTGTTGGCCGCCGGACAACTCGCTGATCATCCGCCCGCCGAGCCCTTGCAGGCCAACCTGCCGCAGCCCCTGTTCGACGCCAGCATCGATCTTGGCGGCATTTTGGCGCTTGATGCGAAGCCCATAGGCAACGTTCTCGAACACCGAAAGATGCGGGAATAGCGCATAATTCTGGAACACGAATCCGATGTCGCGCCGGTTCGCCGGAACGTTCGTCACGTTCGCGCCGTCGAAGAGGATTTCACCCGCCGACGGCTGCTGGAATCCTGCGATCATCCGCAGCGTCGTGGTCTTTCCGCAGCCCGACGCGCCGAGCAAGGTAAGAAACTCGCCCGGCTGAATTATAAGGTCGAGATCCTTCACGGCAGTGATGTCGCCGCGGCTCTCGTGTTGAAACGTGGCCGAAATGCCGCGCAGCCTGATCTCGAGCGATTTCGCCATGACGGTCACGTCCCGATTCGACTGATGCGAAGGCTCGGCGCAGTCATGCGCCGCAACGCGACGTTCAACAGACCGGTGACTGCGACCACCACCGCGATGACGAACACCGAGAACGCCGCCGCCGGCCCGAGGGCGACCTCGGTCATGTTCTCGAGAATTTTCACCGTGATCAGCGTCCAGTCGATCGAGACGAGGAAGATCGTGGCGCTGATCGCCGTCATGGAGCGGATGAACACCACGCCGAGTCCCGCAAAGAACGCTGGCAGGATCAGGGGCAACATCACGCGCCGGAACGTGACGAGGTTGCTTGCACCGAGGCTGGCGGAGGCTTCCTCCATGCTTTTGTCGATCTGCTGTAGCAGTGCGATTGTCGTGCGGATGCCGGTCGGGCTGTAGCGGAAGACGTAGCAGGCGATCAGGATCGTGGCGGTTCCGGTCAGCGCCAGCGGCTTGTCGTTGAACGCTAACAGATAAGCGATGCCGACGATCGTGCCGGGCAGCGCATAGTTCAGCATGCTGACGACTTCCATAGCGCGCCTGCCGACGAACTTTGTACGTCCGATCAGATACCCAACAATGATGCCGTAGAGCCCGCCGAGCGGCATGCCGATGATGGCAACGATCAGCGTGTCTTTGATCGCCGGCAGTCCTTCGGTGAAGATGACGCGGTAATGGTCGAGCGTGAGGGTCTGGTTGGCGCCGAAGGCTTGGACGATTGAGGCCCAGAACAGCAGTGCGTAGAAATAGAGGATGAGCGCGACGGTCAGAACGCAGAAGGTCAGGAGCGCGACCTTTGCCCCTGTCGACAAGGAGTCGCGCCGCGCCGACGCCGAGGCCTTGCCGGTGACCGTGACATAAGAGCGCCCGGCGACAACGCGCTCCTGCGCGTAGAACACAAGCCCGGCCGGCACGAGCAACAATAGCGAGAGGATCGCGCCGCTCCTCAGGTCGAACATGCCGGTGATCTGTAAGTAAGCTTCCGTAGGCAGCACGGAGAAATCGCTGCCCGCGAGGATCAGCGGTGTCGCGAAATCGGCGAGCGAGCAGCCGAATAGCAGCAGAAACGCGTTTGCGAGTGCCGGAATAATGAGCGGAATCGTGACAGTGCGGAACGCGTGCCAGCGCGAGCCCCCGAGACTGAATGAGGCCTCCTCGAAGTTGCTGCTGATCGATGCCAGCATCGGCCGCAGCGCCAGATAGGCGATCGGGAAATAGGTCAGCGTCTCGGCAGCGAATGTGCTGGTGAGGCCGTACATCTGCGAATTCTTGATACCGAGCAGATCGTAGGTGATGAGGCCGCGCGGGCCGAACGAGAACACGAACGCGATGGAGGTCGTGAACGGCGGGGAAATGAGCGGCAAAAACGTCAGGCCGTCGATCAGGCGCGCGGTGCGGGGCCCAAGATTGGCGCGGTCTAGCGCGAGCGCGAAGGCAAGCCCGACGAGCGTGCCGGCCGCGCCGACAAGAAACGCAAGCAGCAGACTGTTTCGCAGCGCGCGCAGATTGCTGGTGCTCTTGAGCGCCGCGAAGAGCGCGTCGAGTGTGAACCCGCCATCCGCCAGGAACGCACGCAACAGCAGCATCACCAGCGGATAGACGATGAACGCCACCAGAAGCAGCCAAATCGCAAACAGCCCGGCGGCGCGCGCGAAGCTGCGGGGATGCGGTGCCATCGGCTGTGCCGACACGTTAACGCCGGTCATCAACTTGCGTTGAGCACTTCCGCGACCCAGCGATCCACGATGCGCTTGCGGTTATCACCGGCCCAGCGGTCGTCGATCTCGATGATGTTCGCGGATTTCAATATCGCGGCGAGATCGGGGTCGGGCGCTACCTTCGGGTGGGCGGGCAGAAAGTTAATCTTGGACGGCGCGAGCAGCGACTGCATGTCCGGGCTCGTTGCCCAGTCGATCAGTTTCTTGGCGGCAGCACCGTTCTTGTTTCCGTTTACGAGCCCGAGGCATTCCGCCGCCGAGCCGATCCCTTCCTTCGGGAAGGAGATCTGCACATCGTAACCCTTCTGGCGCGTGAATAGCGCATCGACGATGAAGAAGATGCCGCCAGCCGCCTGGCCGAGGCCGACCGGCACCGTGCCGCCGCCGCCGCTTTTGGTGTAGGCTTGGATGTTCTGGCGCAGCTTCTTCATGTAAGCGAAACCGGCGTCCTCGTTGCGGTTGTTGACCTGAAGGATCGAGAAGATGCGCGTCACCGCCGTGCCGGACGTGCGCGCGTCAGCCATTTGCAGCATGCCTTTGTAGGCGGGATTGAGCAGGTCATCCCAGGACGCCGGGGCCTTTAGATTGTGCTCCTGCAGGAACTTGGTGTTGGTCATGAACACCAGCGGGTCGTCCGCGATCGCGGTCCACATGCCCTTCTGGCTCTTGAACCGTGGCGGCAGGTCGGCGGCGCTCGGTGGCGTGTAGGCCTCGAAGATCCCCTGTTCCTCACCTGCGGTGAACGTCTCCACCGGCCCCCCAAACAGCACGTCCACTTGCGGATTGCCTTTTTCGGCGATGAGCCGCGCCAGTGCCTCGCCGGACGAGAAACGGATGAAATTGACATGAATGCCGCTCGCCTTCTCGAATGCCTCCAGCATCGGTCGCGCGTAGTTCTCAGGCCAGATCGAATAAGCCTTGAGGGAATCCGCGGCGAGTGCGTTGCGCTGAACAAACGGCGAGGCGAGCGCCGACAACAGGATGGTGCGGCGGGTTATTCTCGATGCAAAGGGAGGTTTGTCCACCCGGATTGGCTTTCCCTCCGTCTTCATGATCGATCCTCCCATCGTTTTCTCGCAATTTTGCGAAGTGTGCCATTCTATGGATCGAAACGCACGCCCTCTCCGCCGAGGCTCCTTGGGACGTTGACACGTAAATTCGCGCGGACGTCGGGACATGGGCGCTCAATGTCGACAATGAATACGATCACGTATAGTGGCAAGGCGACTCAAGAGAGCGACCGATGCCAGTTGATTTTCCGCAGATTGGGCTTCGCCTGAAGGCGCATCGGTTAGGGGCGGGATTGTCGCCCGACGAAGCGGCCGACCGTCTTGGTGTGTCTCGCGCCGCTCTTTACAACTATGAGCGGGGATCCACACCCATCAAAGTCGAGACGTTGGAGCGGATGGCAGAGATACTTGGCGTTTCTCTGCCGTCGCTTCTCGGTGCCGGCACGGAGTACTTCTCCACTGCGATCGCGTATTTCGAGCGTCTCAGGCAGCTTGAAGCGCAATCGGAACGAATCACGCTCTTCTATGAGCCGATCACCTTCCTCCTGACGTCGGAGGATTTCTCGCGCACGCTGCGCATGATGCTGCTCGAAGGATTGCCTGAGACGGTCGCCGACCGGGCGAAGGCCGTCGATGACATCGACCGGCTGCTGGTCGTGCTCGAGCAGCGGCGCTCCGTCCTGATGCCGGGCGGTCCGACGATTGCCGGCCTGATCGGATTGACCGAGGTGAGGCGGCTCCTGCGCACCGGCCTGATCGGGACGTACGCCTTGAAAGACAAGCAGCGGGAGGCTCGGCGACAGCTCGCACGGCAGGAGGTGGAGCGGACGGCCGCATTGATGGAGCGGGAACCGCTCGGCATGCAGACCGGCGTCATTGATGATACCGTCCCGAACCAGACGTTCGAGATCTGCCGATTGCGCGACCGAACATCGCTTGTCGCCGTCAGCCCCTTCCGCCTCGGCGAGTTGCCGAACGTGAGGCTCGGCGTGGCGTCGATCACCGCGGCCGCCGACGCGGTCGAGCTCTACGAGCGCCTCGTTGCGGCGATGTGGCAGCGCGCGGCGAAAGGCGCGGCCGGCGCAGCCTTGTTGCGCCGCGCGATCGCGGAGCTAAAAAAACAGGCACAGCCGAGCTAAAAAACATCATCTAACGATTTAGATTTGTCTTTCCATTTGGATTATCCCGTCTTAGCCTCCTTCTCGGCCTCGTCTCCGATGAGACGTTTGCTGAGGGAGGGCGTCATGGCGCACGGCGTAACGTTAGAACCGACCGCCGATGAGGCCGCCGGACCTCAGACTGTCGATGCAGCCGCGTGGAAAGCCCTTATCGGCTCCGCGCTCGGCTACGCGATGGACGGTTTCGACCTGCTGATCCTCGGCTTCATGCTGCGCATGATCTCGGCCGATCTCCACCTAACGCCGGCCGAGGGCGCGTCGCTTGTCACCGCAACGCTGATCGGCGCCGTCATCGGCGGCGTGGTCTTCGGCATGTTGTCCGATCGGCTCGGCCGCGTTCGTGTCCTCACCTGGACGATCGTGCTGTTCGCGGTGTTTACCGGCATGTGCGCTCTGGCGCAGGGGTATTGGGACCTGCTCGCCTATCGCACTATCGCCGGCGTCGGGCTTGGCGGCGAGTTCGGAATCGGCATGGCGCTGGTCGCCGAAGCCTGGCCAGCCTCAAAGCGGGCGCGCGCCTCCTCATATGTCGGTCTCGGCTGGCAACTCGGCGTTCTTGCCGCCGCTATCCTGACGCCGATCCTGCTCCCGATCATCGGCTGGCGCGGCATGTTCGCGGTCGGCATCTTCCCGGCGGTCGCGGCCTTCTTCATCCGCCAGTCGCTGCATGAGCCGGAAGTCTTCGTCCAGAAGGTCGAGAAGGCGCCGGAGCACAAGAACTCGCTTGGCCTCCTCGTGAAGGACGCCGAAACGACCAAGCTCAGCATCGGCATGATCATTCTCTGTTCGGTGCAGAACTTCGGCTATTACGGCGTGATGATCTGGCTGCCGAATTATCTGGCGAGCCGGTTCGGCTTTGGCCTCACCCAATCCGCCGTCTGGACCTCGGTGACGATCGCCGGCATGGCAGTCGGCATCTTCGCCTTCGGCCACATCGCGGACCGCGTCGGTCGCCGCCCGGCCTTCTTCGGCTACATGCTGATGGCCGGCGTCATGGTCGTGGTCTATTCGCGCCTGACCGATCCGATCGCGCTGCTGATCGCGGGTGCCGTGATGGGCTTTTTCGTCAACGGCATGCTCGGCGGCTATGGTGCACTGATCAGCGAGCTGTTCCCGACCGCGGCGCGCGCGACGGCGCAGAACGTCCTCTTCAACATCGGTCGTGCGGTTGGCGGAACGGGGCCGATCGTCGTCGGAGCCGTTGCGGCGGCCCTCGGCTTTGATACCGCGATCGCGCTGCTTGCGTTGCTCTACGGGCTCGACATCGTGGCGCTCCTGCTGCTCATCCCGGAACGCCGCGGCGCGACGCTCTCGTGATCGTCCGCGCTTGCCGGAGGGTTGATCTCGATGCATGCCGAAGAGCCCGCGATGGGAGGGCACGCTCCGCCTATTCCGGATAGCACGCTCCCTGGCGGCGAATGGTCGGCAGCTATCGCGGCGGAGCTCGCCGAGGTTCTCGCCAACACGGCGATCAATACCGAATACCGCCATCTGGTGGTGAAGTGCGGGCGGCCGGCGCTCGACGCGGTGCCGGGACAGTTCTTTCAATTGCTGTGCCCGCAGCCTGCGGGCGAGCAGCCCTATCTGCGCCGTCCGATGAGCCTGTACGGCGTTGACCCGGACGCCGGCACTGTCGAGTTTCTCTACAAGATTGCGGGCGCGGGCACCCGCGGTCTCGCGATGCTGCATCCCGGCGACCGGCTCGACATCATGGGTCCGCTCGGCGTCGGCTTCTCGCTCGATCCGGCCTGGAAGCACATCGTGGCGGTCGGTCGCGGCGCTGGACTTGCCACGCTCGCGCCGCTCGCCAAGGCGGCGCGCGCCAAAGGCATGCACGTCACCGCAATCTTCAGCGCGCGCCGGCCGGATCTCGTGCTCTCGGTCGAGCTCTTCCAGAGCCAGGGCGCGACCGTCATTCCGGTCACCGACACCGAGCGCACCAGCGGTCCGGCGCATGTGGAGCGGCTCCTGCGCGGACTGATCGCCGAGCAGCGCTGCGATGCCTTCTTCACCTGCGGTTCGAGCCGACTGATGCGCGTGCAGCAGCGCCTCGCGACGGAGTTCGGTCTGCGCGGACAAGTTGCGATGGAGCAGCAGATGGCCTGCGGGATCGGCCTTTGTTTCTGCTGTGTGCGCGATTTCAACGTCAAGGGCGAGATCGTTCACCGCCGCGTCTGCTGGGATGGTCCGGTGTTCGACATCCTGGAGGCGATCCCGTGATCGGCCGCGCCCCGTGACCGATCTTTCGGTGCGCATCGGTTCGCTGACGCTCGCGAACCCCGTGATGCCCGCCTCCGGCACCTTCGCCGAAGGTCTCGAGCGGGTCATGGATTTCAGCAGACTCGGCGCTTTCGTGACGAAGACGATCACGCGCGAGCTGCGCACCGGCAATCCGCTTCCGCGCGTCGTGGAGCGCCCGGGTGGGCTGATCAATGCGATCGGCATCCCATCCAAGGGCGTTCCCTATTTCGTCGAGCACACGCTGCCGCACTACGCGCCCTACAGCGTCCCGCTCGTCGTCAGCATCTCGGCGCCGACTGCGGAAGGCTTCGCGAGTCTCGCTGCGGAGCTCAGCGCTGTGCCCGGCATCGCGGTGATCGAGGCGAACATCTCCTGTCCGAACATCGAAGAGGACGGTAAGGCCTTCGCGATGCGGGCCGGCTCGACCGAAGCCGTCGTGCGCGCGCTCCGCGCGGCGACGAAGCTGCCGTTGTGGGTCAAGCTGACGCCGAACACGGGCGACTTGCCTGAAGTCGCAGCGGCCGCCGAACTCGCCGGCGCGGATGCGCTCGTCGTCGCCAATACGATCCTAGCGATGGCGATTGACCTGAACACATTCCAGCCTTCGCTCGGCAACGTTATGGGCGGACTTTCCGGGCCCGCCATCAAGCCGATCGTGCTGCGGCAGGTTTATCAATGTGCCCGTGTCGTGAAGCTTCCGATCATCGGCTGCGGCGGGATAGCGACCGCCGACGATGCGGCCGAATACATGCTGGCGGGTGCGACCGCAGTGCAGGTCGGCACCGCGACATTCGTGCAGCCGGCCGCCATGATCTCCGTCATCGACGGCTTGGCGAAGTTCTGCGAGCGGCGCGACATCGCGCGCGTATCAGACTTGGTCGGCGCGGTACGCAACGAGGAGACCGACGAGGCGGACCTCGAATGGGTCGCGCCGCCGCAATGAACGCCGATGCGGACCGGATCCTGTGCGAAGAGCTGTTCGATGCATTGAGGACGGCCACGTTTGACGGCGTCGGCATCACCCGCGACGCGTACGGGCCGGGCGAATCCCTCGCGCTCGATATCGTCGAGCGCGCCGCCCGCGCGGCCGGCCTCGCGACCGAGCGCGACGCCGGCGCCAATCTCGTCGCGACGCTCCCCGGAACAGAACCCGCGCTTCCCTTCATCGCCTGCGGATCGCATCTCGATTCCGTGCCGCAGGGCGGCAATTTCGACGGCGGCGCCGGCGTGGTCGCCGGTCTTGCGATTCTCGCCGGCTTTTTGCGCGAGGGTTTCAGGCCACGACGCACGCTCAAGCTCTATGGTCTGCGCGGTGAGGAAAGCGCTTACTTCGCCCGCGCCTATGTGGGATCGAGCGCGCTGTTTGGGCAGTTGACGGCCGCCGACCTCGCGAGCCGGCACGCGGTCACTGGACGGTCGCTTGCGGATTGTATGCGCGACGTCGGTGCCGACGTCGACCGCATCGGCCATGGAGAAGCTCTCCTCGATCCCGCGACGGTCGCCGCCTGGCTGGAACTCCATATCGAGCAGGGCCCCGTCCTCGTCGCCCGCGACCTGCCGCTCGGGATCGTCACCGGCATCCGCGGCAACGTCCGCCACCGGGTCGTGGAATGCATCGGCGAAGCGGGGCACTCGGGCGCGGTCCCGCGCTGGCTGCGCCGCGACGCGGTGTTTGCCACGGCCGAGCTCATCACTCATCTTGACCGGCATTGGCGTACACTGCTCGAACGCGGCCGCGACCTCGTCGTCACATCCGGCATCGTCGGCACCGACCCGGCCGAGCACGCGATCGCGCGTATCCCGGGGATGGTGCGGTTCAGCTTCGAGGCGCGCAGCCAGAACGTCGAGACGCTGGAGGCGTTCTATGATCTCTTCTTGTCGGAATGCGAGGGAATCGGAGAAGAGCGTGGCGTGACGTTCAAGCTCGAACGCAGGATCGAATCGGCGCCGGCGACCATGGATCCGACCTGGATCGAGCGGCTGCGCGGCGCCGCCCGCTCGTTGGGCCTGCCGGACGAGACGATTCCGAGCGGCGCCGGCCATGACGCCGCGGTGTTCGCCGGAGCCGGCGTGCCGAGCGCGATGGTCTTCGTGCGCAATGAGAATGGCTCGCACAATCCGCAGGAAGCCATGACTCTCGACGACTTCCTCGCCGGCGTATCGGTGATGCGTGCGGCGATCGCGGAGGCGGCGCAGTGAGCCTCGATCGGATGTTTGACAGTGCGGCCGGCGCGGCAGCCAAGACGCAAGGCGATTGCATCACCATCCGTCGCCCGGACGACTGGCACGTCCACCTGCGCGACGGCGACATGCTGCGCAGCGTGCTCCCGTTCACGGCAGCGCAGTTCGCGCGCGGGATCATCATGCCGAACCTCGTGCCGCCGGTGACGACGCCCGAGATGGCCGCCGCCTATCGGGCGCGTATCGTCGCCGCGCTGCCGGAGGGCAGCGACTTTCAGCCGCTGATGACCTGCTATCTGACCGACACCACGTCGCCCGACGCGATCGAGCGCGGCTACGCGGAAGGCATCTGGGTCGCCGCCAAGCTCTATCCGGCCGGCGCGACCACCAACGCGCACCACGGCGTGACGAGCATCATCGGCATCGCGCCGGTCCTGGAGCGCATGGAGCGCATCGGCATGAAGCTCCTCATCCATGGCGAGGCGACCGATCCGTCGGTCGACATCTTCGACCGCGAGGCGGTTTTCATGGAGACCGAACTGCTGCCGCTGCTTGTTCGCCATCCCGGCCTGAAGGTGGTCGTCGAGCATGCGACGACGGCCGAAACGCTGGACATCGTGCGGGCGAACGCCGTGCGGGCTGCGGCGACGATCACGCCGCATCACCTCGTCATCAACCGGACGTCGATCTTCCAGGGCGGGCTGCGCCCGCATCTCTACTGCCTGCCCGTCGCCAAGCGCGAGTGCCATCGCCTCGCGCTGCGCGCTGCCGCGACCTCGGGCGAGGCGTGCTTCTTCATCGGCACCGATACGGCCCCACATCCCCGCCGCAACAAGGAACGCGAATGCTGCGCCGCCGGCGCATTCGTCGGCGCGAGCGCGCTGCAATGCTACGTCCAGGTCTTCGACGAAGAAGGCGTGCTGGACCGCTTCGAGGCTTTTGCTTCGCTCAACGGCGCGCGCTTCTACGGGCTCGAAGCGAACTCCGGAACGATCACGCTTCAACGCCGCCCGAGCCATGTGCCGCAAGCCGTGCCGATCGATGGCGACGAGGTCGTGGTCTTTCGCGGCGGCGAGATCTTGCCATGGTCGATCGCGGAGGTGCGGGCGTGACGACAAAAGACATCGGCGGCACGATCGCACGGCTGTTGCTCGAAGCGGGAGCCGTCAGGTTCATGCTCGAGCGACCGTTCACGCTGGCGGCCGGATGGGCGAGCCCGGTCTATGTGGATTGCCGCGTGCTGATCGGTGATCCTGCGGCGCGCCGCGCCGTCACGGCCTGCGCCGTCGAGGCCGTACGGTCGGCCTTCGCGCCCGGCGAGGTAGCGGTCATCGCCGGCGCGGAGACCGCCGGCATCCCATACGCCGCGTGGCTTGCGGATGCGCTCGATCTCCCGCTCGCCTATGTGCGCAAGCGCCCGCTCGGCATCGGCCGCAATGCCCAGGTCGAGGGCGCGGACGTCGACAAGCGCCGCGTCCTTCTAGTCGATGATCTTACGACCGACGGTTCCGGCAAGGTCGCATTCACGCGCGGCCTCCGAATGGCCGGCGCGGATGTGCGCGACGCCCTCACGATTTTCTATAACGGCGTCTTTCCGGGCGTCGTGGAGCGGCTCCGGACGGAACGCGTGAGCCTTCTATCTTTGGCGACATGGGACGACATTCTCCGGACCGACGTTGGACAGCGGCTGTCGGCCGAAGACAGGGCCGTACTTCACGAGTTTCGAAACGACCCGATCGCCTGGTCCACCCGCCACGGCGGACGGAGCCTCGCAGCCACGCGCCGCGCGCGTTGACCGACGAAAAGATGTTCCGATCACCGAACCGAACCACGCAAGAGGTTCTTCGAGAAAAGACGCTGCATCTGCCCCTTCAACTTCTCGATCTTCTCTTTCAGGCGGCTCGTCTTGGTCTTGAGAGCCTCGGACGGCTCTTGCCGGTCGGCACTGTCGAGCTGCTGCAGATAGCGCGCGACCCTCTCCTCTATCTGCGCCATGCGGCGCTCCGTCTTCACGCGGGTGAAGCTCTTGTCGCGGTTGTTCACCGCCTTGAACTTGCTGCCGTCGATCGCCACGCTGGCTTAGGTGAGCAGGCCCATAGTGCGGCACAGCGCAACGAACCGGGCGCTGACCCGCCAAATAACGACCACCGGCTAACCAAGCCGAAGCATCCCTGGACCAATGGTCAGGTCGAGAGAATGAACCGAACCATCAAAGACCACGGTGCAGCGATTCTATTACGAAATCCACGATCAACTCCGCCGACACCTCGCCGACTTCGTCGCCGCTTACAACTTTGGCCGCCGACTGAAGACCCTCAAGGGCCTCAAGCCTTACGAACACATCTGCAAAACCTGGACATCCCAACCAGAGCGCTCCACCCTCAACCCGCTCCACCAAATGCCGGGACTAAACAACTAGTCCGTCGCCAGCGCCAGTGCGCGCACCGGACTGCCGCTCCCGCGCAAGATTTTCAACGGTGCCGCGATGAGGACAGCCCCGGTCGGTGGCAGCAGGTCGAGATTCGCAAGGCATTGCAACCCGTAGCGGCCGGCGCCGTGCATGAAGGTGTGGCACGGATAAGGAGGGCGGAACTGCGCCGCCTGTCCGGCGTCGGTGCCGATCGTCTCGGTGCCGAAGCCGAGTACATCACGTTCTTCGACGAGGAAGCGTACGGCGCGCGCATCCGGCCCCGGCGTGTGCTGGCCGGTCTCGTCGAAATTCTGGTAGGCGACCGGATCGCTGCGTTTCGACCAGTCCGAACGCATCAGCACCCAGGCGCCGGCCGGGACCTTGCCGTGCCGGTTCTCCCAGGCACGGAGATGTTCGGCGGTGAGCAGGAAGTCCGCGTCGCGCGCCGACTCCGCCGAACAATCGATCACGCACGCCGGTGCGATGAACGACGCAGGCGGCATGGTATCGGTCGTATTGTTCGGCAGATCGCGACCACTGATCCAATGAACCGGTGCGTCGAAATGCGTGCCGGTGTGCTCGCCGAACGAAAGGTTGTTCCAGTACCAGCCGGGGCCGCGCTCGTCGTAGCGCGAGATTTCTTCCACGCGGAACGGCGCACATTGATCGAACTCGGGCGGCAGCACGATCTGCGGGAAGCGCGACGACAGCGTTTGCGACAGATCGACGACGCGCACGCCTCCGGCGGCGAGCGCGCCGGCAAGCTCGCTGAGAAGCGCGGCGCTCATTGGTCCCACAATTCGCGTTCGAGCACTTTGGCGCTCTCGCGAAAGCGCGTCACGATGTCCTGCGCGACGTCGCCCGGATAGACGTCTTCGATGCCGTCGCGCAGCGCGGCAACGATGGCCTCCGCGAGCGCCACTGGTGCGAGCTTCGGCGGTGGCACAAGCTGGTTCCATTCGTCGTCGATCGGACCGGGGAAGACATTCACCACACGGATCCCAGCGTGGCGCATCTCGGCGCGCAGGTTTTGCGACAGCGCGAAGGCCGCAGCTTTCGTGGCCGAAAACGTGCCGTGCGAAGGCAGCGCCGAGAGTGCATGAATCGACAGCAGATTGACCCAGGCGGTAGCCGGCGCCGAACCCTCTGCCGCCCGCACACGCATCGCGGGGCCGAACGCTTGGGCGAGGCGCAGGAGACCCAGATAATTCACCTCCATTTCGGCGCGCGCGGTCTCGGTGCCGCGATCCACGACGGTGTGCGTTCGATGAAATTCCGCAGTGTTGATCAGGATATCGACCTTGCCGCCGATGACGCCGGCCAATTCCTCGACCGATTTCTCGTCGGTCACGTCGAGCGGCACGATTTCGATTTGCTTCAGCTTCGTCAGCGCATCGAATCCGGGCGCCTGCTTCCACGGCTCGGCGACGCCGACCCAAACGATATCGGCGCCGGCTTCGACCATCGCCATCGCAACCGCCTGCCCGACGGCGGGTTTCCCGTCGGTGACGAGCACCTTGCGGAATTTCGGATCGCTGGTCATCTCGCGCAACATTGGATCGTCCGCCATGTTCGCCGTATCCTCCGCGGGGAGCGCGATCAGCACGGCCTGCCCGCTCTTGTCGAGATGCGCGCTTACACGCACGCGCGATGGCGCCGCCGCGCAGTCGCCCTGCAGATGCACGAGCAGGGCTGGTCCGGCATCGAGCCGCACCGTTCCGAGCCGCAGTGGCACGCGTTCGCGATAGTAAAGTTCGTTCGAGTGATGCAGGACCGTGCCGGAGATCAATTCACCCGCGCCGTTGGTCTCACGCCATTCGAGCCGGTGCGACAGGCACGTCACGCAGGCCGAGCGTGATGGATATTGAACCGTGCCGCAATCAGCGCAATGCTGCAGCTCAAGGCGGCCTTCGGCGGCGGCGGCCGTGAGCCGCAGTGCCGACCGGCTGCGCGCCGGAGGCGGCAATGTCGGCAGCCGCAGCGCGCTGACGGGGTTGCGCGGTTTCGGTTTGATGAGCGCCGGCGTCATGGCGCGCCCAAAATCGCGGCGCCGCTGCACAGGCCGCGATCGTAGTTGACCATGCCGAAGCCGCTGACGAGGCCACGCCGCGCCTTCTCAACCTTTGCGCCGAGAGTATGTCCGGTGAGCTGCCGCACCGCCTCGGTCAGGCCGAGATAGCCGCCGGCCGCGCCGGCCTGCCCGACCGACAACTGCCCCCCGGAGGTGTTGAGTGGCAGCGTTCCGCCGACGGTAAACGTGTTGCGCCGCACGAAGTCCACGCCCTCACTTTTCGGACAGAAACCGAGGTCCTCAAGCTGCATGACCTCGATCACCGGATAGTCGTCGTAGACCTGAACGAAATCCATGTCGGCCGCGCCGACGCCAGCCTGTGCATAAAGATCGTCGCAATCGAGCGTCCAGCCGCCGCGCAGCTGGATCGGATCGTCGGGAAACGCATTGTGCCGTTCGATGGCGCCAAGGATGCGTGCGAAGGAGAGATCGAGCCGGCGCGCTTCCGCCTCGGTCATTACAAGGAAGCCTTCGGCGCCTGCGCACGGCATTACGCAGTCGAACAGCTTCAGCGGATCGGCGATCGGACGGGCATTGAGATAGTCGTCGAGCGTCAGCGGCTTCTTGAACAGCGCGTGCGGAAACATCAGGGCGTTGTCGCGCTGCGCGACGCAAAGTTTACCGAAGTCCGCGGCTTCGATGCCGCATTGGTTCATATAATAGGACGTCAGCAACGCAAAGCTTGCGTTCGGCCCGCCCGCGCCGAACGGATAGACCGCGTCGCGCGCAAAGCGGCTGAAGTTCGCAAGATTTTGTCGAAAAGAATCCACATGATTGGTGTCGCCCGCGATGCAGGCAACGATCTCAGCGTCACCCGCCTGCACAGCGCGCGCCGCGCGACGCAGAGCCACCACACCGCAGGCGCCGCCCATCGGAATGTGATCGAGCCAGCGTGGCGAGAGGCCGAAATGCTGCGTCAGGCCGACCGCCGTATCGGGAAACAGCGTGAAGCTCGACACGCACAAACCATCCAATCGGCTCTTCTTGATGCCCGCACTCTTCATCAGCGCCGCAAGCACGCGGCCGAGAAACCAATGCGCATCCTTCGTAGAGTAACGGACATAAGGAATCGTCACCGGGGCGGCGATCACCACTCCTTCATAGGAAGCGCGGCTCATGCGCGCGCTTTCTCGCGCAGGGTCGCCTTGAAGGCGCGCAGGTCAATCGTGCGGGGCGCACCGACCGCGGTTGCTGCGAGCGCCTTGATCGCGCCGCGCTGAAGCTTTTGCGTCGGTGTGATCGGGATCGTGTCGACTAAGGCGACGTAGCCCGGCACCTTGTGATAGGCGAGCCGCTCCGCGCAGGCGCGCGCGATGTCCTCGGCAAATGCACGCGCATCGCGCGGCTTTACGCGCGGCACGATCAGCGCGAGCACTTCCTCGCCGCGCATCTCGTCCGGCACCGGCGCGACCGCCACACCGACGACGCTGTCAAGATTTGAGAGCACGCCCTCGACCTCGATCACCGCAATATTCTCGCCGGAGCGGCGCACAATGTTCTTCTTGCGGTCAACGAAGAACAGCGTGCGGTCATCACCCTCGTAAATGACATCGCCGGTGTGGAACCAGCCACTCTCCCAGGCTTCGGCGGTCGCGGCTTCGTCCTTCAGGTATTCCAGGAAGAAGCCGCGTCTTGGTTCGTCGCCTTTTTTCCGTACCAGCAGCTCGCCCGAAGTACCCTGTCTCACGTCCGCGCCCGCGTCGTCGACGATGCGATAATCCATCGTGGCCGTCGCACGGCCGATGCAGCGCTTGCCGACGTGGCGCGGCCCGCCCGCCGTCGACGTAACGGCGCCGCCGCCCGTCTCGGTCATCGCCCAAGCCTCGATCAGCGGAAACTTAAAGCGCGTCTCGAACGTCTCCTGATGGCGCGGATCGACTCCCGCGCCGAACCCGAATCGCACGTCGTGTGCCGTTTCAGAGTCTTCCCTCGGTAGCTGCAGCAAAATCGCCGGCATCACACCGAGATAGTGGACCACGGTTGCGCAGGATTCCTTCACCGTGCGCCACCAGCGCCGTGCGTGGAAGCGATCGAGTGGCACGACCGTGCCGCCCTTCAGGATCATGCCGAGGACCGTGCAGCCGAGCGCGTTCATGTGGAACATCGGCAGCGGCGTCAGCACGGTTTCGGCGTTGTCACACATCGTGGCTTCGCCGCCCTGGGAAACGTACCAGTCGGCAATGCGCAGGAAATAGTCGTTCGAGAGCATGCAGCACTTGGGCTTCGCGGTCGTGCCCGACGTGAACAGCAACGCGCAAGGGTCGTCCAGTTCGGCCGTCTGGCGCGTCACAGTCGCGTGGCACGCGGGTGGCGGATCGTCAGGGCCGATGATGCGCCCCGCCCCGTCCCATGCTTTCGCGATCAGCGGATGCGTCTCCGGCAATGCGACCGCAAGGTGCGGTTCGACGATCGAAAGCTGATAGGCAAGATCATCCACGCGCAAATCCGGATTGATCGGCAGAATCGAGACGCCAAGCGCGTTAAGCGCGAGCCAGTGCCATATGAACTCAGGTCGATTTTCCAGAAGCAACGCCACGCAGGCGCCCCGGCCATAGCCTGCCGCCGCATAGGCGCGCCGCAACGCCTCGATGCGCGTTAGCCCCTCGCCGTAGGTGTGAGCGAATCCGTCCGGCGCGTAGGGCAATTCGGCTGCCGCCGGCGCGCGCAGAAAGATCGCATTAGGCCGCGCGGCCGCCTGCGCCTCAAGCGCCTCGTAGGGCGAGAACGCATCCCTTCGTTGCAGACCTTCCGACATCCAACGTTCCGGCCAGACTCGCTCGATGCTCAGCTTACCGTATCTTTGCTCAGCGGCCTTCGCGCCTTTATTCTATGCTGAATCCGGGACTTCAAGGCAGGGACTTCCCGACATGGCAGGCGCAGCCGTTCATCCGATGCATGGACCGAACAAGCTCAAGCTCGGCGTCTTCTCGCTGAATTCGGACGGCGGGCTGACGCTGACAAAGGTGCCGGAGCGCTGGCCTGCGACCTGGAACGAGATCGTTGAGGTGTCGCAACTCGCGGATCGCGCGGGCTTCGAGTTCCTGCTGCCGATCGCGCGCTGGAAGGGATTTGGCGGCGAGATGAACAGCCGCGAATGGTCGTTCGAGACGCTGACGCATGCAGCCGCACTCGCAGGCGTGACGAAGAATATCGGCGTGTTCGCGACCGTGCACGTGCCGATGATACATCCGGTGTTCGCCGCGAAGGCGCTGACGACGGTTGACCACGTGTCGAACGGGCGCGCGGGGCTGAACATTGTGTGCGGCTGGAATCCCGAAGAATTCGGCATGTTCGGGCTCGCGCTGATCGAGGGGCGCTACGAGCAGGGACTCGAATGGTTCGAGATCATGAACCGCATCTACACGGCGGATGCGCCCTTCGACTATGACGGCAAGTTTTACAAGCTGAAGGCCGTGTCGGGGAAACCGCGCCCGGTGCAGCAGCCGCGCCCTATCACCCTCAATGCTGCGTTCTCGCCGCCGGGCCGCGAGTTCGCCGCCAAGGCTGCGGATTATCTGTTCACGACCTTCACCGAGATCGACAAGGGCCGCGAACATATCGAGGACATGAAGAAACGCGCGGCGGCCGAGAAGCGCCAGGTTGGGGTCTTCACGACGTGCCATGTGGTGTGTCGCCCGACCCAGGCAGAAGCCGAGGCGTATTACGAGTACTACGCGGTGACGATGGCCGACAAGGCGAGCCTCGATCATTACGTGAAGCAGAAGCAGACCTTCTCGGGCTCGCATGACGAGGAAGCCTACCGACTGCACCGCAAGCGCTTCGCGGCCGGCGCCGGGACTTATCCGCTGGTTGGGACGCCTGCCTTCATCGCGGATCAGATGGTGAAGATTTCGCGCGCGGGCTTTGCGGGCACCACCGTGTCGTTTGTGAATTTCAAGAACGAACTGCCGTATTTTATCGACAACGTGCTGCCGTTGCTGAAAGAAGCAGGCCTACGCATGTAGGCCCTGCCACACCTCGGCGGGATCGTCCGGCGGAACGGCCGCGAGCAGCATACGCGTGTACTCATGCGCAGGCGCGGCAAATACCTGTTCGGTTGGCCCGCTTTCGACCACTTCGCCGCGATACATCACCAGCACGCGGTCGCAGAGATGGCGAACGACCGACAAGTCGTGCGAAATGAACAGCATGGAAAATTGCCGCTCGCGACGAAGCGCGGCCAGCAGATTGAGAAGTTGCGCCTGCACCGAGACGTCGAGGCCGGAGACGATCTCGTCAGCAATGAGGATACGTGGCACGGCGCAAAGCGCGCGCGCGATGTTGACGCGCTGACGCTGACCGCCGGAAAGCTGCTGCGGAAATCGCATCGCAGCCTCGGGCGGCAGACCGATTTCGCCGAGCAGCAGGTCGGCCCTTGCAAGGCGCTCCTCCCAGGTCGCGACGCCCGCCGCCTCCAGAGGCTGCGTCACGATACTGGCGACGCGGCGGCGCGGGTTCAGCGCCGATTGCGGGTCCTGAAACACCATTTGCACATGGCGGCGGCGGTGCTCGTCGAAGTCGGGATGGCTCGCGTCGTGCCCGGCAATGGCGATGCGACCCTGCGACGGCGTCTCCAAACCGACGATCAGCCGCGCCAAGGTGCTCTTGCCGCTGCCGCTCTCGCCCACAATGCCGATAAACTCGTTCTCGTGGAGCGAGAAGCCGACATCGCTCAGGGCCGCGACTTCGGAACGGCGCAACAGGCCGCCCGCGACGAAGCGTTTGCCGAGACCTGAGACTTCGAGAACCGGCGCGGTTTGACGCGGCTCCGCGGCGGGCACGAGCGCAGGAGCCGCGATACGCGCGGTTTTGTCGGCGCGGATGCAGGCCGCGGCGTGGTTAGGGCCGACCTCGACGAGTGGCGGCATCGCGCGGGTGCAGTCCTCGATCACGTTGGGGCAACGCGGCGCGAAGGCGCAGCCCTTGATCCCGTTCCAGGCGCGCAACCCCGGCATGCGCTCCGGCAGTGCGTAAAGCCCGCGGCGCTTGCCGCTCATCGCGGGGTTCGCGAGTTGCAGGCAGCGCGTGTAGGGATGACCGGACGTCGCAAACACCTGCCGCGCCGGCCCGTATTCAACGGCGCGACCCGCATAGAGCACAAGGATGTCGTCGCACACCTGCGCGGCGAGCCGCAGGTCATGGGTGATGAACACCACCGCGGTGTTCTCACGCTCCTGCATCTCGGCGATGAGCCGCACGATGCGCGCCTGGATCGTCACGTCGAGCGCGGTGGTCGGCTCGTCTGCGATCACGAGCTTCGGCTTGCTGGCGAACGCGAACGCGATCAGCACGCGCTGACACATTCCGCCGGAGAGCTGGTGCGGATAGCGCCTCAGCAGGTCGGCGGCATGCGGCAAATGGACCGCATCAAACAATTCGAGCATTCGCGGGCGTCGGTCTCCCGCCGCGACCCCGATACGCGCCAGATGCTCGTCGAATTGAGTGCGGATGGTCAGCACCGGATTGAGCGCCGAGAGCGGCTCCTGCGGAATGAAGGCGATCTCGCGGCCGAGCAGCGCGCGGCGTGCCTCGGGCTCCATCGTGACGAGATTAGCCTCGGAAAATACGAGGCTTCCGCCGCTCACGGCGAAACCGGAGGGGAGCAATTGCGCCACGGTGCGGCCGACCATCGATTTGCCGGCACCGGATTCGCCGACCAATCCGAGCATCTTTCCGGCTTTCAGTGTGAACGACAGATCACGAATGACCGGCACGCGCCCGCCATCGAGCGATGCCGAAACGGTGAGATCGCGAGCGACCAGCAGGCCCATATTACGCCCGCCGCGTTTCGGTGAGGCGCACGTCGAGCGCGCGGCGCAGCCCATCGCCCAGCACGTTGAAGCCGAGCACCGTGATGAAGATCATCAGGATCGGAAACACCAGATTCCAGGGCGAGTCGTAGATATATTGCCGCGCGTCGGCGATCATCTGGCCCCAGGCGGGCGTGTTCGCGCCCACGCTCATGCCCACGAAGGAAAGGATGGCCTCGACAATCACCGCGATGCCCATCTCGAGGCTCAGCAGCGTGATCGTCAGCGGCATTGTGGACGGCAGGATCTCGCGCGTGATGGTGCGCCAGTGCGAAAAGCCGACAAGCCGGGCCGCCGCCACATAGTCGCGCCGCCTCACCACGAGCACTTCCGAGCGCAGCACGCGGCAGAAGCGCGTCCAGTCAACCAGCACGATTGCCAGGATCACGTTGCGCAGGCCGATGCCGAGGCCAACCATCAGGATCAGCGACAGGATCACCGGCGGAAACGACATCCACACATCGACCGTGCGGCCGACCAGCCAATCGATCCAGCCGCCGAAATAGCCAGCGATGTGCGCCAGGACCGCGCCGATCAGCATCGCACCGAGCGAGGCCACGATCGCGACCATCATAGCGACGCGCGCGCCGTAGATCAGCCGCGACAGAACGCAGCGGCCGAGCGAATCCGTGCCGAGCGGAAACGCCGCGTCACCGCCATTCGCCCATGCGGGCGGCAGGAAGATCGAGATCAGGTTCTGCTCGTTCGGCTCGTGCGGCGCCAGCAAGGGAGCAGCCAACGCGATGAGCGCGATCGCGATGACAATCGCCAGGCCGAAAAGCACGCGGCCGGAGCGCAGCCACGTCGGACGCGCGCTCACGTGACCCTCAGCTTCGGATTGAGGACCACGTAAAGCGCGTCGACCACGGTGTTGATCGCGAGCACCACCACGCAATAGGCAAGGCCGACCGCCTGGATGATCGGCAGGTCGGCATTGCGCACCGCATCAACCATCAGGTTGCCGAGGCCGGGGTACGAATAGATCACCTCGATCAGCAGCGTGCCGCCGAATAGGAAGCCGAACTGCACGCCCATCAGGCTGAGCGTCGGCAGGATCGCGTTCTTCAACGCGTGGTGCACCAAAATGCGCCGCTCGGAGAGACCGCGCAGCCGCGCCTGATGGATGTAGTCCTCTTGGTAGACATCGATCAGGCTCGAGCGCAGCACGCGCATGATGGTCGGCGAGAAGGCAAGGCCGAGGGCGAGCGAGGGCAGGATCATGTGTTTGAGCGCATCCCAGAACATATCAAGGCGTCGCATCAGCAACGTGTCGAGTAGGAGAAAGCCGGTGATCACCGGACGCTCGAAGCCGGACGAGAGGCGGCCCGTGAACGGCAGCAGTTCCAGCGCGACGCCGAATAGCAGAATGAAGAACAGCCCCCAGAGAAATTCGGGCAGCGAGAGCAGCGCGATCGAGCCGGCGTCGGCGACCGCCTCCCTGGCGGTGCCGCGCACATGGAACATGAACAGCCCACCCGCGATGCCGAGCGCGCCGGCGATCAGCATCGCGAGCACCGCGAGCTCGATCGTGGCGGGCAGCGTCGACGTGATGAGGCCGGCAACGCCGCGGCGGAAATGGATCGAGATGCCGAGGTCGCCGTAGGCGACCTGTCCGAGCCAGATCAGGTATTGCCGGAACAGCGGTAGATCGAGGCCCATCTCGTGGCGCTTCGCCTCGATCTCGGCCAGCGTCGCATTCGGCGGCAGCGACATCGCCGCCGGATCGACCGGCAAGCGTCGCAAAATGCAGAACAGCAACGCCGAGACAATGACGAGAATTGCAACGGAAACGAAGATGCGCCGGGCGATGAGGGAGAGGATGGAGGTCATGGGTTTAGCCCATCCTCCGCTCATTCCCGCGCAAGCGGGAATCCAGAGCCAAGAACTGGGTCCCCGCTTTCGCGGGACGAGCGGTTGCCTGATCAGGACCAGTCCATCGAGCTGGCAAGGACCCAGCCGTTCTCGTACTTCGCGTAGTTCAGGGTTTTCTTGCGGACGACCGTAACCACGCTCTGCAACAGCGGGATCGTGGCGCCGGCCTCGACAGCAATCTTGTTGAGCGCGCGGTAGCCCTCGATGCGCTTGTTGTAGTCGGCGATCTCGAACAGATCGAGCACCTTCTGGCCGACATCCATGCCTTTCCAGGCCGAGAACGGCATCTTCGGGCTCAGCAGGTAACCGGTGAAGATCTCCGGATCGCCGGTCGCATTGTCCCAGCTGTAGAGCGTCGCTTCGGGCAGCTTGGCGCCGCGATTGAGCTCGAAATATTTCGCATATTCGATGGTTTCGAGCTCCGCCTCGATGCCGACCTTTTGCCACATCTGCTGGATCGCGCGCGCGATGTCGTAGTCGCTCGGGAAGTGGCCGTTGGTCGCCGCGAACTTGATCTTCGCGGGCTTCTCCGGACTGAAGCCGGCCTTTGCGAGCGCGGCCTTCGCCATGTCGGGGCTGTATTCGAACTTGAAGTCAGGCAGGTAGGCCGCGGTGCCCGGCGTCGCGACTACGGAGAGTGGCACGGCCGCGCCGCCGTAGAATGCCTTCGAGAGCGCCGCCTTGTCGATGGCGTGATGAGCGGCGAGCCGGACATTCGCGTCCTCGAAGCCGAGATCGTTGCGCACCTGAAGCAGAATCACGCGCGTGATCGGGTTGATCTCGGCCGCGAGCGTCGGCTCGCGCTTCAGCCGCTCGACCTCGCGCACCGGCACGTTGATGGTGAGATCGACCTGGCCGGATTGAATGGCAGCGACCCGCGCCGAAGGATCCTTCACGATGTCGAAGGTGATACGCTTGAGCTTCGGCTTCGGCCCCCAATAGCTGTCGTTGCGTTCCAGCACGATGCGGGAGTTGAGTTGATACTCGACGAGCTTGTAAGGGCCGGTACCAACCGGCTTTTCGCGGAACGGCTCGACGCCGACCTTCTCCATGTAGGCCTTCGGCACCATGAAGCTGCCGAGGAAGGCGAGCCACTGCGGCGCGGTCGGCGCTGGCGAGTTGAACTTCATCACCGCCTTGGTGGGCGACGTCACCTCGATGTCGGTCACCTTGCGCCAGGAGTTCGCGGTGTCGACCTTGTGGCCGGCCTTGATGCGCTCGAAGAAGGTGTAGCGGAAATCCTCCGCCGTCATCTTGTCGCCGTTGTGGAACGTGACGTCGTCGCGCAGCTCCACCGTCATGCTCAAGCCGTCGGCGGCGAGTTCCCATTTGGTGATCAACTTGGGAATGAGATCGAGCTTTTCATTCTGATCGAGCGGCTGATCGAACACGAGCTTGAAGATCGGCTGCGCGTCGGGCGTGAAGCGCTGGTTCGGGTCCCAGGAGGGCACGTCGCTCGGCCAGCCGATGGTGACGGCATCCTTGGCTTGAGCGAAAGCGAGGTCGCCGAGAAACGTACTTCCGGCCGTGCCGAGGCCGAGCTTCAGCGCAGTCCTGCGATCGATAGTGACGCTCATGACGATCCCCTGCCGGTCAGCCGGATTTATTTGAAGCTTAAAATTCTAACCTCTGGCGCGCAACGGCGCGCCGGCACCACCGTGCTGAATCTTTGAGCCCCGCGACGCACAGCCTTGGCGCGAATCGTGAATCAGCCAGCGAGCCGCGTGCGGTTCATCGGGAAATGCGTGTTGCGCCCGCTGAACGGCGGAAATTCGTGGAAATGCCGCCGCAGCTCCTGGCGCACCTCCGATTGCATCGCGGCATTGAAGGCTTCGACACTGTCGAATGTGACTTCGTTGCCGACGATGTAGTCGGCGGGCGCCACGCCGTCCGCCACGACCGGGAGCGGAAAGTAGCACATCACCGCGCGTATACCGGGCAGTTGCCCGAGTGTCGACGGGTGCGTGGCGATGTAGTTCTCGATGAACGCCGCGTCGTCCTCGGCCGGCTTGTGATAGCGCACCACGTAGGAGAATGGCGCAACGAGTGGAGCAGGCTTCGCCTCGCCCGCGACCGGATAGAAATGCCGCTCAAGGCTCGAGCCTGTAAACGTCAAACCCGCTTGATGTCCGCCGACGCTCCCGGGGAACGCCGCGCTGCCGACGGCCGAGGCAAGTGCCTCGCGCGACCGAAAGGCCAGCATCGCGATGAACAGCGGGCCCGGCCCGTCATTGTTGAACGGATCGTGCGCGCCGCCGGTGATCGGCCGATAGATGTCGAGGATGGCGAGTCCCGGCAGCGCATTCCAGCCCCGCGCCGCCGCATCCGACCACGCGCACGCCTCGCCCGTCTGACTGGCGTCGCCGGTGCAGACGATCTCGAACACCCAATCCTTCATGTCACGCTCCGACCGCTAACCATGGTCTCCGCCCGGCCGCACGACGCCTTGCCCCGTGCCGCGCGACCATACAATATCGAGCCGCGGCTTGTGGCGTCGGAGTGCTGGATGTTCAGTTTCGGTGCGCTCGGCTTGCGCGTACGTTTTGCGCGCGGCCTGCCGCTTGGCGTGTTCTGGATGAACACCGGCTCGACCGCGGTGATGGAAATCGCGGCCGAAGCCGCCCCCGACGCAATCGTCATCGACGCGCAGCACGGTCTCTGGGACCGCGCGACCCTTGAACATGCCGTCGGGCTGGTTTCCAACAGCGTGCCGGTGCTGGTGCGCACCACGGACCACAGCGCCATCGCGATCAGCCAGGCGCTCGACACCGGCGCCGAGGGCGTCATCGTCCCGCTGATCGAAACCGACACGCAGGCGGCCGCCGCGGTCGCGGCCGCGCGCTTTCCGCCGCACGGCTCGCGTTCGGGCGGCGGCGTGCGTCCGCTCAGCAAGGATTTCGCGCGCTATTACGCGGCCGCGAACGACCGCACCGTCGTCGGCGTGATGATCGAGACACAACGCGGTGTGCACAACGCCTTGGCGATAGCCCGCACCAAGGGCATCGACTTCGTGCTGATCGGCACCGGCGACCTTGCGATCTCGCTCGGGGGCTTCCCGAACGTCGACAAGCGCCACGAGGAGGCCTGCCGGGCGGTGTTCGACGCCTGCAAGTCCGCGGGCGTGCCATGCGGCATCTTCACGATGTCGGCCGAAGCCGCCGCCAAGCGCCGCGCGGAAGGCTACGCCTTCGTGACCGTGGCCGACGATATCGGCGTCATCGCGCGCGGCTTCAAAGCCGCGATGACGAAATTCCAAGACAGCGCATCGGCGCCAAGCCATACTACCGCACAAAGGGAGAGCGGAATGTCGACCCAGCTTCTCGCCCAGTTCGCCGCCGCGATCGCGGACGGCAGCATCAAGGTTGTCGATCTGACGCAGACGCTGAAGCCCTCGACGGCTGTCATCCAGTTGCCGCCGCCGTTCGCGCCGTCCAATCCGTTCCGCATCTCGGAGATCTCGCACTACGACGAGCGCGGCCCGGGCTGGTACTGGAACAACCTCTCGATGGGCGAGCATACCGGCACGCATTTCGATGCGCCGTGCCATTGGGTGACCGGCAAGGACAACACCGCAGGCTATACCGACACCATTCCGGTGCAGCGGCTCGTCGCGCCCGCGGTGGTGATCGACTGCAGCAAGGAAGCGGTAGCGGACGAGAAATTCGTACTTGAGCCCGCGCACATCCAGGTCTGGGAGGGAAAGCATGGCCGCATCCCGAAGGGCGCCTGGGTCCTGATGCGCACCGACTGGTCAAAGCGCGACGATCCGGCGCGTTTCCTCAACATGAAGGAAGACGGTCCGCACTCGCCGGGCCCCTCCGCCGCGACCGTGAAGTTCCTGATCGAGCAGCGCGACGTGAACGGTTGGGGCGTGGAAGCCGTCGGCACCGACCACGGGCAGGCTTTCGTGTTCGAGCCGGCTTTCCCGGCGCATCATCTGATGCACGGGGCGAACAAGTTCGGCCTCGCGAGCCTCACCAATCTCGACAAGCTCCCGCCGACCGGAGCGCTGCTGGTCACGCCGCCGCTCAAGATCGAGAAGGGTTCGGGCAGCCCGCTGCGGGTGCTGGCGCTCGTCCCGGCCTGAGCGGCTGGCAATGGCTTTGCTTCGGCCTATACTGCGAGCCGGAGCATCCCCATGGCCGAACGATCCTTCAAGGAAGAAGTCGAGAAACTCAGACTCGGCGCCGGCGAAGAGTTTCGCGGCGAGGGAATCCTTGCGATCACCAAGGCGCTGCTTGAATCCGGCGTGTCGTACGTCGCGGGCTACCAGGGTGCGCCGATCTCGCACCTGATGGACGTTCTCGCTGACGCAAACGATATCCTTGAAGACCTCGGCGTCCACTTCGAGAACAGCGCCAACGAAGCGACCGCTGCGGCGACGCTCGCGGCCAGCGTGAACTATCCGCTGCGCGGCGCGGTCACGTTCAAATCGGTCGTCGGCGTCAATGTCGCCTCCGATGCGCTCTCAAACCTCGCCTCTGGCGGCGTCACCGGCGGCGCGCTCGTCATCATCGGCGAGGACTACGGCGAAGGTTCCTCGATCATGCAGGAGCGCGTGCATCCGTTCGCGCAGAAATCCCAGATCTGGCTGCTCGACCCGCGCCCGAACCTTCCCTCGATCGTCAACGCGGTGAAGAAAGGCTTCGAACTTTCCGAAATCTCCAACACGCCGGTGATGCTCGAAGTGCGCATACGCGCCTGTCACGTGCACGGCCGCTTCGAGACCAGCGACAACGTGCGACCGTCCTACACGCTGCGCGACGCGATGGAGAACCCGCGCCGCCAGACCGACCGCATCGTGCTGCCACCCGCGAGCTACCTGCACGAGAAGGAGAAGATCGAGAAGCGCTGGCCGGCTGCGGTGAAATTCATCGAGGACAATAAACTCAATGAGTTCTTCGACGGCGACCTGATCGACATCGGCATCGTGATGCAGGGTGGGATGTACAACACCACCATGCGCGCGCTGGAGCTTGTCGGACTTGCCGACTCGCTCGGGCATTCGCGCGTGCCGCTCTATGTGATGAACGTCACCTACCCGCTGATCGATCGCGAGCTCATCCGTTTCGCGGAAGGAAAGCGCGCCATTCTCATCGTGGAGGAAGGCCAGCCGGAGTTCCTCGAGCAGGCGATCAACACGATTTTCCGCCGTGCCGACGTGCAGACCCGCATCGAAGGCAAGGGCATGCTGCCGATGGCTGGTGAATACACCGGCGGTGTGGTGCGCGACGGCGTGAAAGCCTTCGCTCGCGCCTATCGGCCAGAGACGATTTCAGATGCGCCGCCGTCGAATGAAGGCGCGGTGCGCATCGCCGCCGCCGTCAAGGCGATCGAGAACAACGTGCACGCGCGCCCGCCCTCGTTCTGCACCGGCTGTCCCGAGCGGCCGATCTTCACCGCGCTGAAACTGGTCGAGCGCGAGCTCGGGACGCATCACGTCAGTTGCGACATCGGTTGCCACCTGTTCTCGATCCTGCCGCCGTTCAATATCGGCGCGACTACGATGGGCTACGGCCTCGGCGGCGCGGGCGCAGCGGCGTTCAACACCAAGTCCGACAAACGCGCGATCTCCTTCGTCGGGGACGGCGGCTTCTGGCACAACGGGCTGACCTCCTCGATTGGCAACGCGGTGTTCAACAAGTCCGATAACGTCACCGTCATCGTGGACAACGGCTACACCTCGGCGACCGGCGGGCAGGATATCCTCTCCTCCTACGCCGACAATGCGATCCGCAAGACGCACAACTCGATCGAGAAGGCGGTGCGTGGCGTCGGTGTCGAGTGGGTGCGCACCTTGACGCACACTTATGACGTGGCCGGCATGCGTGACACCTTGCGCGAGGCGCTGACCACTAAGGCGAAAGGCCCGAAGGTTATCGTCGCCCAATCCGAATGCATGCTGAACAAGCAGCGTCGCGAACGCCCGCTGGTGAACAAGGCGATCAAGGACGGCAACCGCGTGGTGCGCGAGCGCTTCGGTGTCGATCCCGACACATGCACGGGCGACCACTCCTGCATTCGCCTGTCCGGCTGCCCCTCGCTGACTGTCGCACCGAACCCGGACCCGCTGCGCACCGAGCCGGTGACGAAGGTCATCAACTCCTGCGTCGGCTGCGGGCTGTGCGGCGAGGTCGCGCACGCGGCGGTGCTGTGCCCCTCGTTCTATCGCGCCTCCATCGTCAATAATCCGAGCGGATGGGATCGCTTCAAGGCGAAGGCACGCGGCGCCGTGATCGGCTTCCTGCAACGGCGGATCGCGCGGCGCCAGTACGCAGCGGCCTGACCGTGAACGCGCCCCTCCCGCAGCGCCAGCGTCCGATCACCATCGCGATCCTCGCGATGGGTGGCGAAGGCGGTGGCGTGCTCGCCGACTGGATCATCGATCTTGCCGAGAGCAATCACTATCTCGCGCAGTTCACCTCCGTGCCGGGTGTCGCGCAGCGCACCGGCGCGACGATCTACTATCTCGAAATCTATCCGCGCGCCGGAATCGTCGATGCGACGCACGAGCCGGTGCTGGCGCTGATGCCGGTGCCGGGCGATGTCGATATCGTCATCGCATCGGAACTGATGGAAGCGGGCCGCGCGATCCAGCGCGGGCTGATCACGCCGGACCGCACAACGCTGATCGCCTCGACCAATCGTGTGTTCGCGATGACCGAGAAAATCGCGATGGCCGACGGGCGCGTCGATCCGGACAAACTGATCGAGGCGTGCGGCACCGCCGCGAAGGTTATGCACGCCTTCGACATGGCGGCGATCGCCGAGGCGACCGGCAGCGTCATTAGTGCGGTGCTGTTCGGCGCGACCGCGGGCGCGGGCGTGCTGCCGTTCCCGCGCCAGGCGTTCGAGAGCGCGATCAAGCGCGGCGGAAAGGGCATCCAGGCGAGCCTTGCGGCGTTCACGGCGGGTTTCGAGGCGACGGCCGTCGGCGCGACGACAGTGAAGACGCCTGCCGTGAACCAACCGCCCCCGACGCTCGACGGACAGGATTCCGACGAGACGCCGACGAACGGCGTGGTGCACCGGCCGATTCCGGCGCAGCTGCTACAGGAGACGGACAAGTTTCCGGCCGGCGCGCGCGCGATCGCTCGCGCCGGCATCGAGCGCACCGCGGACTATCAGGGGCTTTCCTACGCGCGGCTTTATCTCGACCGCCTCGCGCCGGTCGCGTCAGCCGACAAGGATGGACGCCTGATCGGAGAAACCGCGCGGCAGCTCGCGCTCGGCATGGCCTACGAGGACACGATCCGCGTTGCCGAACTGAAGATCCGCCCGTCGCGCTTCGCGCGCGTGCGCGAGGAAGTGCGGGTGAACGACGGACAGATCTTGGAAATCGCCGAGTTCATGCATCCGCGCACGCAGGAGATCGCCGACACGCTCCCTGCGCCGCTCGGGCGGTTCATTTTGCGGACGGGCTGGGTGCGCTCCCTGATGGACCGCATGACCCGCAAGGGCCGCGTGGTGAAGACGAGTTCGCTCCGCGGCTTCCTGCTGTTGTACATGGTGGCGGCATTCAAGCCGTTGCGCCCGCGCTCGCTGCGCTATCAGGCCGAGAACGCTTATCTGGAAGAATGGCTCGCCACCGTGCAGCGGACCGCCGCGACGCATTACGACCTCGCCATCGAGGTCGCGGCCGCTCGCAATCTCGTCAAGGGCTACGGCGACACGCATGAGCGCGGCCGTGCGCGATTCGAAACGCTGATGGCCTTGTTGCCTTCGCTATCGCAACGCCCCGACGGCGCCGCGCAACTCGCGTCGCTGCGCAAGGCCGCAAATAACGACGACACCGGGGTGGCGCTCGACGCGGCAATCGCGGCGATGAAGGAGTCGGTGGCGGCCTAATTCCCCAATCCCATCGGCAGTCACGCGGCAATCGGGGACGGAAGAAAATCGCAATCAGCACGATCAACCCAACCACGATGTAAGGCACGGCCGCTACATAGACCTGTTGCATCGTGATCGAAGGCGGGCGACCCCTTCAGTTGAAGAGCAACAGCCTTAACGGTGAGGTCAGCAATATTTGACGGGCGCGGCGCGAGCCGTCATGGCTGAATGCAGGTTCGAACTCGACCGTCCTATGCTTCGCCGAGGGTGTGTAGGTTCGTGCCGGCGAGCCAGATGTGGTCAACCTCGGCGCCGCTCGTGGTAAAGTCCGTGAGGACATCGTCGCCGTCGCCGGCGCATAACACCAAGGTGTCACTGCCGTCGTCGCCCGGGCGCCTTCGATGGCGAGACATCGAACGAAAACCCAGTTTGCGGCGCATTGTGCCGCGAGGCTACGTACCTATCCAGCGACTAAAACCCACCTGCGTCGACGCGGCACGCTGATACATTGCGCGATAATAGCCTTCGAGCCTGGCTGCAGCCGCCGCTGTTGCGGCGCGTTCCCGGCGAACCGCCGGCATTCGCTCGCGGATTTCCGCCTTGATGGCGGCCTCGTCCACCGTCAGAAGTTTGCCGCCCTCGGCCACCACGCGACCCGCAACCATCGTCATCGCGACCGCGCTGCCGTTGGCACAATAGATGAGCTGATTTCTGGCGTTGTTGAATGGCGTGAACGCCAGATGATCGAGATCGACGAGAATGATATCCGCCTGTTGTCCGGCCGCCAGCGAGCCGATCGAGGGCTCGCGCATCCCGCGCGCTCCACCGCGCGTCAGACAGTCAAGTATCTCGGCCGGTTGCGGCCAACGGAGATATTCCTGATCGGCAACGCGATGGACCAGACTCGCCATCTTGGCTACGGCCCACATGTCGGCGGTGTCGTCGGCAGCGCGTTCGTCGGAGCCGAGCGCAATCGGGATGCCGGCGTCGCGAATTTTTCGGAACGGCATGATCCCGCTGCCAAGCTTGAGATTGCAGATCGGGTTGTGCGCGACGACGCAACCCGCGTCGGCCATCAACGCGATGTCTGCGTCATCCACCCAGATCGCATGGATAGCCATCACGCGCTCGTCGAGGAAGCCGAGATCGTGTACATGGCGAATGAGCGACTTGCCCCAGCGCGTCTGCCCGAGCACACGCTGTGTCCTCGTCTCCAGCATGTGGATATTGAACGGCAAATCGTGCCGGCGGCTGAAGTCCGAGAGAAATGCGAAATAGTCCTCGCTCACGCGCTGCGGCGCCGAGTTCGACACCGCGACTTGCAGCCGGCCGTTTTCTGCGCCGTGCCAGGTCGTGTGGAACCAGCGATAAAGATCGGCCATGTCCTGCGTGGTCGCGCGCGGTGCGCGGTCCATCTCGGCGCGGATCCCGGCTGGAAGAATCTCTTCGAGGAACGGATATTTGACGTACTCGACAAGATTCTGGTGATTGATCGCCACCGTCGCGCGCATCCCCGCATCCGCGTAGGCGCGCATCAGCGCCGAACATGAGTCTTGCGTCGGAAACGGATTGTGGAACGCATCGTCATGTACGGCGGTGACACCGCATTTCAGCATCTCGATCGCGCCCAGCATCGTGGTCAAATATGTGAGACGCGGATCGCTCTCGGCCATGCCGTGGGGCGGTACCTCGAACAGCATGAACAGTTCGAGCGGACGATTTTGCAGCGCTCCTGCGAGAAGGCTCGCCTGCGAGTGGAAATGTCCGTTGATCAGGCCGGGCATCGCGAGTTGGCCGGCGGCCTCGACGATCTTGGCGCCGTCGGCGTCCGCCAGCGGACCTTCGCCGATCGCGACGATCGTCGTGCCGTCGACCAAGATGTCGGCGCGTGGATATTCGCGGTCCTGCGCGTCGAGCGTGAGGACGTGCGCGTTGCGGATGAACGTTTTCATCGCGTGAACAGGCTGCCCCAGCGCGCGCCGCGCGTGGTCGAAATCCCCGCTCGGCGCAATGCGTCCCATACGCCGATCGATACGGTGTCGTAGATCGGAATGCCGGTCTCGCGCTCCAGCGGTTCGGCGAGGTGTGCGGCCGGAAAGTTGGTGCAGAACGTCACGATCGCGTCGGGCTTCGCGACGGCGACCTTGCGGATCATCGCGACGATGTCGGCGTCCGGCACCGTGCAATAAGAGAAATTGTCCGAGAGGCCGGCGTGTCCTTCGGCTGCGACCGGAAAGCCACGCTCTTCCAGCTTGGCGACCATCTTGGCCTGATAGGCGTCGGTGTGCGGCGACACGAGGCCAATGCTTGCGACCTTGCGCTCTTTCAGCACAGCGTCGAGCGCCAGCACCGAGGTCGTCGCCGCAATGCCGGTCTCGGCCGTGATGCGCTCGCACAGCACGCGGTCGGCGTCGAAGCCGAGGCCCACGCCCTTGCTGCCGTTCCAGCAGATCACGTCGAGCCGGGCATGCGCGAGCAGCCGCGCGGCGGTGAGCATGCCGTCCCAGTCGTAGTCGTCCTTGTAATTGCCGCTCGATCCGAACACCGGCGTGCGCGAATAGTGCGCCGACACGTCCGGGAAGTCAGCGAGGATCGCCGCCGTCACGCGCTCGACCACGATGTTGGCAGACGGCGTGATCATGCCGATCGCCTTCGTCTGCTGCCGATACCAGCCTGTATCAGGCGTCATCGCGCACGATCAGGTTGCGTTCGGCGGCCCAACTCGCCAGTACCGCGCTTCCCGGTTGCAATCCCGCGAAGACATCCGCGCCAGAATCGTTCTGGCGCACAACGACGAGCGGCTCGCCCGTCGGCCGGCGCAGATAATAATGCGTGCTTAGGCCCCGATAGACGATCTGCTCGACAGTGGTGCGCATGCGATTCGGCGCGGGGTCGCCGCCAGCGTCGGGCGACACTTGAATGCCCTCTGGGCGCAACGCGACCGTGACGCTCGCCTCCGCAGGCGGCGTGCCATTGAAGCCGAGTCGCACGCCGTCCGGGCATTCGACGGTGTAGCCGCCGTTCACCTTGGCGGTCACGCGGCCGGTGAAGAAGTTCGACGTGCCGATGAAGCTTGCGACGAATCGCGACACGGGCCGCTCGTAAATCTCGGTCGGCGTGCCGAACTGCTCGATGACGCCCGCGCGCATCACGGCGATGCGGTCGGACAGGGTCAGCGCCTCGTCCTGGTCGTGCGTCACCATCAGGGTCGTGATGCCGAGCCGCTGCTGGAGCTGGCGCATTTCGAGCTGCATGTTCTCGCGCAGCTTCTTGTCGAGCGCGCCGAACGGCTCGTCGAGGAGCAGCACCGAGGGCTCAATCACCAGCGCGCGCGCAAGCGCGACGCGCTGCTGCTGTCCGCCGGACAATTGGTGCGGATAGCGCGCCCCGAACGCTTCCAGCCGCACCATCGCGAGCACGGCCTCGGCCTTCTTCAGCGCCTCGGCCTTCGGAACCTTGCGCATCTCCAGGCCGAACGCGATGTTGTGTGCCACGTCGAGATGCGGAAACAACGCGTAGTTCTGGAACAGCATCCCGACATTGCGCTTGTGCACCGGGATTTGCGTCACCGGCTTGCCCTTGATGGCGATCGAGCCGGCGCTCGGCGCGATCAGCCCGGCGATCATGCGCATCACGGTGGTCTTGCCGCAGCCGCTCGGGCCGAGCAGGGACAGCACATGCCCCTGCTCGACGCCGAACGACACGTCGCTCACCGCGAGCGACGTGCCGTAGCGTTTCGCGACGTTGGTGACTTCGATGTCCATCATCGCGCAGGCGTCCTCACGAGACGAAGATCTGGCTCATCTTCTCGATCCAGCTCGGCCGCTCCTTGTTGACGTAGGCCCAGTCCGGCGAAAATAGACCGAGCTCGTCCATCTTCTTGTCCGGATACGGAAGCATCTTGGCGATCTCGGGCTTGAACTCAATGCCGCCAACCGACGGGGCGGCGATCGTCGCTTCGGCGAGGCCTTGCTGCACCTTCGGATCGAGCACGCGGTTCATGAACGCGGCACCGAGATCGGGATTCGGCCCGCCCTTGACGAACACCTGGCAGTTGACGCCCGCGAACGCGCCTTCCTTCGGGAAGCTCATGTCGATCGGCACACCCTTCACCTGGTACGGATAGACGTACTTCGAATACTCCGGTCCGCCCATCACGCCTTCGCCCTGCGCGACCAGCAGCGGCGCATCGTCGGTGTCGTAGAGCTTCAAGACATTCGGCTTGAGCTGCGCCAGCTTCGGCCAGGCCTGATCGACCAGATACTGCGCCTCCTTGTAGGGCTTGCCGGTCACGACCGCCGCGGTCGCAATTGCCATGAACACGCTCGGCGTATTCTTGGTGGTCACGAGCGAAATCGCCTTGGCGTACTTCGGATCCCACATGTCGGCGTAACTCTCCAATGGCTTCGCCGTCTTGGTGTTGTAGAAGATCCCGGCCGACGAGATCATCAGCGCGACGCCGTAGCCGTCATTGTAGATGAAGCGCGGATAGACTTGTCCGAGGTTCGGCATCTTGTCCTTCGGCAGCGGGTCGATTAGCCCCTCGCGCTTGGCGATCTCGACGCCGAGGTCGTCGACGAACATCACGGTGAACTTCGGCGCCTCCTTGCTGGCGCGCAGCAATGAGATCTGTCCAAGCGTCGATCCCTGTTGCGCCAGCACCTTGCAGTCGAATTCCTTCTCGAATGCCGGCAGCACGTTCTTGCGGACGAATTCGCCCTGGTTGCCGCCCCAGATGCCGATCTGGATCTGTTTGCCCTGCGCCCAGCCGTTGCGCACGTAGCCCATCGGGGCGGCCAAGACCGCGGCGCCGGCCGTCTTGATCAGTGTGCGGCGGTTCAGGATCAGTCTGCTCATGGTCGCTCCTCCGTGTTGGAAACCTAAACGCTCATCGCGCGCTGCAGGCCGGTGAGGCGCTCCAGCACCACGACGATGACGATGGACATCAGGATCATCAGCGAGGCGATCGCCGCGATGCCAGGATCGAACATGCGGCTGATCAGCGCGAACATCGCCATCGGCATCGGGAAATGCTCCGCGTCCGCGAGCCACATCGAGATCGAGTAATTGTCGAACGAGGTGACAAACGCGAAGATGCCGCCGGCGAACAGCCCCGGCACGATCTGCGGCCGCGTCACGCGCCAGAACGTCATCCATGTGTTTGCGCCAAGCGTGCGCGCCGCGTCCTCGGTACTCGGATCGATCAGGAGCAGGCTCGCCGATACGGTGCGGATCACGTAAGGCACCGTGACAAGCGTGTGGCCGATGACGAGATTGGTGAGCGACGAATTCGAGTTGATCGAGGTGAACAGCCGCAGCAGCGCGATGCCCGTCACCAGCATCGGAAACACGAGCGGCGAGAGCACTAGCCCCTGCACCACGCCGCGGCCCGGAAACGAGTAGCGCGTCAGGCCCATCGCGGTCGGCGTGCCGATCAGCAGCGCGCCAATCGCCGCGAACACACCGAGTTGCACGCTGAACATGAATGGCGTGGTGAAATCCGGCTCGTTGATGACCTTCCAATACCATTGCAGCGTGAACCCCTTCGGAGGGAACACGACGAACGGCGTGTCGGAGAACGACAACGCGATCGGAAACAGCAACGGCACGAGCAGGAAGAACGTGATCACGCCCGTGACCGAATAGAGCAGGATCGCGCCCTTGCCCAAGCCGCCCTCGTGCATCAGCCGGCCTCTGCGGCGCGCGAGGGAAAGCGGCGCTCGATCAGCCAGACCGAGGCGAGGTTCACGACCATCACGATGATGGTGAGCAGCGTTGCGATCGCCGCGCCGAACGGCCAATCGAACACCACGAGGATTTGCTCCTCGACCAGCGTCCCCAGCATCTTTGCGAAGTTGCCGCCGAGCAGCGCGGGCGTGACGAACGAGCTCGCCGTCAGCGAGAACACGAGCGTCGCGCCGACCGCGAGGCCGGGAACGCTCAGCGGCAAGGTCACGCGCCGGAACACCGCGAATGACGATGCGCCGAGCGTGGCCGCCGCTTCTTCGACCGCGGGATTGATCTTGCCGAGCGCGGCCGAGAGCGGCAGCACCATCATCGGCAGGAACACGTGCACCGAGCCGATGATGATTGCCCATTCGGTATAGAGCAGTCTCACCGGCCCGAGCCCGAAATGCGCGAGCGTCCAGTTGAGGACGCCGTTCTCGCCGTTCGCCAGGATCACGCGCCACGCGTAAGTGCGCACCACCACGTTTATGAGCAACGGGGCGAGCACGATGACGGTGAGCGCGCGGCCGACCAGCGGATGGCCGCGCACCATGACGAGCGCCAGCGGATAGGCGAGCAGCATCGCGATGAAGGTTGTCCAGAGCGAGACGCGAAGCGTGGTCATCACCACGGTGCGATAAAGATCGACCGAGCCGAGCCGGACGTAATTCGCAAGCGTCGCCGCGGAGGTGAGATCGCCGGTCGATGTCTGCTGATAGAACGAGTAGCGGATCATCAATCCGACCGGGATGACGAACACCACCACGAAGAACAGGACGGCCGGCGCGAGCAGCATCACGGCGCCAAGCGCCCGGCTGTTGCCGAACGCGAACAGGCCCCCCCTGCCGGCGGACGCCTGCGGCGCGGGGAGGGTCTCAGCGACCGCCACGGCGATCTCCGGCCGGCCCGGTATCACTGGATCGGAGGACTCGCGCGCGTTGCCGCAAAAATAGGCAGCGCGGCTGGATTCGAGCCATCATCGCGATCACCGCAAGACGGACGGCACGCCAACCGAAAGACTCCGCTCAGGCGAAGCTGCGCTGGTCGCTATCGAAGCAATCACTATGCCACCGTTCCGTGTCAGGGAAGGCCGTAACCCGCCAGCGCGACATCCGCGATGTCGCCAGCCCGCGTCGCCCAGATCCGGTTTCGATGCGCCGCAATGTGCGTGAACGCGCGCCGCAAATGGCGCAGCCGATGCGGTTGACCGCTGACATGCGGGTGAAGCGATATTGGGCAAACAAGCGCGGTGTCGCGCGCCTGCTGCAGCATCTCGTCGAACTGATCGACGATGAGATCGGCGAACGCATCCGCGGTCATTCGCCGCACCACGATCGCGTTCGCGTCGTTTGCCTCCTGCGGATACGGCACCGCGAGCAACGGCCCGGCACTCGTCGCGAGCACGGTCGGCCGGTCATCGTGGCACCAGTCGAGCACGTAGTCGTAGCCCGCCTCCCGCAGGAGATCGGGCGTGACGCCCGATTCGGAGATCCATGGGCCAAGCCAGCCGCGCGGCGGCTTTCCCTCGTGACGTGCGATCTCGGCGGTCGCCTCCGCGATCAGCGTGCGTTCCTCGCTTTCGCCGAGTTGTCCCTGCCGCTCCGCGTTAGTGCGGCCATGTGCGGCGATCTCGGCACCGGCGTCGCGAAACGCCGCAATGAGCCCCGGGCAGACGTCGTAGAGCCTGGAGTTCACCAACACGGTGAGCGGCAGGGCGAGCGACCGGCAGAGCTCGAGGATGCGCCACGCGCCGACGCGATTGCCGTAGTCGAGCCAGGAATAGTTGAGCACGTCGGGCGCCGGCGATGCCGGTACGAACTCGTCGAAGAGCCCCTCCCCAAACGAATAAGCTTCGAGGTTCACCGCGACGTAGACGGCGAGCCCCTCGCCGAACGGCCAGCGAAATGGCGGTCGCTCCATGATCGGCCAATACGGATAGCGGCTATGCGACATCATGGGTGCTTTCTCAACATCGTCGATGAGCAGGAATGCGCATGACGCTTCCCGATGCCAAATCTAGCGCCAGCCTGAGAGCCCTCCGGCGCCCACCTGCCGTGCACTGCCAACTGATCGCCCGATCAAATGCGATCTGCAGGCGGACTTCTTCAACAGAATCGACCCTCAGCGGATCTTCAACAGAATCGACCC
>PLJS01000301.1:0-51919 GCA_003140315.1 Hyphomicrobiales bacterium
CCGATCGCCAGTGCCCCGATGTGCCGGAAGCCAAGATCACACGGCTCAACGAGAAGATTGCGGCGCTGCGCCAAGAGATACAGCGCCTGAACGCGCTAAACGCTCAGATGATGCAGGCGGAGGACAAGCAGATCTCCCTTACGGATGACGTCGACCTGGAAGGATCGTTCGCCCGCATCCGGTACTCCAAGAACGGGGAGCCGCGCGGCATGCGCTTGCGCGAGGATCTACGGGACGCCCTGGCCGCGCACCTGAAGCGCGAGCACGAGCTGTGTATCTTCCGCTTCCGCCAAGGCGGCTGGCTGAAAACGCTGTTGCTGCGGGCGAAGCTGATGGCTTGCGGGCTGGAAGCGCCGGAGCGGCCGGAAAAGGGCAAGAAGCGCCACGTACCGATGCACCGGCTGTCTTGGGTGAACTTCCATACCTTCCGTCACACCTGGGCGACATGGATGCGGCGCTACGGCGGCGCCGACGTGCAGGGCTTGGTGGCGACCGGCAACTGGCGGGACGCTCGATCGGCAGAGCGTTACGCACATGTCGTCGCCCGCGATGAGTGGAACCGCGTGGAAAGCTTACCGTCAGACGCGCGTGGAAACGACGTGGAGAAGGCGAAAGCAAATGGCTAACGCAATGAAAAATATCAAACCAGCTTGTCCCCCCAGGACCTGCCGCACCCTTTTTTCACTCCCGCTATTGCACCGGCGCCTGGATGTGGTTGTCGCGCACCACTTGGCTCCAGCGCGCAATTTCGCTCTTCAACAACACGCGAGCGGCTGCCGGCGAGCGCTGGTCTTTCGGATAAGGCGCAACGCCGGAGTTAGCCCACATTTTTTGAGTTGCCGGATTTGACATGATCTCCTGCAGCGCCGAATTAAGTTTTTCGACAATCGCATCCGGCGTTCCCGCCGGCGCAAACAGCGCATGCCAGTAAAGAATCTCGAGCTTGGGGCCGAGCTCCTTCACGAAGCTATCGGCCTTGGGAAACTGCGGTGACTTCTCTTTGGCGGTAATGCCGTAGGCCTTCATCTCCCCGGCCGCAACCTGCTGCACCACCGACTGCGGCGTGGCGAAGAACAGATCGACATGACCGCCGGCGATATCCTGCAAGGCCGGCGCGGCGCCGCGGTACGGAATAAGGTCGATCGTAACCTTTGCCTCTTGCGCCAACAGCGACGTTGCAAGGTGCCCGGTCGCACCGACTCCAGGATGCGCCGCCTTGAGCGGCTTGGTCTTCATCAAGGCGATGAGTTCCTTGAGTGTGTTCGGCTCAAGCGTCTTGCGTCCGATCAATATGAGGGGGTTGTTGTTAATGAAGATGACCGGGCTGAGGTCCTTCTCCGTATCGAAAGGAAGGTTGTTGTAGAGCGAGACATTCGCGGAGATTTGCAGGTTGTGCAGCAGCAACGTATGGCCGTCCTTTTCCGCGCGCACGACGCGGGCGGTGGCAATGTTGGTGCCGCCGCCGCTGACGTTTTCAACGATGAAATTCTGTCCCAGCTTCTCCGACAATGCCGGCGCGATCTCGCGCGCGAGCTGATCGGTCGGCCCGCCAGCGGGATAAGGCACGATGATTGTGACGACGCGGTTCGGATATTGTTGTGCGACACCCGGCGCCACCGAGGCGAGGACACTGAGAAGAACTGCACTGACAGCGACGATCCATCTCATCAAACGCTCCTCCGGTTTTTACGCCCCTTTGCGGGGTCACGGTTCGCCGATGATCGGCAGCAACAGGTAAGGCTTCATGTCGGCGCCGAAATGTAGCGTGTTTTTGCACGCAAAAATATCCGGCGAACGATCCTTCGGGTTGGCATGTGTGAATGGCCCGACGCCTTTCATGGGATACGGCGCGTTTGGCAAGCCCGCGTCGGTCCCATCGTACTCGTAATCCTTGCCGCAAATCGTGAGCGCGATCTTGTAGCCCGGCGGCACCACGATGCATGTCGGCCAGATCTCGATATCGAGCTCGACCGGCTCGCCGGGCTTCAACGGCAATTCCTCATCGTGCGTATGCCAGGGCCGGTACGGCCGCGATTGTGCGGGATCGAGCTTGCGCTGCGAAGCGCGCAGCCATCCGAGCCCGATCGGTACACGCGGATCGTTCGAGCCGATAAACGAAACTTCTTTGCCCGCCGGATCGAGCACACGCAACGCCAGGAACACGTCGGCGTCGATAGTCTCCGACGACAGCCACATTTTGGCCGCGACCGGACCGGTGATTTCAAGACTCTCGGTAAGCGGCGGAGTGTGCAGCGTAAGGCCGTCGCCGGTCGTCCGGTAGCTTAGCGTCGTGTCCTTGGAAGGAACATCGATGCGCAGCTCAAGCCCGTCGGGATCGAAATAATATTTGGTCCAGCGCGTGCGCGCGAGCGGCCATTCATTTTCCGCGCGCAATTCAAAGCGCTCGCCCGGATGGCGGATATTCAACGACACCCGTGGCTGCTTCTCCCAGCCGGTCTTCTCGCCTTTGAGGAAGTGCCCAAAGAATTTCTTCTGCAGCGCCTCCCCGTAGTTGTTGTAAAAATGCGTGAAATGCGTATCACCGTGCACCTCAAGCCATTTCTGTCGTGAGCCCGCACGCAACCAGCCTTCGAAATTGCCGCGCGTGTGCAGGCCCATCCCGCCCCAATTTGCCGCAGACAACAGCGGCGTCTCAATGGCGGCGAAATCGGCGGTACGCGCAGCATAATAATCGTCGTGCAGTCGCCGGTGCGCCGCCTCGCCCGGAATGTCCGCGCAGTTGCGCTTGAGTTCCGCTTCGCTGAGCGTTTCGGAGCCGGCAACAGCTTCGCCCGTGACCACGCTCTTTGCGCCGCGTTCACCTACGCCATACTGCACGTTCGCCACTTGCCGCGGATACCAGCTGCTCAAAAAATCGGAGAGAATGCCTCCGTGGCGGCACAGCTCGCGATAATAGTCGGACGAACCTTCCCAAATGCACATCGCGGCGAGATGCGGCGGCTTGAGCGGCGCCACCTGCCATTGGTTCATGGCGTAATAGGAAATGCCGTTGATGCCGACCTTGCCGTTGCTCCAGCTCTGCGTGCCCGCCCATTCGATGCAGTGGTAGAGATCCAGCGCCTCGCGCGGCGACCACACGTCGAGATGACCCGGCGATCGTCCCGCGCCGCGCGAGTCGATACGCACACAGGCATAGCCATCCGGCACCCATTTCTCCGGATCGACGAGCTCCCAATTCTGGTACTTGTTGCTTGAGCCTTGCAGCACTTCCGGTGCGGCTTTGGCCAGGCGCGCCCAGTTGCTCTTATAACCTTCCTGAAATGAGAGACCCTTCGCATAGGGGCCATAACTGAGAATGACCGGGCTCTTGCTCTCGCCAACGGGACGAAACACATCGGCACGCATGACCACGCCATCATCCATCGTGATCGGCGCGTCCCAATCGATCCGCATTCCGTCGCGAACTTCGGTCTTGCCGTCCATTTATTGCCGCTCGATCTTGGCCAGCCTGACCAACTCCGCATAGAACCGAACCTGCGCGGCGACGAACGTCCTGAACTCGGCCGGTGAGCTTTCAAAGGAGCTGAGACCCAGCGCAGACAGATTTCTCTGCACGTCAGGCGTCATGAGTCCCTGCCTCACAATTTGATTGAGCCGCCCAACGATATCCGTCGGCGTTTTTGCCGGTGCAAACATGCCGTACCACCCGCCGTCCATGATGAAATCCTGCACACCGGCCTCCGCCATGGTCGGCACTTCAGGCAGCACCGCCCAGCGTTTGGCAGCGGTATAGGCAAGCGGCCGCAGTTTGCCGGACCGGATATGTTCGAGCGACAGCGGCGGCGTAACGAACATCATTTGGATTTGCCCGCCTATGAGATCAGAAATGGCCGGACCCGCGCCGCGATACGGAACATGCGTGATATCGATCCCCGTCCGCGCCCTAAACAGTTCGGCCGCGAGGTGAAGTGTGTTCCCGAGGCCCGGCGAGCCGTACGACAATTTGCTCTTCGGATCGTGCGCGAGCACTAGGAGTTCCTTGACCGTCGTTGCCGGAACACTTGGATTGACGACGAGGACGTAACCGTCTCCGCGTGCGATCGAGGCGACCGGTTCAAGATCCTTGAGCACGTCGTAAGGCAGACTGCGATAGATGCTGGGATTGACGGCAATCGACGCCGACGGAACGAGCAGCGTATATCCGTCGGGCGGCGCCTTCGCGACCGCGTCTGTACCGACGGTGCCGTTCGCGGCTGGCCGATTCTCGACGATAAACGACTGCTTTGTCAGATTTTGGAGCTGCTGCGCCAAGATGCGCGCCACCGAATCCGGCGCACCGGCCGCGAACGGCACAACGATGTGAACGGCGCGATCTGGATATTGCTGCGCCAGTGCGGCGTGCCGGAACAAAGTCATGTTCGACACGGTTGCAGACGTGTATGCGAGAAAACGGCGCCGATCGATCATAAAACCCGCTCCGCCGACTCACTTCTCCGGCATAATTTTTCGCAGCGCGTCATTGATGCGATCCTGCCAACCTGGACCGGCCTCTTGGAAATAATCAATAATGTCGCGATCGATGCGCAATGACACCATTTCCTTCGCGTTTGGGACAATAGGTCTCTTCGGCGGAAGTTCTGCCGGTTTGGTGGTCGCCGACTTGAATGCAGCTTCGGCAATATCGCGAGAGCTTGTTGGTCTTCGTATTCGATCGTTTGCCATTGATGAAGTCCCTGCGGCGTTGCTTATTCTAGGCCCTTTCGGGTTCCTGACAACTACGGACCTATTCAACCGATGCGTTTGAGGCCCTTTGCGTAGCGCTGCCAGCGGCGCACATAGATATCGGCGCCATCGGCGATCATCTTCACAGCCTTCTCGTCGAGCCTGCGGATCGCGCGCGCAGGCGCGCCGACGATGAGCGAATTGTCCGGAAATTCCTTGCCCTCGGTGACCAGCGCGCCGGCACCCACCAGTGAGTTCCTTCCAATCTTCGCACCGTTCAACACAACCGCGCCCATGCCGATCAAGCTGTTGTCGCCGACGATGCAACCGTGCAGCACCACATTATGACCGATCAGCGAATTGGCACCGATGGTGAGCGGATATCCCGGATCGGTGTGCAGCGTGCAATTGTCCTGCACGTTGGAACGCTCGCCGATCTCAATCCACTCGTTGTCACCGCGCAGCACCGCTCCGAACCATACATTTGCGTGAGATTTTAGCCGCACGCGGCCGATCACCACCGCAGTTTCAGCGACAAAGTACTGTCCGTCTGCGGGAAATTCCGGCGCCTGTCCGTCGAGTTCGAAAATCGCCATAAACGTCCTCCGTTCGCGGAGGCGAACCTGCCATGTTCGGAAGAGATTTACGAGGCGGCGGGTCTTAAGCGACCAGTGTACCGAGCGTCTCGATGACTTTCACCACAAGCGTGCCGGACAACAGGCTCCAAATGCCTGCGATCATGGTCGCAAGCATCGCAAAGCCGAAGTTGCGGTCTTCGATCTGCGCACCCCGGATGGTGTTGCGCATGATGATGAAGGGCGCCGTAAAAATCAGGAACGGCAGAGCGACAACCGCAGACGGCGTTGCGGGCGCGACGAGCAGCCGGAAGCTCGGCGGCCGTGTGGTGACGAGCTGGTAGAAAGTGCCGAGCATCCCCGCCACGGCAAAACCGAATGCAAGGGTGAGCAAGGAATATACCGACTCAGGCGACATCGTACTCGTTACGCGAGTTGGATCTCTGGGCCGATATTGCCCCTCGGATATCTCCCAAAAGCCGCCGCGCCCCGCCAGAACATCGTTAAAGCAAGGTTAACGCGACCCCTTTACATGGCCCGCCGCAGCCACCGCACCCGTGTCATAATTGCCCAGCGATTCGCGCCAACCGCCTGCAATTACACCGGAACATGTCCCAGATCGCGCAAGACTCATCCGTCGTCCGCCGCCGGCGGCCCCTCACCGTGGGCCGGAGCCTCGGCAACCTCTTGCTCAAGCTCGGACTGACGGCAGGTGTTCTTGCCCTAGCGGGTTGCCCGGTAGCTTACATCCTATGGCCGCGCTGGCCGGATCAGATCACCCTCGATGCGCCAACCCTGCCGATAACCATTGGCCGTCTGCCGCTCAACGTACCGCCCGCCGCAGTCCGCGTCGCCTTGCAGCGGCGCGCCGGCACACAGGAACGCATCGATCTTGTCTTCCTCTGGCCGTCGCTCGCGCCGCCCGACCCCGCAGCCAAACCCACGCCGGCAGATGTGCTCAGCGTCGCCGACCGGATCTTCGTAACAATTGCCGCCAGCGACAGCACGCCACCGCCGCCACAACGCTTCAAGACCATCTATCCGCGCTACACCGCCGATTCGACTAGCACCGGGCCCGATGGTCTGCTCTTGCAATCTTTCCGCAGCGACACGCCCTACCAAGGCGAAGACCTGCTCTACGAGCAGGCCGCTCCCGAGCATTTTTTCGTGCGCTGCACACGCAAGTCGGGGCCCGCGCCCGGCATGTGCCTACATGAAGAACGGATCGCCAATGCCGACATCACGGTGCGCTTTCCACGCGACTGGCTCGCCGATTGGAAGAGCGTGGCAAGCGGCATCGATCGATTGATCTCGGGCCTGCGGCCGGGCAATTCAAAATGATCGTGAAAATTTATTCCAGATCGGTTTCCAGGATCGCCATCTGGAAATTGTAGGAGCGATCGGCGTCCTCGTCGTCCACGAACAGCACGCCGATGAACTCCTCGCCGATATAGACTTCGGCGGAATCGTCCTTCTTCGGCCGCGGCCGCACCTGGATGCGCGGATTGCTGAACAGACGCTTGAGGTATGCGTCAATCTTCTTGATCTCTTGCAAGTCCACGATAACGGTCTCCGAGCTGTCAACGTTGTGGTTCTGGTAGCACGCGAAGGATCGGCACGCCAAGTCTCGAATTCAAGGCTTGAAATCAAGTCTTGAATTCCCAAGCGATGAAAACAAGCCGCGAAAAGGCTCAGTTTCCGCCATCGGAAAACATCTGGTCCATGGTGCGAGAGGGTTCCGCGCAGGGCGCTTCCCCGATCACCTTGGCAGGCACGCCTGCGACCGTGACGTTATTCGGCACCGACTTAAGCACGACCGAGCCCGCGGCAATACGCGCGCAATGGCCGATCTCGATATTGCCGAGCACCTTCGCCCCCGCTCCGATCAATACACCGCGGCGGATTTTCGGATGCCGGTCGCCATCCTCTTTGCCGGTGCCGCCGAGCGTCACGTCCTGCAGCATCGAGACATCGTCCTCGATCACCGCGGTCTCGCCGATCACGAGGCCTGTGGCATGGTCGAGAAAAATCCCGCGTCCGATCCGTGCGGCCGGATGGATGTCGCATGCGAACACCGTCGAGGAGCGGCTCTGCAGATAGTAGGCAAAGTCCTTGCGGCCCCTCCCCCACAGCCAATGCGCCAGCCGATGGGTCTGGATGGCATGAAAGCCTTTGAAATAGAGCAGCGGATCAAGAAAGCGATCTGTGGCCGGATCGCGATCGACCGTGGCCACGATATCCGCGCGGAAGGCATCGCCGATCTGCGGCTCGTCCTCAAGCGCATCGGTATAGGCCTGCCGTATCAGCTCGCCTGTGACATCCGGATGATCGAGCCGCTCGGAAATCCGGTGCACGATCGCCGCTTCAAGCGTGTCGTGATGCAGAAGCGAGGAAAAGATAAAGCTCGCGAGTTCCGGCTCGCGGCGCACGGTCTCCTCCGCCTCGCCGCGGATCCGCTGCCAGACCGGATCGACCTTATCGAGCATCTTGGCAAGCTTGGACTTGTGCTGAGCCATCTGAGCCTCCTGGCTTGCGCGCAATAACTTGCGCCGGATTTCTAGCATAATTTGGTGACGGCCAAACTTGCCGCCAGCCTGCGGCCTGAGGTCTTAACTAAGCCATTGAATTAGTTAAACAAAACTCGCGCATGGCAGGGTCGCGTGGATCAAGCGCGCTCGGCCAGAAAAGCCAGCACCGCCGCCTTGAATACCCGATCACCAACCGCAAGCATGTGGTCGCGCTCGGGGATGGAAACGGCTCGCGCATCGGGGATCAGCGCCGCCAACCCCTCGGCCGAGCCCGCGATTGTGTCTTTAGTGCCGACCGCGATCAGCACCGGCACGCAGATAGACGCCGCCTCCTCACGCGTCAGCGTCTGGCGCGAGCCGCGGATGCAGGCTGCGAGCGCCCGCCGGTCGGACTTCGTCTGCTCGGCGAACGCGCGAAACAACCGCGCCTGCTCTCCAGTCACATTGGCGATATCCGGCTCTTCAAGCGCATCAGCGATCCGCTCGGGCAAGCCCGCGCCTTCGACCAGACTCATGCCGAGCCCGCCCAGAGTTGCCGAGCGTACGCGGTCGGCATGATCGCGCACGAGAAACGCCGTAATGCGTGCACCCATGGAATAACCCATCACGTCCGCGCGGCTTATGCCCAGGTGGTCCATCAGCGCGGCCACGTCCTCGGCCATGCGGCTAGTGTGATATTCGGCCGCATCGTAAAGCTTGGCCGATTGTCCGTGCCCGCGATTGTCGAGCGCGATCACGCGGCGACCGGCTTTTGTCAGCGTCGCAACCCAGCCCGGCTGCACCCAGTTCACTTCCTTACTCGACGCAAACCCATGGACGAGCACGATCGGCTCACCCTCACTTTCATCGAGAAAAGCAATCTCCACAGTTCCATTTTGGAATGTCGAAATCATATTGGTTGCACCAAACGGCCGCGACTCGTGGCGGGGAATCCATTCACATGAACAGCGATTGCGCCGACCGTCATAGAGCCTGAATGCGTGTGCTGTCTAGGAATCGGCAATTCGTTTCGTTAAGGTGCACGCCAAGATACGCTCCCAGAGACGCACGATGGCGCTCAAGTCGGTGGGCGCTTAGGATATCGATCATGTCAGACCACTTCGTTCCCCATTTTCACAATGATCCGGGCTTGCCGGAGATCGAAATCGGTGCGCGCGAATTCATGTGCGTGGGTGCCAAGCCTCCGCTCGACCACCCGCACGTCTTTCTCGACATGGGCGGCGACAACGAAATCATCTGCCCTTATTGCTCGACGCTCTACCGTCACGACCCAGTGCTCGATCCGCACGCGGCTCGGCCGGCCGAATGTGCCTTGACCGAAACGGCTTGAGTAGAGAGAGCGGAGCGCCATGGCCTCCGCCCGCACCGTCATCATTGCCGGCGCCGGCATCGGCGGCTTGACCGCAGCGCTCACGCTCGCGCGCGCCGGATTTGACGTCGAAATCTTCGAAGAGGAACCCGTGCTCGACGAGATCGGCGCCGGCCTCCAGCTTTCACCTAATGCGAGCCGTGTGCTGCTGGCCCTCGGTCTCGGTGAGCGATTGAAACCGCACGTCGTCGCCCCAAGCGAAGTAAGTATCAAGTCTTCAGCCGGCAAGGAAATCGCCCGCATTCCGCTCGGAGACTTGGCCGCGCAGCGCTACGGCGCCCCCTATTGGGTGATCCACCGCGCGGATTTGCAATCGGTCCTCATCGAAGCCGTGCGCGCAAGTCCCAACATTAGACTCGCGTTGAACGCGCAGGTGAACGATTTTGAACGCGCCGCCGACGGTGTGAAAGTTCAAGGTTGGCGCGATCGTACGGATTTCAGCGATTACGAGCCGACCGACGGCTTTGCGTTCGAAACCCGGGGCATCGCTTTGATCGGCGCGGATGGATTGGGCTCGATCATGAGGTATCTTGTTTCAAGATCCTTTCGGCGGCCAACGGGCGACGGCGAGCTAATTTATTCCAACCGCACTGCGTGGCGCGCGACCGTTCCCCGCGACGCAGTTTCCGCAGAATTTCGCGAGCCGGTCGTCCATCTCTGGCTCGGTCGCAAGGCTCACCTCGTGCACTATCCAATTCGAGACGGCGCCGCGATTAACATCGTGGCAATCACGAACTTCAACCGCAACAACCCGGAATGGAGCAAGATCGAAGGCACGCTCGCCCAGGTGCTGCCGCACTATCCGCGCGCGGATTGGTCGGAGCGCGCGCAGAAAACTCTCGCAGCGTCGGAGCGCTGGCAGCGCTATCAGCTGTTCCACCGTTCGCCAAGACGCCGCTGGGGCCTCGGCCCAGTTACCCTTCTTGGGGATTCTGCCCATCTCATGCTTCCATATCTCGCCCAAGGCGCGGCAATGGCGATTGAGGATGCCGCCGTATTAGCGGATTGTTTGAGCAAAACACCGGACGAGCCCGAGCAGGCGCTGCGCCGCTACGAGGATGAGCGGCGCCCGCGCACCGCACGCGTTCAACGCACCGCGCGCAGGAATGGGCTGATCTATCATCTGGGTGGGCGGGCGGCGACTGCACGCGACTTCGTCTTGCGCAGAATGAGCGGAGAAAAGCTGCTCACGCGCTTTGATTGGCTCTATGATTGGCGACCCACCCCCGATACGGAATGACCCGCATGTTCCCCACCACTATCGCCGGCAGCCTGCCGAAGCCTGCCTGGCTCGCCGAACCCAATCGCCTTTGGGCGCCCTGGCGTCTTGATGGTGCCGAGCTCGAAGCCGCCAAACTCGACGCCACGTTGCTTGCGATCAAACTGCAAGAGGACGCCGGCATCGACGTCGTGACCGACGGCGAGCAATCGCGCCAGCATTTCGTCCATGGATTCCTCGAAAACGTCGCCGGCATCGACTTCGCCCACAAGGTCGAGATCGGCATCCGCAATAACCGATACAAGGCGATGGTGCCGACCGTCACCGGCCCGTTGCGCCTCAAAGGCCGCGTACACGAACCGGAAGCGCGCCACGCCCGCGCTCACACCAAACACAAGCTGAAATTCACCCTGCCCGGTCCCATGACCATCGTCGACACCATCGCCGATCAGCACTACGGCGATCGCGTGAAGATGGCATTTGCCTTTGCCGACACGCTCAACGCCGAAGCCCGCGCGCTCGAACGCAACGGCGTCGATGTGATCCAATTCGATGAACCGGCCTTCAACGTCTATATGGACGAGGTCACCACCTGGGGCATCGAGGCGCTTCACCGCGCAATCGACGGTCTCAAATGCACCACCACCGTGCACATTTGCTACGGCTACGGCATCAAGGCCAACATCGACTGGAAGGCGACGCTTGGCGGCGAGTGGCGTCAATACGAAAAGATCTTTCCGGCGCTCGCAGCCAGCCGCATCAATCAAGTCTCGGTCGAATGCCGCAATTCGAAAGTGCCGATGAGCCTGCTCTCGCTGCTCAGGGGCAAAGACGTGCTGATTGGCGTCATCGATGTCGCAAGCGATGAAATCGAAACACCCGAACAGGTTGCAGGCACCATCGAGGCCGTCATGAAATACGTGCCAAAGCAGCATATCGTCGCCGGCACCAATTGCGGCATGGCCCCCATGCACAGCAACATCGCGCAGGCCAAGCTCGCTGCACTCGGCAAAGGCGCAGCGCTCGCGCGTGAGCGTTTCGGCTGACGGAAAGCAAGACCAAACGAACAGGAAGTAAAATGAGTACGAAATTTATCCTGAGATATTTTACAATCGTTTCTGCCCTGCTCGCGGTTCTGCTGGTGTCGCAACAGGTCTCAGCCAATGACCTTGTTCCCATCGGCACCTTGCGTGCCACCTACATCGCGACAAATCCAGTGCAGGCCTTTATCGATCCCAACACGAAGGAAGTGCGCGGCCCCGGCGCCGAGATTGCCCGCGCACTGGCAAAGAAGCTCAACGTGCCGCTCGACATCAAAGGCGCGCCGGGTGTGCAAGGCGTACTCGACAGCGTGAAGAAGGGCGAGGCCGACATCGGCTTCCTCGCCTACGATCCAGTGCGCGCGGTCGACGTCGATTTCTCGCAGACCTATTCGCTCGCGCAGAACACCTATCTCGTGCTTGTTAATTCACCGCTACGCTCGATCGCCGAGATCGACAAGGCCGGAATGCGCATCGGCGTGGGCGAGCGCGACGCCGGCGATTTCTTCCTCACCCGCACGCTCAAAAACGCTACGCTGGTACGCAACTCCGGCGGCAATCTCGACGTTGCGGTCAAGCAGCTCCAATCCGGTGAGATTGCCGCTTATGCCGCCAACCGCCAGCGGCTGAGCGAGTTGCTGGCGCGCGTCAGCGGCCTACGGATGCTGCCCGACAATTTCTATGGCGTGGAGCAGGCGGTAATCGTGGCGAAGGGAAACAAGAAATTGCTCGATGCGGCCGACAACCTGCTTGACGAGGCGCGCTCATCCGGCCTGATTGCGGGTTCTATCCAACGCGCGGGCCTTGCCGGCGTCGATGTCGCACCGCCGCGCAGCGCGCAGAAACGCTGATTTTATTTCTGCCGTCACCAAAGCGCGCGGTCGCTCTGCCATTTGCTTTGGATCGCGCAGTTTTTCCGCTCTGCAACGGCGATGATCTGCTTGAGGTCCCCGCGCGCTTGCATAAGATCGGTGCGGTAACTGACCGCACCGATAAATTCGCCCGCGGGCCCCTGTCCCGCGCGCACAATCAGTTCGACCAGTTCCTGCTCGCGGCTGCTCATTTTGCGTCCAGCATCCGCAAGCTGGTCGCAACTGTAATATTCGTATTTGCCGGGCGCGACGAAGGCCGAGGTGGCGCCGTCCCCGAGCAGTCCACAACCGCCAAGGAACGTCAAAAGCAGCATCGACGACAGCACGCACGCCCAAAAAACACTGCCATCTACTATTTGACGCATGGACACGGAAATTGTCACCAATGATTTGTCAGCGGAATTTAGCCCGCCTGCTTCTTGAAGACACCCCGCCGCAAGGCATTCGAGCGCCCAATCTTTTGCGTTTCGAACCCAGCCTGATTTGACCGCAAGTAGGCTTCGAAGTCCGTATTCGCAAGCGGCTTCGCGTAGAGGAAGCCCTGCACTTCATCGCACCCTTCGGCTTGCAGGAAGGCCGCCTGATCCGGCGTTTCGACTCCCTCGGCGATGACTTCAAGCCCGAGATTATGTGCCATCACGATAATGGAGCGTACGATAGCGGTATTTTCGTTGCGCGCGCTGATCTTACGCACGAAGCTCTGATCGATTTTGATCCGTGCGATCGGATATCGCGTCAGATAGCTCAACGACGCAAACCCGGTGCCGAAGTCGTCGAACGCAAGGCTCACGCCTTTCTCTCGAAGCGCCCGCAGCGGCTCGAGCACCTTCTCGTCGTTTCCAAGCGCGATGTTCTCGGTGATTTCCAGCTCAAGCGCCTCGGCCGGCAGCCCTGTTTCGCGCAAAGCACCCTCGACATCACTGAGCAGCGTTCCATCGTGGAATTGCGCCGGGAAAAGGTTGACGCCGATCCGGACCGGCGGAAGACCCACGGCGCGCCAAGCTGCAGCCCTCGCGCAGGCCGTGCGTAAAATCCACCTGCCCACTTCAAGCACAATCGGACTTTCGGAAATGGCCTCGATGAACATCCCGGGTCCAAGAATTCCGCGCTCCGGATGTCTCCACCGCAGCAGTGCTTCGGCACCCACCACGGTGCCATCGCGAAGCCGCAGCTGCGGCTGAAAATAAAGTTCGAATTCGTTGTCCGAAAATGCGCGGCGGAGCTCCGAGTCGAGTTCGCGCCGTGCCTGCGCTTGCGCGCGCAGTACCGGCAGAAACAGGCGATACGCACGGCCGCCGGACGTCTTCGCTTCAAAAAGCGCAAGATCGGCATTCGCAAGCAGCTCATCGACGTTCGAGGCATCGCCTGGAGCGATCGCGATCCCCGCGCTCGCGCCGATATACAGCAGATGACTGCCAATCTCGATACGCTCCGCGACCCGCTCCAGCATCTCGTCGACGAATTTTCCGGCCACGCGCGGGTCGCCGCATTCCGCAAAAACCGCAACGAATTCATCGCCGCCGAGCCGGTAGACCCGCGAGGTGTCCCCTGCGATCTCGGTCAACCGTCGGGCCGCCTCTTTGAGCACCTGATCGCCCACTTGATGGCCGAGCGTATCATTGATGCTCTTGAAATCATCGAGGTCAAATCTTGCAATCGAAGTCGGCTGGCGGAACGTCGCCTGCTCAACATCAACCATGGCCTCAAGATCGCGCTGAAGCGAATTGCGGTTCGGCAATTTCGTGAGCTGATCGTAATGCGCGAGGTATCTGAGTTTTTCTTCCGCCGCCTTGCGCTCGCTCATATCGCGGCCGATGAAAAAATGCTGCTGCTCCGGCTCCGACCACACTCCGGTCCACGCCAACGTCACGATGTGCCCATCTTTATGGAGGTACCGTGTATCGAAACTGCGCGTATGCCGGCCAAGACGCCCCAAGCGCATCTCGTTACGGGTAGATTCAAGATCATCGGGATAGACAAACTCGACGGCGCTGTGCCCCACCATTTCATCCGGCTGATAACCCAAGATTGCCTCGCAGCTCGGGCTAACCTGCGTGAAGTTGCCTTTGCGATCTGTAATAAAAATGAGATCCAGCGATGTTTCGAACAACCGGCTGGCGGTTCTTTCAGCTTTGCGCTGCTCTGTGATGTCTTCATGCACCGCAACCCACCCGCCGTTCGGCAGCGGCCGGTTGGTCACCGCAATCGTACGACCGTCCGGAAGATCACGCACACGAGTCCCGTTGAGACCATTCGCAGCCTGTCGCGCGATGTACTCATCTATATTGTCCGAGAACATCCCAAGCGCAGCACGCTGTTCCAGAAGATCGCGAAGGGTACAGCCACGCTTTGCCCGCTCGGGCGACAACCGATACATCTCGACATAGCGATCGTTGATGACGACCACATGGCCATTCCGGTCGAACATCACCAGACCTTGATGCATGGTGTTGAGCGCGGTCTCGAGCTTGATCGATCGGTCCGCAAGGTCCTGTTGGCGAGGTTGAAATCCGCGAACATGCGTTCGATCTATAAAAATGCCGATTGAGGCAAGGTTGAGCAACACGAGCGCGCTTGCGGCGACCAGAATTTTTGTCGCGTTTTGAACGTCCAGACTCACAAGACAAATCGCCGACACCACCGCCGCGATTGTCGCGATGACAAGCAGCGTCGTCCGTTTGTCTGACAAAATCTTTTGGTTAGAGGAATTGCTTGAATCGCACGCAAAAGCACGCCCGCGGGACTCCGCGCGTCCCCCGGCGTCCAAATGCAGCATCGAAATAAACCGGCGCATCAACCGCAATTTGTAGCGCTTGGCCTGTAAGAAAAACCTTTTGCAGCTTATCCGTGCGCACCGTACGTAGTGGAATGCTTAACAAAGAGTTATTTTTCGTGATCGACGATTGCGCCAATCGGACTGCCCGCGCGCTGGCCCGCGATTCTTCACCGCTGAAAATCTGGTGCGGACGGCTGGATTTGAACCAGCACGGGATTTCTCCCAAGGGATTTTAAGTCCCTTGCGTCTACCATTCCGCCACGCCCGCTGGGCGCCGTTTCTAGCATTCGTTCCCGCGTCGAAACAGAAGCGGCGGTCACGTCCCGCAAAACAAAACGGGCGGCCCGGGCCGCCCGCTTCGATCAAACAGTGATGCGTCGTACGGCTCAGCCTTTCCCGGTATGGCCCCATAATTCCTTCCAGTCGCGGCCGTGCTGGTCGGTGACGCGGCCATCGGCGGCGAAGAACTTGTTCGGGATCTGGAACATCGCGATCATGATGCCGCCTTCCGGCGTCCAGGCGACATGGCGGCTGCCCGGCTCTCGCCAGACGAACTCTCCGGGCCCGACGGTCAGGCCCTCGGCGGCGCCTTCCTTGTCGACCAGCGTGCCGGAGATCACGTAGGTCTGCTCGATCTGCACATGCTCGTGGTCGGGCAGCACCGCGCCGGGCGCGAATTTCATCAGCATGGTGGCGAGCCCGGTCTTGGGATCGTACAGTAGCGGCTTTGCCTCGCAGCCCGGAAAGCTCGTCTTCTGCCATTCCATTTCGGCCGGCTTGACGATGTGCGAATGCCCGTCGACGGCGGTCTGGCCATGGCCCTTCGGTGTTACGGCGTCCATTCAAGTCTCCTCCATCGTTCACCGTTGACATCAATTGTAGCTTAGTCGGCGGCCCGTCGTCCCGCCCCTCGCGTCCCGTTCGCTCCCCGATGATTGGTTCCGGAAAAGCAGCGGATAGTGTTAGCCGCGCGCTAACGCAGTCTCGCGGAAACGCTGGCAAAAAACCGCAAAGGAAGCAAAAATGATCGATATTTCAGTGGTTCCCGACCTGAACCAATATTCGAAATTATAGATATATTTCAACAACTTACGCTTTACACACAGCGTCTGCCTGCTAGCCTCCATGCGTCTTTAACGCGCAACCAGCGGAGGCCCCAATGCACTTTCTTCAGCCAACCCAACTCATCGAGCATCTCACCGATGCGTTCGAACGCAGTCCCGACAAGCTCGCCCCCACGACATCCGCGACGCTTTCCGAATGCGTGCCGTTGCTCGCCATGGCGCTCGAGTTCGTCGGCCGTGGACCTGCGGCGCTCACCGTCGAAGCGGTCGAGACCTATCGCCTCGGCGCCGTGAAGCTCCTCGAGCATCTGCGCCCGGTGATCGAGCGCGAAGCCGATCTCACCTTCGGCGAATGGGCGATCGGTGGCACCGAGCCGGTGCGGCTGCGCCTCGCCGCATAAAGCAGACGAACGAAACTCTTGAAGAAAGAAGCTCCTTGAACGGCGTGATCGGACGCTAAGGGTCGGACGACGGGCTGCGGCATCACCGCAAGCGGCCGTCGGGGCAGGCCAGGCAGCGTGGGCGATCGGCGGACCGGTTCATCGCAAGCAGCATTGACGTTTCGCTTGAGGCTTTTGGCGTTCGGGACGGCCTGACCGTCGGCGCCGACCAGCATCGTGGCGATCAAAGCGCGATCAACCCTTAACCCGATGAGGAACTCCCATGTCCAAGCTCATGATCCTGTTCGTGCTCTTCATGTCCGGCGCGCTCTATGACCCGCCGCGCGTGCTGCATCAATTGGGACCGGAATTCTCCGCGCTCGGCTGGACCATCAAGACGACATTCAACATGTTCTGAGCCGATGGTTCACGCCGCAAGGAACGCGAGCACCGCCTGCGTGAATCCGTCCGGGTCGTCGAGGTTGGAGATGTGCCCGGCGCCCGCGAGCTCGACATATTCCGATCCGGCGAGCTCCATGTGCATCGCCTTCATGGCGGTGGCGACCGCGCCACCGGCATCCTTCTCGCCGGCGATGAACAGGACCGGCGGTTTCGTGCGCGCAACGCCCGAGCGGAAATCATGGTCGGCGAGCGCGGCCGCGCAACCGATGAAGCCGGCGACCGGCGTCGAGCGGATCATCGCGCGCACGCGATCGACATAGGGCGGGTTCTCGGCGACCACGTCGGGCGGAAACCAGCGCGCAACGGTCGGCTCCACCAGCGGCGCCATGCCGTCTTTCTGCACAAGCACGATGCGCTCCTCCCATTGCGCCGCGCTCTGCGGGCTCGAGGCGCAACCGGAGTCGCAGACGATCGCGCGCTCGATGCGGTCGGGATGGCGCTGTGCGATCCCGAGCGCGGTCGCGCCGCCCATCGAGAGGCCGGCAAAATACGCGCGCGCGATGCCAAGCGCGTCCATCAGCGCGAGCGCGTCCGCGATCAGGAGATCGAACTTGTAGCGGCCGGGCGTGGCCTCGGTCTTGCCGTGGCCGCGCTGGTCGTAGCGCAGCACACGAAAGGATGACGACAGCGCGCGCGCCTGCTCGTCCCACATCGTAAGGTCGGTCGCGAACGAGTTCGAGAACACGAGCCATGGGCCTTCCGCGCCGTCGATTGCGTAGTTGACGTTGATGCCGTTGGCTTTGAGGTGCATGTTCACCCCGCTCCATCGCGGATCGGCGGCTGGAACGCGAGCCCCATGTCCCAGGGAAAGTAGATCCAGGTGTCCTGCGACACCTCGGTGATGAAGGTGTCGACCATCGGCCGGCCCATCGGCTTGGCGTAGACCGTGGCGAAATGAGCTTTCGGCAGGATGTCGCGCACGATGCGCGCGGTCTTGCCGGTGTCGACCAGATCGTCGACGATCAGCACGCCCTTCCCCTCGCCTCCGGCGAGCGCCACGATCGAAGGCGCCACGCCCTTGAGCACGCTCGCCGCTCCTTGCGTCTTGTAGTCGTGATAGCTCGCGACACACACCGTCTCGATCAGGCGGATTTCCAGTTCGCGCGCCACGATCGCGGCCGGCACCAGGCCGCCGCGCGTCACGCAGACGATCGCCTCGAACGGCCCGACCCCGGAGAGCCGCCATGTCAGCGCGCGCGCGTCACGGTGGAACTGGTCCCACGAGACCGGGAACGCCTTCCGAGCCTGTGCCTGCGCCTGCGCCGCCTGTGCCTCGCTCTCGGCCATTCGTTCCCCCTGCCCGGTCGTTCGCCGCACAGTCTTAGCCGATGTCGCGGCTGAAATCGAAGCGGCTGGGCGCGATATTCAACAATCCTGATTTCGGCTGATGATACGGCTGCAACCTGGCTAGTGATTAGACCTCCCGCATCGCGCGCTATTCCTGTCCGAGTCGCTCGCGGACCGTCGAAACCGTGCGCCGCGCCGCCTCGATCTCCTGCGCCGCGATGCCTTTGGCGAGGCGATTGACCCACGGCGCTTGCAGCCGCTCGACCGCCGCGAACCTATCCCGTCCCGTCTTGCTCAGGACGACGAGCTGAGCCCGCCGATGGTGCGGGTTGGCCTCGAACGCGACGAGCCCCTCGTCCTTCATTTCGTTCACGATCCTCTGCACGCCCTGGCGATTCAGCCCCATGCTGCGCGCAAGCCACGCGACAGGTTGAGGCTGCTCCGCATACGCAATGGCTCCGAGCACCTGCCAGCGGGCGCTGGTGAGCAGAAGACCGGCGACCAGCCGGTCACCCTCGACCAGCAGGCGGCCGTTGAGCCGGAAGATCTCCAGGATCAGCCCAGTGAGCGCCGCCCCGCCGGGCGTATGTGTCGCAGCCGCCATCGTGTGTTTCCCAAATTGACAACATGTTGTCGATATGCGATCTGGACGCAGAATGAAAATATGTTGTCAATTCGTCAATCACGGAGCAAGACCATGCTGCAATTGAAGCCGCTCGATCCCGCCTTCCCGATCCAGCGCCAGATGTCGATCCCGGCATCGCCGGTCGTTCTGGTAAACGTCTTCACGGTCGACGCGAAAGACGTCGACGCCCTGCTGAAAGCCTGGGAAGCCGACGCAAACTGGATGAAGCAGCAGCCGGGCTACATCTCGACGCAACTGCACCGGGCCGTCGGGCAAAGCACCACGTTCCTCAATTATGCGATTTGGGAATCGACCGAACATTTCCGAGCGGCGTTCGCGCATCCGGACTTCCGCGCTCGGCTCGGGGCATACCCTGACAGCGCGGTCGCCGCGCCGCACCTGTTTCAAAAGATCGGCGTCACGAATCTCTGCACGGCTTGAGCCACGTGAACGACGTCCTCAATGCCCCCCGCCCGCCGGCGCGGCGGGCTTCTTCACCAGCACGGCGAGCACGGCGAGCACAACGAACAGCGCCGTCGTGGCGAGGAACACGTCGGCAAACGCCATCACGGCGCCCTGGCGGTGCACGAGCGCCGTCATCTGCTTCAGCGCCATGGCCTGCGCCTCCGCGCCGTTTCCAAACCGCGCCGCCATGTTGTTGAGTGCTTCCACGGCGGGTCCATGCGCGAAGGTGAAGTTCTCGTGCAGCCGCGCGATGTGTAGGTCGGTGCGGTCGTTGAGGAAGGTGTAGATGCCGGCCAGCCCGACGGCGCCGCCGAGATTGCGCATCAGATTGTAGAGGCCGGAGGCGTTCTTCACGCGCTCGGGCGCCAGCGTGCCGAGCGCGACATTGTTGATCGGCACCATCGCGAGCATCAGCCCGACGCCGCGGAAGATCTGCGGCCACAACAGCTCCCAGAAATCCCAGTCGCGCGTCAGCGACGTCATCCACGAGGTTCCCGCCGCAAAGAAGAGGAAGCCGGCGGTGAGCATCAGACGCGGGTCGACCTTGCCGGTCATCCGGCCGGCGATCGGCGCGGTCAGGAACATCGCGAGCCCGGACACGAACATGGTCTCGCCGATCATCAGCGCGTCATAGCCGCGGATCTGCGCAAGGTAGAGCGGATAGACGAGCGTCAGCCCGTAGAGCCCGATGCCGAGCACGAACGAGAACACGCTGCCGAGCGCGAAGTTGCGATCGCTGAAGGCGGTGAGATCGACGATCGGCTGGCGCGCCGTGAAGGCGCGATAGAAGAACAACAGCGCCGAGAGCCCCGACACCCAGGCGAACAGCAGGATCGTGTCGTCCGCGAGCCAGTCGTTGCGCGGACCTTCTTCGAGCTCATATTCGAGCGCGCCGAGGAAGCCCGCCATCGAGAGGAGCCCGACCCAGTCGAAATGATCGAGCAGCTTGTAGTCCGGCTTGTCGAAGTCGATCAGCGCGAAGGCCGCGATCGTCACGCCGATGCCGGGCACGACAGTGCCAGGAGAGCGCGTCGGTGAGATAGCCGCCGACCGTCGGGCCGATCGTCGGCGCGAGTGTTGCGACCAGCCCGATCATTGGCGAGATGATGCCGATCTTGGAGCGCGGGAAGATCGTGAACGCGGTCGCGAACACGGTCGGGATCATGCCACCGCCGATGAAGCCCTGCACGGCGCGCCAGAAGATCATCTCGTTGATCGAGGTCGAGAACCCGCACATCGGCTGGCGGCCGTAAAGCCGGCCGCGGAGATGCCGAACAGCATGCGCGTGCCGAGCGCGCGCGACAGGAAGCCCGAAAGCGGGATCATCACCACTTCGGCGATGAGATAGGCGGTCTGTACCCAGGCGATTTCATCCGATGAGGCCGACAGCCCGGCCTGGATCTCGGTGAGCGAGGCCGAGACGATCTGGATGTCCAGGATCGCCATGAACATCCCGAACACCATGAAGAAGAACGTCAGCAGCCGGCGCGGGTCGATGCGATCCGCGTCGGCCGGGCTCTGGGCCGGCATTGCTCCTGCGGTCGCGTCCGCGCTGGCCATGGCTCGCCGCCTTTACCGGATGCCGTTGAGGCGCGAGGCGGTCCGCACCGGCATGCTCGCGACCGCGCCGGGCTTGGTGTCGACGCTGACGACCACCGACATGCCGGGGCGCAGCACGCCCTTGGCGATCAGTTCGTCCGGCACCTTGGTGCGCACCGGCACGCGCTGCACGATCTTGGTGAAGTTGCCGGTCGCGTTGTCGGGCGGCAGCAGCGAGAACACCGAGCCCGAGGCCGGCGCCACGCTCACCACGGTACCCTCGATCTTGGCGCTGCCGAGCGCGTCAACGGCGATCGTCACCGGCTGGCCGGGCTAGAGCTTGGCAAGCTGCGTCTCCTTGAAGTTCGCATCGATATAGACCGCGTCAAGCGGCACCAGGCTCGCGAGCCGCTGCCCGGGCTGCACGTAGTCGCCGACTTGCATCGCGCGGTTGCCGATCACGCCGTCCATCGGCGCCTTGATCACCGTGAAGGAGAGATCGCGCTCCGCCTTGGCGAGCGCCGTGTTCAGCTCCTTCAGCGTGCGCGCGGCCTCTTCCCGTTGCGCCTTGAGCACGTCGACATTGGATTCCGCGGCCTCGACCGCGGCCTGAGCGCCCTGCACGGCGGCGACCGCCTGCAGCTTGTTCGCCTGCGCGGTCTCGAGTGCCTGCTTGCTGGCGAAGTCGCGCGACGCAAGCGACTGCTGGCGCGCGAGCTCGAGATCGGCCCGCGTCGCGCCGGCCTGCGTGGAGGCGAGCTGCGCCTTGGCCTGGTCGATCGCGGCCTGCTGCGCGTCGATCTGCTTGCCGATGCGCTCGATCGTCGCCTGCTGGGTCGCGGCCTTGTTGCGCGCGCTATCGACCGCGAGCGTGTAGTCGCCGTCGTCGATCTTGGCGATCACGTCGCCCGCATGCACCGGCGCGTTGTCGTCGATCAGCACGAACGACACGTAGTCCGAGACCTTCGCGGACAGCGTCGTGTTCTTCGTGCCCACATAGGCGTCGTCGGTCGAGACCAGATAGCGCCCGGCGGTCCACCAGTAATGGCCGTACCAGCCGCCGCCGGCCAGCACCGCGATCAGTGCGGCCGCAACCAGCGCCTTGCGGTTGAGCCGCCGTTGCGGCTTGGCCGGCGCGGCTGTGGCGGCCTTCGGCGCCTGCACGGTGGGCCCGGCTGGCTTGGCGGTGTCCGGCTCTTTAGCGGCCGGTGCGGGGTCGGCGGGGGAATCCGCCCCTCTTTTCTGCCAAGCCGGCCGTCCCGTTCCGTCGGTCAACCCACCGGCCGAGTGCTGATCGTCGCGACCCCGAAACATGATGAAGTCCCTTCCCAGTTCCAACTCGCTGAAAACTCATTATATTGACCGAACGGTTCGGTCATTTCGGTTCTTGACATACAGCCCCGGAACCCGTATGTCAAGTTGACCGAACCGTTCGGTCAGCGAAATTTGAAGAAGGACGTCGGTTCCCTGACGTAAAGTGCACGGAGGGCCGATAGGATCAGGACATGTCAGACGTTTTGACCATGGAACTGCCGCCCGAGGCGGACAGTGCCAAGCGGCGCCAGATCATCGAGGGCGCGCGCACGGTGTTTCTGGCCCACGGCTTCGACGCCGCCAGCATGGGCGAAATCGCCCGCAAGGCCGGCGTCTCCAAGGGCACCCTCTACGTCTACTTCAAGAACAAGGAAGAGCTGTTCGAGGCGATCGCCGAGCAGCAGTGCCACTTCCAGGCCGAACGCGTGTTCGCGCTCGATCCCGCCGACCACGATGTCGCGGCGGCGCTGGGCAAGCTCGGCAGCGCTTTCGCGCATTACCTCTGTTATCGCTCGACCTCGCCGATCCGCACCGTGATCGCGATCGCGGATCGCATGCCGGAGGTCGGCAGGCAGTTCTACGAGAGCGGCCCCGCGGTCGGGATCGCCAAGCTGTCAGCCTATCTGCGCTCGCAGGTCGAGGCCGGCGTGCTCGCGATCGACGTTGCGGATTGCGATATCGTGGCGGGCCAGTTCCTCGAGTCGTGCCTCGCCGCCACATTCAAGCCGGTGCTGTTCAACTTCGCGCCCCCTCCCCCGCAGGAGCGCATCGACCGCGTGGTCGGCATCGCGGTCCGCGCCTTCATGAAGGCGTATGGGAAGAATTGAGCGCCGCCGCGACTCCGATCTCTGCGGCCGCGGGCCGGCGCTGGGACGTTCTCGACTTCAGCAGGGCCAGTAGCGGCAACTCGACGAACCTGTATACCAGGAGCGCGGCGCCGATCGCGGCTGCCGTGGCGATAACGAAATAGATCGGCTGGATTCGGACGAGGTCCAGTCCGGCGCTCCGCATGACATCCGCGATGACGCGCACGATCGGGACGTGGATCAAATAGAGCGCATATGAGGCATCGCCGACGGCGACGAGCGCCATGACGATCGGGGTACGCCGTTCGATCGGAGAGCCCAATACGGCGCCCGCGACGATGAGCGCTGCCGGAACACCCCACCTGAACCCATCATGGACGCTGTCGGACCAGTAGATGATCGCCGCAACGCCGACCATCACCAGCAACACCCGCGCAATCGGGATCAACCGGACACCGCGCCGATAGGCGATGGCGACGAACACGCCGAACAAGAATTCAAGAACGATGGGATCGCTGTAGAACGGCAGTCTCACCAGCGTCACGGCGATCAGCGCCGCCGACAGGGACACGAGCGCGACAGCGCGCGGCATCATCATGCAGGCGGCGAAAATAACATAGAAGAACATCTCGAAGTTCAAACTCCAGCCGACCCCGACCACGGGCTGCTGCTCGCCGGTCCAGACGAACAAATAAGAGCCGACTGCCCGCCAGATGTCGTATTTGCCTCCAACGACGTAGATCGTCGTGAGCAGCCAGTAGAGCGGAACGATTCGAACCAAGCGCCGCACGAAGAACTTTATGGGCTCGCCTGCTTGCGCGAACGAATCCCACGAAAGCGCGACCATGATGAAGCCGGAAATCACGAAGAACAGATCGACGCCAGCGGCGCCGACCAAAGGCCACTGCAAGTCGGCTTTGCCCCAATAGTTGAGCGTGATTCCGACATGGCAAATGACGACTGCGAACGCGGCGGCCGCGCGCAAAATCTGGACCGACAGCAATTGCGGCATGGAAGACTCCACGCGCAACGTATAACTGACACGCATGCAAGTCAAAGATGAAACCCGGTCGGGCCGGTCTCACTCCAGCGTCGCGTCGAGCGTAATCTTGGCGTTGAGCACTTTCGATACCGGACAGTTCGCCTTCGCGGTTTCGGCGAGCTTCATGAATTCGTCCTTCGACAGGCCCGCCACCTTGGCCTTCAGCGTCAGTGCGACGGCCGCGATCTTCCAGCCGCCTTCCACCTGTTCAAGCGACACGTCGGCCTTGGTGTCGAGGCTCTCGGGCGGCTTGCCGGCACCGCTGAGCTGAAAGGCGAGCGCCATCGTGAAGCAGCTCGCGTGCGCGGCCGCGATCAGCTCCTCGGGATTGGTCCCCTTCTCGTCGCCGAAGCGTCGCGAGAACGAGTACGGCGTATCGCTCAGCACGCCGCTCTGCGTGGTGATAGCGCCTTTGCCTTCCTTGCCGGTTCCGCTCCAGTGCGCCGACGCGTTGCGCTTGATGGTCGCCATGATGTCTCTCCTGTCCGTGCTTCGATGCGGATGACGTAATCACGCGGCGTGACGGCCGAAAGACCCAGGTCATGCCGCCGTTGCGGCACGCACGCGCACGAGCATCGCCTCGACATCCGCCCGCGCGGCCGCAAGGTGCGCGGCGTCGCGCGAGCGGATCACGAGATTGGTATTCGGCCCGCTCTTCTCGTCGAAGAACGGATAGCTGCCGATCGACACGTTCGGATGCGCCTTGGCGATCAGACCGAGCTCGGTCCCGATGTCGCCTTCGCGCACGTCGCCCTTGATCGTCTCGGAGATCATCTTCACGCCGGTTTTCAGCATCGGCGCCGCCGCGTCGAGCATCGCCTGCATGATCGACGGCACGCCCGCCATCACGATCACATTGCCAATCCGGAACCCCGGCGCGCCGGACTGCTTGTTCTCGACCAGATCGGCGCCGGCCGGGATGCGCGCCATGCGCAGCCGCGCCTCGTTCATTTCGACGCCACGCGCCGCGAAGCGTTCCATCATGATCTTGACCGCTCGCGGATCGACGTCGATCGAAACGCCGAAGGCCTTGGCGATCGAATCCGCCGTGATGTCGTCATGCGTCGGCCCAATGCCGCCGGTCGTGAACACGTAGTCGTAGCGCACACGCAACGCGTTGAGCGCCGCGACGATCTCATCTTCCTCGTCCGGCACGACCCGCACTTCCTTCAGGTCGATGCCGATATTGGTGAGGTACTCGGCGATGTAGCCGATGTTCTTGTCCTTGGTGCGCCCGGACAGGATCTCGTCGCCGATGACGAGGATGGCGGCGGTGACGACATTCGGGGCGCTCATGGCGTGTCCTTTGACGATGGCGCGGTATAATGCACCAAGAATCCGCCAGAGGAAGATGCCCGATGAACGAACAGACCGGGGCCGCGCAGGCCCCGCATCGGCCGATCGCCTTCGCTCCGGCGCGCGTGACGCGCACGACCGACGCGGACGGAACGATCCTGCTCACCTGCGGCACGCCGCTCGGCGCCTATGAGCCGAGCCTTGCACGGCTGTTCCGCTCAGCGGCGAAGGCGCATCCGGACCGCGTGTTCCTCGCCGAGCGCCAAGGTGACGGCTGGCGCAGGCTCACCTACGTGCAAGCGCGCGCAACCGTCGACGCGCTCGCAGCCAACCTGATCGAGCGCGGGCTTTCGCCGCAGCGGCCGGTCATGATCCTATCGGGCAACGCGATCGACCACGCGCTGTTGATGCTCGCGGGCTATACGGCGGGCGTGCCGGTCGCGCCGGTTTCGGTCGCCTATTCGCTGCAGAGCCAGGATTTCGCCAAGCTCAAGCACATCGCCGAACTGCTCACCCCGGGCCTCGTCTACGTCGCCGACACCGCGCCCTTCGCCAAGGCCCTCGCCGCGCTCGATCTGGCGGGCGTGGAGTTCGCAGCGAGCCGCGATGGCGCAAACCTCGACGCGACGTCGTTCGACGACCTCGCGCGCACGCATGTGAGTGCGGCAGTTGACCGGGCCGCAGCCGCGATCACGCCCGACACCGTCGCGAAAATTCTGTTTACCTCCGGCTCGACCGGCCTGCCCAAGGGCGTGATCAACACCCACGGCATGCTGACCGCGAACCAGCAGCAGGCGCTGCAGCTCTGGCCGTTCCTCGCCGAGCAGCCGCTGACGCTGGTCGACTGGCTGCCCTGGAATCACACCTTCGGCGGCAATCACAACTTCAACATGGTGCTGCGCAATGCTGGCACGCTCTATATCGACGGCGGCCGCCCGCTGCCGAGCATGGTGGCGGAGACCGTGCGCAACTTGAGCGAAATCTCGCCGACGGTCTATTTCAACGTGCCCGCCGGCTACGCGGCGCTGCTGCCGCATCTGGAACGCGACGAGGCTTTCGCGCGCGCCTTCTTCGGCGAGTTGCGGCTCATCTTCTATGCCGGCGCCGCGCTGCCGCAGGATCTGTGGACGCGGCTCGAAGCTGCATCGGTGCGCGCGACCGGCCACCGCGTACCGATGTCGTCCTCGTGGGGCACGACCGAGACCGCGCCGCTCGCGACCGCCGCTCACTTCCTGCTCGACCGCGCCGGCAATGTCGGCCTGCCGGCGCCGGGCGTCGAGATGAAGCTCGTCCCGAGCGGCGACAAGCTCGAAATCCGCGTGCGCGGGCCGAACATCACGCCCGGCTATTGGAAGCGCGACGACCTCACCGCGGCGTCGTTCGACGCGGACGGCTTCTACAAGCCCGGCGATGCGGTGCGCTTCGCGGATAGCGCGGACCCCGCAAAGGGCATCGTGTTCGACGGCCGCCTCGCGGAGGACTTCAAGCTCTTGACCGGCACCTGGGTGAATGTCGGCACCTTGCGCATCGGCGCGCTCGCGGCCGCCTCGCCGGTGCTCCAGGACGCGATCGTCGCGGGCGCCGACCGCGAGTTCGTCGCGCTGCTGTGCTGGCTCAATGCGGCTGGTTGCCAAAAGCTGATCGGAGCAAATGCCATGAAGGAATCGGCGCCGACTGCGCTTCCGGAGCTCGCGCGCCATCCGGTCGTGCGCGAGCACATCCGCCGCAGCATGGCGCAATGGAACGCCGCGCATCCGGGATCGTCCGAGCGCATCGCGCGCGTCATTCTCCTGCCCGACGCGCCCTCGATCGATGGAAACGAGATCACCGACAAGGGCTACGTCAATCAGCGGCTCGCGCTGGAGCGCCGCAGCGCGGACGTGGAACGGCTCCACGCGCGCGAGCCGGATGCGGACATCCTCGTCATCCTTGGCTGAGGCCGCGTGCGGCCGCCCTCACGTCCGTCACGGCGCGAGTCGCTTCAATTCCGCCTCGGCGCCGGCGCGTTCGACGAAGGTCTTCGGGCAGGTGTCGACCGCTGTCTTGAAGTCATCCGTGGCCGCGGCGCGGTCCCCATGGAGCAGCCGCCATTCGCCGGCATAGAAGCGTGCCTCGCAGACTTGACTCGGATTCGTGGCCGCCGCGAGCGCGGCATCCGGCGTGCGGCTTCCGAGGAACATTTCGACTAGCGCGTAAGGCCAGTCCGCCGGCTTGAGGTTCTTCGCATTCGCCTCCAGCTCCGGGCCGGCTTCCGCTCCGGCCGAGTGCGCGCGTGCGAGATAACGCCACAACATGACACGGGCCGGATCGCCCGTCGTCGGCAATACAGCCGACAGGTCGGCAGCCGAGGCGCCATAATTAGCCGCGTAGAAATGCACCAGGCCGCGCACGCCAGACCAGCCTTGATTGGGGTCGAGCCGGATCGCCTCATCGAGATCGGCGAGCGCGTGGGTGTAGTCGCCGACGTTGAGGTAGACGGTGCCGCGATTGTCGTAGGCGCTGGCGAACGCCGGATCGATGCGGATCGCCTCGTTCAAGTGGGCGAGCGCATGCTCATAGTCGCCATTGCCGAGATAGAGGTTGCCGCGATTATTGTAGGCGCGGGCGAGCGCCGGATCGATGCGAATCGCCTCGTTCAAGTCGGCGAGCGCATGCTCGCCGTCGCCCTGTTCGCGATAGATTTCGCCGCGATCGTTGTAGGCGACCGCATAATCCGGACGGATCCGGATGGCCTCGCTGTAATCCGCGATCGCGTGCTCATGGTCCTGCTTGGCGCGGTAGGCGTCGCCGCGGTTATCGAAGGCGACGGCATAGAGCGGATCGAGACGGATCGCATCGCTGTAGTCCGCGATAGCGTGGTCGTAATCCTCCTTGGCCGCGTAGGCTAGGCCCCGATTGTGATAGGCGATCGTGTAATTTGGATCGAGCCGGATCGCCTCGTCGTAGTCGGCGATGGCGCGGTCGTATTCCTTGGCGGTGAAGGACAGGCCTCCGCGACTGTTGTAGGCCGGCGCGTAGCCGGCATCGATGCGGATCGCCTCGTCGAATTCGGCGCGCGCGCGCTCGGCGTCGCCGAGCTGGCTATAGGCGATCCCGAGACCGTTGTGCGCATCCGGAAACGCAAGAAGCTTGATCGCCGCGCGTGAGGTGCACGTTGGCGCGACCGTTGAGGGGATAGGCATAGCGGGGATTGAGCCGGATCGACTTGTCGTAGTCGGCGAGTGCCTGGTCGAGGTCGCCGCGCTTGAAATACAAGCCGCCGCGATCGTTGTGAGGTTCGGCGGCGCGCGGATTGAGCCAGATCGCGGCGTTGTAGTCGGCAAGCGCGTGGACGAAATCGCCCCCTCGCTCATATGCGTTGCCGCGATTCTCATGCGCGCTGGCGCGCTTGCCCCGGCTTCCCTCGCCGCTGTTGATGAACGTCGTGCACGCTTTGATCTGCGCATCCGGCGCCGCGTCGCTCTTCCCGCATGCGATCCATGCGGCGCTCAGCGACGCACCGAAGCCGGCGGTCGGAAACGCCGCCGCCGCGGCAAGACTCGCTATTGCGATGACGCGCGCAAGCGCGCCCCTGACAGCCCCCAGCATGATGTCCCCTCAATTGACGGGGGCGACGCTAGCATGCCGAAGCGTAAAGGAAAGACCGATGCTGTGTGATCAGGCCGTGTGATCAGGCCAAGTGATTGAGCAGCAATGCGCGCGGGCGCACGGCCGGCAGATAGGCGTTGCTCGGCGTCCCAGGATGACGGCGCGTCGTCGCGGCCACACGCATCGCGACCAGATGCGCCATGAAAGTCGCCAGCGGCAAAGGCTGCGCGCGATACCCGGATTGAGGCGCGAGCGCGAATGGCAGCGCGCGACCCTCCAACGCGGCGGAAAACGTGGTGTCGCAGTCCAAGGTGATGTTCAGGTGCATAGTACGGAATTCTACCGGCTACGGCCGGTCCGGACATCCGCACAATCCCTAAGTACGACTACGGCCGCGAAGCGATCAGCCGCCCCGCTGCGCCAGCGCCTCGGCGAGCGCCAGCAACGCAACCCGCGACGCGCGCCCGGAAATGCCCGCATAGGCACGCACCAGCCGCATGGCTCCGCGCGTGCGCAGATAGACGAAGCTCTGCTCGTGTTCCTCGCTGCGCTTGCTGTTCGTGCCGTAGAACGCCGTGATCAGAATGTTGAGCGCATCGGCGATGCGCTGCAGCCGCCCGGCCGAAATGCGGTTGTCGCCTTTCTCGTATTTCTGGAATTGCTGGAAGCTCACGCCGGTTTGGCGCGCGATCGCGTTTTGCGACAATCCGCGTTCCAGCCGCAAAGCGCGCAGCCGCTGCGCGATCGCGATGTCTTCGGCGCAAGCGCGGCGCTGGCCGGCTCGACCTTTCCGCGAAATGATTTCGTTGCTCAATCGACTGTCTTCCGATGCTCGCGTTTACATGATATATCATATCAATTACATCTTCTGAAGAGTGGCGCCTATACGGCCACTCGGCCAATCGTGCCGGATGCCAAACCACAATGGGCATTCGGTGCGGAAGGCGCTCGCGCATAATCTGCGCGTGCTCCGGGCGACGCGTCGCCTGTCGCAGAACCTGCTCGCGGAAGTAGCCGGCGTCACGCAGGCGCTCGTCAGCGCGATCGAGCTCGGCAAGGCCAACCCGACGCTCGCGAGCCTTGAGCGCATCGCTCAGGTGTTCAAGGTCGACATGTCCGAGCTGTTTCTCGATCGCGAGCTGTGGACCTGAGGGCGCATCGTTGCGCCGAGCAGGTCGATCGCGCCTGCCGCCGCGCCTCAGCGCGCATGCATCGCGACAGCGGCGCGCTCGGCCTGCATCAAAACGTCGAGGGCCAGCCAGGGCTTCGGCATGTAGACGACATCGTCGGGCAGGTCGGAACGGCTGCCGGCATATCCGGACGTCAGGATGATCCTGACATGCGGCCACATGCGCTTGACGCGGTGCGCGAGGTCGACGCCATCCATCAGGCCGGCAAGGCGGATATCCGCGAACAGGACAGCCGTTTCGTTGCCGTGCTCACAGAGCGTGGCGAACGCCTTCTCGGCATTGTCGCACGCCATCACGCACATCTGGCTTTCTTCGAACAACACCACCGCGACGTCGCGCACGGCGGCTTCGTCCTCCACGACCAATGCGATCGGCAGTTTGGAGTGCATCATGTGTCGCCTCCCGTGCGCCGGCCCGGGCGGGCCGCAATAAGGCCAAAGCCTCACGGGACAATCCCCCCTGCCAGCGTTAAGTTCCTCCCGAGGGGAACCAAATGATACCGCCCGCCGTTTGATCACTCCGCCCAAACGCTGGGCAGAAGTTCGGCTGTTCGGCTGTCATGGCGTTGACTTCCCATGGCGCGGGGCTTGCAACTAAGCTTGTGGCGGGAAGGGTTTGGGCCAGGACCTGGGCCTTGCGCCCGCCGCCCCGGGGGACTGGCGTCGATGACAGTCGCGTTCGACGAGATGAACGGCACGGACGGCGTGACGCGGCCGGCGTACCATGAGCTCGCCGCGTGGCTCGGCGAGGTTCCTCCCGACGTCCTGCAGCAGCGCCGGCGCGAGGCTGAACTGCTGTTCCGCCGCATCGGCATCACCTTCGCGGTCTATGGCGAGTCGGATTCCACCGAGCGGCTGATCCCGTTCGACGTGATCCCGCGCGTGCTGGCGGCGAATGAATGGGACACGGTCAAACGCGGCCTCGAACAGCGCACCAAGGCGATCAATCTCTACATCAAGGACGTCTATACCAAGCGCGAGGTGCTGCGCGCCGGTGTGGTGCCGGAGGACCTCGTCTTCCAGAACCCGGTGTTCCGGCCCGAGATGAACGGCCAGCGCGTGCCACACGACATCTACGTGTTCATCGCCGGCATCGATATCGTGCGCGTCGACGCCGACACCTTCTACGTGCTGGAAGACAATGCGCGCACGCCCTCCGGCGTCTCCTACATGCTGGAGAACCGCGAGATCATGCTGCGGCTGTTCCCCGACCTGTTCGCGCGCCACCGCGTGGCGCCGGTGGAGAACTATCCGGATGAATTGCTGGCGACGCTGCGCTCGGTCGCGCCGGTCACAGCAGCGGCCGAGCCAACCGTCGTGCTGCTCACGCCAGGCATCTACAACTCGGCCTATTACGAGCACTCGTTCCTGGCCGACAAGCTCGGCATCGAGCTGGTCGAGGGCCGCGACCTCATCGTCAAGGGCGAGATCGTCTATATGCGCACGACGACGGGCTTGAAGCGCGTCGACGTGATCTATCGCCGTATCGACGACGACTTCCTCGATCCGCTGTCGTTTCGCCCTGATTCCGCGCTCGGCGTGCCCGGGATCATGTCGGCCTACATGGCCGGCAACGTGACGCTGGCGAACGCGGTCGGCACCGGCGTCGCCGACGACAAGGCGGTCTACAGCTACATGCCGGAGATCGTGAAGTTCTATCTCGGCGAGGAGCCGATCCTGAAGAACGTGCCGACCTGGCGCTGCCGCGAGTCCGAGCATCTCTCCTACGTGCTCGACAATCTCGCCGACCTCGTCGTGAAGGAGGTGCACGGCTCAGGCGGCTACGGCATGCTGATCGGGCCGAAGGCCGACAAGGCGACGCTCGAAGCGTTCCGCGAGAAATTGAAGCGCGATCCGCGCGGCTTCATCGCGCAGCCGACGCTCGCGCTCTCGACCGTCCCGACGCTGGTCGAGGAGGGCCTGGCTCCGCGCCACGTCGACCTGCGCCCATTCGTACTCACCGGGCGCGACCGCATCCGCATCGTGCCCGGCGGATTGACCCGAGTCGCCCTGAAGGCGGGCTCGCTGGTGGTGAATTCGAGCCAGGGCGGCGGCACGAAAGACACCTGGGTGCTGGACGGATAGTGTGAGTCTGATGCTCTCCCGTACCGCCGATAATCTCTACTGGCTCGCGCGTTATGTGGAACGCGCCGAATATCTCGCGCGCATCCTCGACGCGACGCAGCGGCTTGCCGCGGTACCGACCGCGCACGGTCCATCGACCAACGAATGGGAAACCGCGGTCTCGACCGCCGGCTGCTCGAGCGGCTTCTTTGCCGCCTATGAGGAGGCGAACGAGCAGACCGTCACCGACTTCCTCGCCTTTTCGCCCGACAATCCCTCCTCGATCCGCTCCTGCTTCGAGGTCGCGCGCGCGAACGCGCGCGGCGTACGCACCGCGCTCACCATGGAAATGTGGGATGCGATCAACGGCACCTGGCTCGAGTTGCAGAAATTCGGCTCGGGGCCCGCCTCGCGCGAACAGCTCAGCCAGTTCCTGCGCTGGGTGCAGGAATCCTCGCTGCGCTTCGACGGCTCGGCCTACCGCACCATGCTGCGCAACGACGCCTATTGGTTCTCACGCCTCGGCGTGTTCATCGAGCGCGCCGACAACACCGCGCGCATCCTCGACGTGAAGTATCACCTGCTGCTGCCGCCGCAGGAGCACGTCGGCGGGCCGCTCGACTATTTCCAGTGGGCCGCGATCCTGCGCTCGGTCTCGGCGCTCACGTCCTATCACTGGGTCTATCGCGAAAGCCTGAAACCCTGGCTCGTCGCCGACCTGCTGATGCTCAACGAGCAGATGCCGCGTTCGCTCGCGAGCTGCTACGTGCATCTGGTCGAGCATCTCGACAACATCGCACGCATCTATGGCCGCCAGGGGCCGGCGCAGCGTCACGCGCGCCAAGTCAGCACGCGGCTGCAGAACAGCCGCATGGATGAGGTTTTCCGCGACGGCCTGCACGAGTTCATCAACGAGTTCATCGACGACAACAACCGGCTCGGCATGCAGATCACCGAGCAGTATTTGGTGTGACAGTGTTTTCCGCTCGTCCCCGCGAAAGCGGGGACCCAGGGCCAAGGAAAAGAAGAGAACTGGATTCCCGCTTGCGCGGGAATGAGCGGAGGTTTTGGCGTCAGTGCCGTTCCTTGACATCGACGAACTTCAGATCCGGCCATTCCTCGATCGCACGCGACAGCGCCCAGGCATTTCGGGCGAGGAACACGAGGTCCGACGCATTGTCGTCGGCGATGCTCGATCGGTTCGACGCGCAGAAGCGCGCCACGGCATCGGGTTTGTCGCTCATGACCCAACGAGCCGTCTCGTAAGGGGCGCTCTCCAGCCGGATCGCGACGCCGTATTCCTGCGCGAGCCGCGAGGTCAGAACATCGAATTGAAGCGCGCCCACGGCGCCGAGCACCGGCCATCCTCCATCGCGCGGCCGGAAGATCTGCACGACCCCCTCCTCGGCGAGATCGCCGAGCGCACGATTGAGCTGCTTGGCACGCATCGCATCTTCCAGCACGACGCGGCGCAGCACTTCGGGAGCGAAATTCGGTATCCCGACAAACCGCAACGCTTCGCCTTCGGTCAGCGTATCGCCGACCCGCAACGTCCCGTGATTGGGGATGCCGATGATGTCGCCCGGAAAGGCCTCATCGATGGTTTCGCGCTGCTGCGCGAAGAAGAAGATCGGCGCGGCGATATTCATCATCTTACCCTCGCGCGCGTTGAAAAGCTTCATGCCGCGGCGGAACCGGCCCGAGCAGAGGCGCACGAATGCGACGCGGTCGCGGTGGTTCGGGTCCATGTTGGCCTGGACCTTGAAGACGAAGCCCGTGACGTCTTTCTCATCCGGTTCGACCACGCGGCCGGTGGTTTTCCGCGGCAGCGCCCCCGGCGCCCAGCGTGCGAGGCAGTCGAGCAGCTCCGCGACGCCGAAATCCTTCAGCGCGCTGCCAAAGATCACCGGCGACAGATGCCCCTCGCGAAACGCCTTGGCATCGAAGCCGGGCAGATCGCTGAGACACAGCGCCAGGCTTTCGAGCGCCGGCTGTGCGATGCGCTCCTCGATCGCCGGGTGACTGATCGTCTCGATGCTCGCGACCGGCTCGGTGCGCCCGAACGCATCCTTTAAGTCCTTCGCAGGCAGCAGCAGCTTCCGGCCGCCGACATCGAGGATACCGCGGAAGTCGACGCCCATGCCGAGCGGCCACGTCAAAAGCGTCAGATCCAGCGCCAAGCCCGACGAGATCTCGTCGAGCAGCGCCAGCGGGTCGTGCCCTTCGCGATCGATCTTGTTGATGAAGGTGATGATCGGGATATCGCGCAGGCGGCACACCTCGAACAGCTTGCGGGTCTGGCTCTCGATTCCCTTCGCTGCGTCGATCACCATCACGGCGGCGTCGACCGCGCTCAGCGTTCGATACGTGTCCTCGCTGAAGTCGGCATGGCCCGGCGTGTCGAGCAGGTTGAAGACGATCCCGTCATGCTCGAACGTCATGACCGACGAGGTCACCGAGATGCCGCGCGCGCGCTCGATGTCGAGCCAGTCGGAGCGCGTGCGCCTGCGGTCGCCGCGCGCCCGCACCTGCCCGGCCATCTGGATCGCGCCGCCGAACAGCAGGAGCTTCTCGGTCAGCGTCGTCTTGCCGGCATCCGGATGCGAGATGATCGCGAAGGTCCGGCGCGGCGGGGTGCCGGATCGGTCGGATCGCGCGGCTTGCGGCAGAGCGGAAACGTCGAGCATGGCGCGACCGATGTATGGGAAGTTCAGAAAAACTCAAGCGATTCCATGCGGCAACGTACCCGGGGCGCATTTGTCGGGTCGCCGCCGCGTGTTCTATAGAGGATGCAGCGACGCCCGCGGCGCCGTGCATGGAACCGAAGCTTTGCAGATCACCTTCATCAACCATGCCTGCGTCAAGCTCGCGCTCGGCGATGTCGTGATCCTGTGCGATCCGTGGCTGTCCGGCGCGGCGTTCAACCAGGGCTGGGACCTGCTGATCAAGACGCCGCTGTCCGTCGATCAAGTCATGGACGGCGTGACCCACATCTGGGTGTCGCACGAGCACCCCGACCATTTCGTGCCGAAATTCTTCTCCGACATCGCGCCCGGCTATGCGGCCAAGATCCCGGTGCTGTTCCAGAAGACACGCGACAAGCGCATCAAGTCATTTCTCGAATCGCGCGGCTTCACGGTCACCGAACTGGCCAACCGGCGCCAGCAATCGATCGGCTCCGTGCGCGTCACCTGCGGGGTGAGCGACTTCTACGATTCGTGGCTGCACGTCACCGACGGTGCAGGCTCTGTGCTCAATCTCAACGACTGCGCGGAGGGCGAGGAGAGCGAGTTACGCAATATCGCACGCCTGACTGGCCCGCTCGACGTGCTGCTGACCCAGTTCAGCTATGCGGCCTGGAAAGGCGGGCGCGCCAATGCGCATTTCCGCGAGCTCGCGGCCAAGCGCAAGCTCGAAACCATCACGGCGCAGGTCAAGGCACTCAAGCCGCGCTATGTCGTGCCATTCGCGAGCTTCGTCTATTTCTCCAACGAGGAGAATTCCTACCTCAACGACCATATCAATCGCCCGGACGCCGCCGCCGCCGCGATCACGGCGGCCGGAGCCGAGCCCGTGGTCCTCTACCCGCGTGATCACTGGACCGTCGGCGAGCCGTATAATGATGGGGCGGCGCGCGCCGGCTATCGCGGCGTCTATGCCGAGATCGGCGCACTGCCGTTGCGCAAGCCGAGCGAGAGCGTGCCGCTCGATCAACTCGCGCGCGAATTCGAGGCCTATCAGGCCGGGATTTTCGAGCGCAATTCCGCCGGACTGATCCGCTTCCTGCGCCGCGTGCCGCTGCTCGGCGCGTTGCACCCGGTCACGATCCGCCTCACCGATCTCAATGAGACCGTCAGCGTCTCGATCGTCGACGGCTTTGCGGTCGCCACGGGCGCAACCGAGGACGTCGCGATGCACTCCGACTCGCTGTCCTTCATTTTCAAGAATCCGTTCGGATTCGATACCCTGACGGTCAATGGCCGCTTCGAGGCGACCCCCGCGGGGTTTGGCAAGATGACCAAATCGCTCGCCGTCGGCTCGCTCAACGCAATGGGGCTTGCCGTGTCGCCGAGCCTCGTGATGAACTTCAGGGTGGTTCTGATGCTGCTGCGCCGGCTTGCCGGAGTCGTTCGCAATATGACTCAAGCAAACCGCGCCGCGCGGGAAACCTGATCCGACGCGGCCGATTGGGAGCGCCATGCGTATCCACATCTCGCATGAGACCCGCTACCGCTACGACGCGCCGACCCATGGCGTGATCCAGACGCTGCGCCTCACACCGCGCAACCATGACGGCCAGTTCGTCGCCGACTGGCGCATCGACGTCTCCGAGGATTGCCGCCTCGACGTGCAGGAGGACGCCTTCGGCAACATCACCCACACCTTCACGGTCGAGGGACCGTTCGCCGACCTCTCGGTCGCGGTCGAAGGCGAGGTCGAGGTGCAGGATACCGCCGGCGTCATACGCGGCGCGGTCGAGCGCTTTCCGCCGAGCCTCTATCTGCGCCCGACGCCGCTCACCACAGCCGATGAGGCGATCACCGATTTCGCACGCGAGACGAGGAGCCGCGAAACCGGCACGCTGGCGCTCCTCCACGCGCTGCTCGGCCGGATCAACAACGAGATGACCTACGACACCGACCCGACCCGTGCGACCACGACCGCCGCGGAAGCTTTCGCGCTCAAGCGGGGCGTGTGCCAGGACCTCACCCACGTGTTCATCGCGGCGGCGCGCCATCTCGACGTTCCGGCGCGCTATGTCGGCGGCTATTTCCGCCGCGCCGACGGCGTGGTCGACCAGGACGCAGGCCATGCCTGGGCCGAGGCGCACGTGCCTTCGGTCGGATGGATCGCGTTCGATCCAGCCAACGGCATCTGCACGACCGATGCCCATGTGCGCGTCGCGATCGGGCTCGACTATCTGGGTGCGGCCCCGGTGCGCGGCAGCCGCTATGGCGGGGGCGCCGAAACCATGGCGGTCAAGGTCCGCGTCGACCAGGCGGCGCGGCAGGTGCAAAGCTAGATAGCGCCCGCCTGCGGTTCCCTGTTACAAGCTGTAGCGGCATGGCTCTGTCCCAGCGCAATGCACAATTCGTCTATTGCGCCGCATTGCGGAGCCGTCGCCCGCACCGCTAAACTCCCGGGCGTGGGGTCTGAGTCGTCATGACTTATTGCTGTGGAATGCTGCTGCGCGACGGGTTGGTGATGCTCGCCGACACGCGCACCAATGCGGGCCTCGACAACGTCTCGGTGTTCCGCAAGCTGCGCGTCTTCGGCAAGCCCGGGGAGCGCGTGATGGGGCTTGCCTCATCCGGCAACCTCTCCGTCAGCCAGTCGGTCGTGAGCACGCTCAACGAAGGCATCAAGAACCCCGAAACCGGCGAGATGGAAAACCTGCTGAACGCGCCGACCATGTTCCAGGCCGCGCAGCTCATCGGCCGCGCCATCCGCCAGGTGCACATCAGCGAGGGGCGCGCGCCAGAGGCGGCCGATCCCGGTTTCAACGTGTCGTTCCTGTTCGGCGGCGAGATTGCCGGCGATCGGCTGCGGCTATTCATGATCTATCCGGAGGGCAACTCGATCGAGTGCACGGTCGACACGCCCTATCTGCAGATCGGCGAGCACAAATACGGCAAGCCGGTCCTCGATCGCGCGATCACCTACAGCATCGACCTCTACACCGCGCTCAAGATCGGGCTCATCTCGGTCGACTCGACCATGCGCTCCAATCTCGGCGTCGGCATGCCGCTCGACGTGCTCGTGGTCCGGCGCGGCGCGTTCGATGCCGACCTCGATTACCGCATCGGGCCGAGCGAGCCGTATTTCCGCGATCTGCGCGAGAGCTGGTCGCGGGCCTTGCGCGCCGCCCAGGCCGCGATCCCGGTTCCGACCTACAAGACCCTGTTGGGCCGCAAGCTCGCCCCTGCGATCCTGACCGACATCGATCCCGAAGAGGCGTTTGCCGAGGCCGCGCCGCCCTCCCCCCAGCAGGCCGCCGGCATGCCCTCGGTCAAGAGCAACTGACCGCCGGGCCGTCTTTTTTTTCGGAACTGTCTTTATTTACCGTGTGTTAGGGACGCTGCACGAATCGGCGCCATGAGCGGAATATTCCGCCGCACCCGATACCATCGCAAAGCTTTCACAAGTTCTCCGACCTAATGTGGCAGTCGCCAACCAACGGTAACCCGGGGGGACCGCCGTGTGGCCACAGGCTGCAACGCGGCTGACAAGATTCCGCGGCTGGATCGCCGGCGGCAGGCCGCGCCTGATCGGCGCGCTGCCGATCGGGTTCCTTGTTGCCATCGCGGTCGTCTGCATCGTGGTGGCCGTGTTCTCTTCGGCGCAACGCGCCGACCAGGAAGAGCTTGTCCAGGAGCGCCAGCAATTCGCCAACGCGCTCGCCGACCGCGGCCGGCTCGTGCTGCATGAGCTGGAAAACGTCACCGCCTCCGACGACGTGCTGGCGCATCTGCGCTCTGAATTTGTTCCCGCCTGGGTCCACCATCGCGTCGGCTTGCGGCTATCGACCTTCTTCGCGCATGAGCACGTCTTCGTTCTCGATGGCTCCGATCATCTGACCTATGCGCTGCACGGCAATGCCAGTGCCGACCCGTCCTCGTTCGAGCCGGGCCGCCCCGATCTTACTCGCGTCATCGACCTGCTGCGCGGACGCGCGTTGGCGGACGATGGCGAACGATATGCACAGGCGTCCGTCGACGCGGTGACCGGACTCGGCCGCCCGCGCCGCGCGCAGCGGCTGCAGATGTTCATGACCCGGCCCGCGATCGTCGCGGGCATCGCGGCCGCACTGCCCGACGACGCCGCCAAGGGTCCGCCCCCGCTCGTCCTTGCGGTCAAGTTCGTCGACGGCGCCCTCCTGGCCGAGATCGGCCAGCGCTTCGATCTGCCGAACCTGCGTACGATCGCAGCCGAGCCGGTCGGCAAGGACGACACCGTGTTCGTTGCCGCGAGCGCCGGTGGCGAGGCGGTTGCCTTCGCCTGGACGCCGAACCGGCCCGGCAGCCTGATCGTGAAGACGGTGCTTCCCTTCATCGCGTTCGCGCTCGCGGGCCTGGCGGTGCTGGTCGGTCTCGCGCTGCGCTTCATCCGGCGCACCGCCGCCACCATCGCGGAAGGCGAAATCCGGCTGCGCCATCTCGCGCTGCACGACCCGCTCTCCGGCCTGCCCAACCGGACCTATTTCGGCGAGCGGCTCGCATCCGTGATCGAGGACGTCGGGCGCGACGGCACGCTCGGCGCCGTGCTCGCGATCGACCTCGATCATTTCAAGGATATCAACGACACGCTCGGCCATCATGTCGGCGACGGGCTGATCCGCGCGGTGGCGCAGCGCCTTTCCCGCGCCTTGCGCGACGGCGACCTGGTGGCGCGGCTCGGCGGTGACGAATTCGCCGTCATCACCACCGACGTACCCGAGCTGAGCGCGCTGGAACGCGTCGCCGAGCGCCTGATCGAGACGCTGCGCGCGCCCTACGCGATCATGAGCCACACGCTCGTGATCGGCGCGAGCGTCGGCATCGCGCTGATCGATCGCCGCTCCGCGGATTCCGCCGACATCATGCGCCGCGCCGACGTCGCGCTCTATCGCGCCAAGAACGAGGGCCGCAACCGCGCCTGCATCTACGATGCCGACATGGACGCGGACCTGCGCGAGCGCAAGGAGCTCGAGAACGACCTGCGCGCCGCGATCGCCGAGAACGGGCTCAGCGTCGCCTACCAGCCGATCATGAATGCGAGCGGCGAGAAGATGGCCGGCGTCGAGGCGCTCTGCCGCTGGCATCATCCGCGCCGCGGCGACGTCGGGCCCTCCGTGTTCATCCCGATCGCCGAGCGCAGCGAATTGATCATTGCGCTGGGCGAATGGGTGCTGCGCAAGGCTTGCCTGGAGGCGGCGGCCTGGACCGGACTCACCGTCGCGGTGAACGTCTCGCCGCTCCAGTTCCGCCGCCAGGATTTCGTCGAGGTGGTCGAGCGCATCCTGGCCGAGACCCGCTTCGATCCGCACCGGCTCGAACTGGAGCTGACCGAATCGACGCTCCTCGGCAACGTCGACGAAGCCGAGAAGGCGATGCTGCGCCTGAAAGCGCGCGGCGTGCGCTTCGCGCTCGACGATTTCGGCACCGGCTATTCGAGCCTGCACTATCTGCGCCGCTTCCCCTTCGACCGGATCAAGATCGATCGCTCGTTCGTGCTCTCGATCGAGACCGCGGCCGACGCCGCCTCGATCGTGCACGCCATCGTCTCGCTCGGCCGCGGGCTCGGCATGAAGGTGACGGCGGAAGGCGTCGAGACTGCCGAGCAGCAGCTCTTCCTGCGCGCCGCCGGCGTGCATTCGATGCAGGGCTATCGCTTCGGCAAGCCGGCGCCCGCGCAGACGATCACGGACCGCCTGGAAGACGCGAGCCTCACCGCGCTCAAGATCGCCGCGAGCTGAGGCGCGCGCCGCGCCGCGCTAATCGAGCCGCGCGCCCGAGCGCTGCACCACATCGCGCCACTTGGCGGAGTCGCTGCGGATCACTTCGGCGAACTCCTCAGGCGTGCCGCCCGCTGGCTCGTCCCCGATCAGGGCGAAGCGCTCCTGGAACGACGGCGTATTGATCGCGCGGTTGATCGCCGCGTTGAGCTTGTCGACGATCGGGCGCGGGATGCCGGCCGGTCCGATCACGCCACTCCAGGTCGGCGCCGCATAGCCCGGCACGCCGGCTTCGGCGACCGTCGGCAGATCGGGAAATCCGGGCGAGCGGTGCTCGCCGGTCACCGCGAGCGCGCGCACCGTACCGGCGCGCGCGAACGGCGCGATCGAATTGAGGCTCTCGAACATGAGCTGCACGCGGCCCGCGATCAGGTCGTTGATCGCCGCCGCGCCGCCGCGATAGGGCACGTGCACGATCTCCACCCCGGCCATGAACTTGAACAGTTCGCCGCCGACATGGCCGGGCGAGCCGTTGCTCGATGACGCGTTGGAGAGCTTACCGGGATTTTTCTTGGCGTAGTCGATCAACTCGGCGACGGTGCGGAACGGCGCGTCCGGCGCCACCGCCAGCAGCATGTGGCCGCGCGCGACAAGCGCGATCGGCTGAAAATCGCGCTCGATGTCGTAAGGCAGCTTCGCCACCATGTGGCGCGTGATCGCGAGCGCGCCGATCGGACCCATGCAGAGCGTGTAGCCGTCGGGCTCGGACTTCGCCGTGAGGTCGAGGCCGATAGTGAGCGCACCGCCCGGCCGATTGTCCACCAGGATCTGCTGGCCGAGTTGCTTTCCGAGTTCCGCCGACAAGATGCGCGCGAGCGTGTCGGTTGCGCTGCCGGCCGCCTGCGGGACGATCAGGCGGATCGGTTTGTCGGGGTATTCGGCGCGCGCGGGCAGACAAAACGCTGCCGCGAGCACTACGATGAGACATCGCAGGCCACGCATGATCGTTCCTCCCGGCGGCATCGTAGCAACTCGGCGCCCATCCCGGAAATCGGGTGGGATGCGGGCGGCCCGGCCGCCATATCGGTGTGAGAAGAGGATGGAGGACGATCATGAGCTTCCGCATCACCGGCCTGCCGGCTGAGAATTTCGCCCACCTATTCGCGCTGCCGGACGACGCGCTCGCAGCGCAAGGCGCCGTGCGCCGCACCGCCGACGGCCCCTACCCGTGCCGCATCAGCCTCACCGACTCCGCGCCCGGCGATGAGCTGATCCTGGTGAATTACGAGCATCATCCGGTCGACTCACCGTATCGCATGCGGTTCGCGATCTATGTACGCAAGGGCGAAGAGACCTACGACAAGGTCGACGAAGTGCCGCAACAGTTGCGCACGCGGACGCTCGCCGCGCGTGCGTTCGATGCCAACGGTATGATGGTCGGCCGCGAACTTGTCGAAGGCTCGCGTCTCGAAGACGCGATCGAGCGGCTGCTCGCCGTGCCCGGCGCCGCCTACCTGCACATCCATTACGCCGCGGCCGGCTGCTACGCGGCGCGCGTCGAGCGCGCATGACCGGCAGGATCAGTACAACGGTTGCGGCTGGCGCCTTGGCGGCGCCATCCCATATTGTAGGACGCGCGAGCGCAAGCGCGCCGGTGACCGCCATGCACTATCACCTGTTCGACACCGAGATGGGCATCGCCGGCATCGGCTGGAACGATGACGGCGTCATAACGCGATTCCGTTTGCCCGACCCGGATCGCGCAAGCGCAAAAAAACAATTCAAGGGCAACGCCAAGCCGGGCAACCCACCTCCCGGCATCGCCGCGGTAATCGCACAGGCCAAGCGCTATTTTGTCGGCGAGCGGATCGACTTCACCGCGATCGACCTCGATCTCGCGAGCATCGATGCGTCCCGTCGCGCGATCTACGAATCGCTGCGAAAGGTTGGCTTCGGCGAAACCGTCACATACGGCGAACTCGCCAAGCGCGCGGGCGCGACCGCGCCGCAGGCCGCGCAGGATGTCGGCGTCGCGATGGCGCGCAATCCGGTGCCACTGATTATCCCGTGCCATCGGGTGCTCGCCGCCGGAGGCAAGCTTGGCGGATTTTCCGCTCCCGGCCGGACGGAAGCGAAAGAGCGCATGCTCGCGCTCGAAGGCGTCTTCATCGGCAACCAGCCGCGGCTGCTCTGAGCCTGGCGCAGCCCGCAAGCCCATTGCGGCGTGCGGCCTAAGGCGGCACATTGCCGCCGATTTCCGCTTTTGCCCCCGTATCGGGGCTCATCAACGGGAAACGGGAGAGCAAAGATGGCTGCGTCGAAGGTTGCGATCGTCACGGGTGCGGGCACGGGCGTGGGGCGCGCCGCGGCGCTCGCGCTGATGAAGGCCGGCTACGCGGTCGCGCTCGCGGGCCGCCGCAAGGAGCCGCTCGAAGCGGTCGCCAAGGAAGGCGGCGGCAACGCGCTCGTGGTGCCGACCGACGTGAAGGACGTCGCCTCCATCCGCGCGCTGTTCGCGAAGGTGAAGGAGACCTATGGCCGGCTCGACGTGCTCTTCAACAATGCCGGTATGGGCGCGCCGCCGGTGCCGTTCGAGGAGTTGCCCGTCGAGAAATGGAAAGAGGTCGTCGACACCAACCTGACGGCGATCTTCGTGTGCACGCAGGAAGCCTTCAAGATCATGAAGGACCAGAGCCCGAAGGGCGGCCGCATCATCAACAACGGCTCGATCTCGGCGCACACGCCGCGCCCGCGCTCGGCCGCCTACACCTCGACCAAGCACGCCGTGACGGGCCTCACCAAATCCACCTCGCTCGACGGGCGCGCCTACGACATCGCCTGCAGCCAGATCGACATCGGCAATGCCGCGACGCCGATGACCGACCGCATGGTGGCGGGCGTGCTGCAGCCCGACGGGCAGATGAAGCCCGAGCCGCGCATGGACGCCGAGCACGTCGGCTCGGCGGTCGCCTACATGGCAAGCCTGCCGCTCGACGCCAACGTGCTGTTCATGACCGTGATGGCGACCAAGATGCCGTTCGTCGGGCGGGGGTAAGCGAGAGGAGGCCGTTGAGATCGTGGACTATCACTGAGCAGTTGGACCATGCGCAGGAACGCTTCCAAAAAGAAACTGGAGATCGTCGCAACCCTGCCGCCGCTTCATCCCGGCGAAGTGTTGCGCGAGGAGTTTCTCATTCCGATGGGTCTGTCTGCCTACGTGGTCGCCAAAGCGTGCGGCGTTCCACGCACACGGGTCGAGCGCATCGCGCGCGAAGAAATGGGCATCTCGGCGGATACCGCGCTGCGGCTCGGCCGCTTCTTCGGCATAGAGGCGGAGTTCTGGATCAACCTCCAGACGCGCCATGACCTCGCAACCACAGGCAAAGCCATCAGCCGCGCACTCGACCGCATTCCGGTTCATCATCCAAAGGCCGCGTGACGAGCAGTTCTTCCAAGGCCAAACGTTCGGAGAACACATGCTTCGCTCCATCGTTGCGGCCGCCACGGCGGCATGCCTTTCGGCGACCGCCCTGCCCGCCGCCGCGCAGCCCTTCCCCAACCGGCCGATCCACCTGATCGTCGCCTATTCGCCCGGCGGCACCGGCGACGTGGTCGCGCGCATCATCGGCGACAGGCTGGGCGCAGCGCTCGGGCAGCCCGTCATCGTGGAGAACCGCGCCGGCGCGAGCGGGGCGATCGGCGCGCAGGCCGTGCTCAACGCGGCGCCCGACGGGCACACGCTGCTGGTCGGCCAGACCGCCGAGATCGTGGTCAACCAATACTGGATCAAGGGGCTGACCTACGATCCGAAGAACCTGATGCCGGTCGCGCTTGCGACCGTCGTGCCGCTCGCACTCACCGTGCCCGCCAGTGCGCCCTCTTCGACGCTCGCCGACATGCTCAAGGCCGTCGAGGCCGGCAAGGCGCCGATGACCTTCGCGTCCGCCGGCACCGGCACGCCCGGCCATCTCGCCGGCGAATATTTGAGCGCGAAGTTCCCCGGCAAACTGATCCATGTGCCCTACAAGGGCGCGGGGCCCGCGCTCGGCGACGTGATCGGCGGCCATGTCGACATGTATTTTGCGGGACTGCCGGCCGCGATGCCGCTGATGAAAGCCGGCACCGTGAAGGTGCTCGCGGTCTCGTCGGCCGTGCGCGCGCAGGCCGCGCCCGAGATCCCGACCGTCGCCGAGGTGACCGGTTTCAAGGATTTCGATTTCACCCTGTGGCAGGGATTCTTCGCGCCGCGCGGCACGCCGGCGGACGTGATCGCGCGCCTCAACGGTGAGATCAACAAGATCCTCGCCGAGCCCGAGACGAAGCGGCGGCTGCTTGACGCGGGCGCGAACGTGGTGCCGCTGTCGATCGCGGAGTTCGACGCGTTCGTGACCGCCGAACGCGAGAAATACGAGCGCATCATCCGCCTGACGGGCGTGAAGTCGGAGTGAGTGACGGACATGCTGAAAGAGGCTTCCGCGCCCCTGCTCGAACACTGGCACGAATTCTATGTGCTGATCGGCACCGCGGCGGCAGCGCTTGTGGCGCTGTTGTTCGTCGCGGCCTCGATCGGCGCCGGCATGTTGACGACGCATTCCGCCGGGCCGACGCGCACCTACATGAGCCCGATCGCGTTCCACTTCACCAGCGCGCTGTTCGTCTCGGCGGCAGCTCTTGTCCCCTCGCATACGCTGCTCACGCTCGGCACCCTGGTCGGCCTGAACGCGCTGGCGGGCATGATCTACGCGGCCTTCATCATGCGCCGGCTGTTCACCGACAACATCGCCGATCTCGCGGACCGCATCTGCTACGGCGTCATTCCGTTCGTCGCTTATGCGGCCGGGCTGGTCGCGGCGTATCTGATCTTTTGCGGATCGATCCACGCACCGGAGTTCCTCGCCGGCACCGTCGTGCTGCTGCTTATCGTCAATATCCGCAACGCCTGGGACCTGATGCTCTCGCTCGCGCGCCGCCGTGTCCAGGAAGAGAAGCGCTCGTCCGAAACCCCGCCCGCGTAAGACTTCAATCCCCGGCCAGCGCCTGGGCTTCGGGGAAATACAGATCCTTCCAGGATTCCGGATTGTTCTTCAGCGTGCCGACGTAGTGCATGAAGGCAACGAGCTTTCCGACCTTGTGCGGCGTCTTGCCCCACTCGGCACCGGGCGCCGTGAGCACGGCGTAGACCTCGTCCTCGCTCATACGCCGCTCGTTGGTCATCTCGATATAGAGCGTGGTCGCGCGGCGCTTGTCGGCGTTGATCCAGGCGAAGGATTCATCCAGCGCGGCGATCACGGCCGCATAGCTCTTGGGATTCTCCTCGCGGAACTTCGACGTGGTCACGAGATTGGACGTCGTCGCCTGACCGCCGAGGATGTCGTAGGCCGAGGTGACGGTGTGCAGTCCCGCCTTCATCTCGGCCTCATGGTAGGGCGAGGTCGCGACATGCGCCGTCACCTCGTGGCTGGGGTTGAGGATGGCGATCACCGAATCCGGATGGGACATCGTCACGATCAACGGCTCCAGCCGGTTGAACTGTCCCTTCCCGAACACCCGCTCGGCTTCCATCTGCGGCAGGATCGCCTGGGTCGATGATTTCAGCGAGGGAATAGCGATCCGGTCCTTGTCGGTGAAGTCCTTCACGCTGTGGACATTCGGATTGCGCGTGTTGATCCAGATGTTGCCGTCGCACAGCGCAGCGATGCCCTTGACCTCGAGGCGACCCTTGGTGCGGTCCCACAAAAGCGCCATGGAGGGCGTGCCCTGCGCGCTCAGGGAAACGTTGCCCGAGATGACCGCGTCGACGCCGGCCGACGATCCCGCGAACTTCACCCAGCTCACCTTGGTCGATGGCAAGCCGGCGGCGGCCAGGTGCTTTTCCAGGATGTTGTTCTTCTCCATCACCATCAGCGCCAAGTAGAGCAAGCCGTATTGCTGCGCGATGGTGATCTCGCCGATTTCCGCGCGAGCGGGCGCGCCGACGGGCGCCGCCATGAGCCCCGCCGCGAGCAGTAATGACATCGCGATCCGGCGCATCGGCGCGTCCTCCGGTTTGAGTGTCGACTCTTTGCCGAAGTATACGCCGCGATGCACCCTCCGCCGCAAGAGAGCCTGACCGGCGTGCGCCGGTCGGACTCTGCCAAGACTTCTATTGCATCGCGCTGACGAGTTGATAGGCGCCGCGCTCGAACGCATCATAGACCGCTAGCGCCTTGGCGTCGGCGAACGGCAGGTACTGCATCATAATGCCGCCCGCGATACCGCGCGCGGGATCGATCCAGAAGAACGTGTTGTTGATGCCGCCCCAGCTCAGGCTCCCGGGCGAGCGCTTGCCGGGCACCTGATCGACTGTGATCAGGAAGCCGAGGCCCCATTTGTCGCGCCCGTCAGCGATGAAGGTGAAGTCGGCGCTGCGCGGCAGCGCGGACTTGAGCGCCGGCACAGAAACCTCGCCGATCTGGTTCTGGCTCATCAGCGCGACCGTCTCGGCCTTTAGCACGCGCACGCCGTCGAGCTCACCGTTGTTGAGGAACATGCGGACGAAGCGCCCGTAGTCGCTCGCCGTCGAGGCGAGACCGCCGCCGCCGATCGGCGCCGGGACGGTGAGGCCGGGCTGCGGCGATTGCAGAACGATCGCGCCGTCCATCTTGTCGCCGGCGCGCTGCTGCTGTGCGACGAGGCGCGGCCCCTTCGCTTCCGCCACGTTATAGAAAGTGTCCTCCATCTTGAGCGGCGCGAAGATGTGCTGGCGGAAATAGTCCTCGAGCTTCTGGCCCGAGATGACCTCGACCAGCCGGCCGACCACGTCGACGCTGGTTGAGTAGTGCCAGCGCTCGCCGGGCTCGAACAGCAGCGGGCCGCCGAACGGATAGGTCTCGCCCGCGCGTGGTTTGAGATCGCGCCACTCCGCACTGGTGAACGGATACGCAAGGCCCGAGGTGTGCGTCAGGAAGTGCCGCACGGTCGGCTTCTTCGCTGCTGGGCGGACCGAATAGTCGCCCGTCGCGGGGTCGAACTTTTCCAGCACCTTCAGCCTGACCAGCTCGGGAAGGTATTTCTCGGCCGGATCGTCGAGGGAGACGCGGCCCTGCTCCACGAGTTGCATCAGCGCGACCGAGGTAACCGCCTTGGTCATCGACGCGACGCGGAAGAGCGCATCGGCGGTGAGCGGGCGTCCGGTCGAGACGTCGGCCACGCCGAACGCCCCCTGATAAATGACGCCCTTGCGATCCGTGACCAGCGCGACCACGCCCGGCACGTCCTTGCGCTCGACGGCAGCGCGCAGGCTTGCGTCCAGCGCCGCGACCGCCGGTGAACTTTGTGCACGCGCGGCGCCGGCCAGCGCAACGACTGCAATACCTGTCACGACGATTCCTGCGATCCTTCGATTCATGGAAGCCTCCCTGCTGCATGACCCGGGTATCGGTCGCACAGCTCTACCCGGACTCTTTTTTTCTTCTTTTTCTTCGCAGAGCCGATGACGGCGATAAAGGACAGCGCGTCGCATCGGCCTGTCGCTTCGCGACACTAGCAGTTGCAGGTTGCGAAGTCCCGCGTGCCGCCCCGCGGGCGATGGCCGCCCACCAAGGAAGTGGGCACGGCACGTACGCGGTCACGATCGCTAGATCTTCGCTTGCGCCTGCACGTCCGGCTGCTTGAGCGGATGTTCGTTGGCGAACGCCGGGATTTCCATGCAAGTCGCGTAGATGCGGCCGGCGGTTGGATGCGCCATCGGATCGCGGCCAAGAAACATCTTCGCGCTGGTCAGATGCGCCGCAAGACAGATGTCCGCGACCGTCACCTGATCGCCGACGCAGAAGCGACCGGTGCGCGAGTCATGCGCCAGCACCTCCTCGATCGCGCGGCTACCGGCATCGAGCCAGTGCCGCACCCATTTCGCACGCGCTGCCTCATCGAGATGCAGCTCCTCTTCCAGATATTTGCGTACGCGCGGCACGATGAACGGGTGCGCGTCCATCGCGACCATCTGGGCGAGCGCGCGCGCATGCGCCCGCGCGCGAAGCTCCTTCGGCAGCAGCGGCGGATCGGGATATTTCTCGTCGAGATATTCCAGGATCGCGAGCGATTGCGTCAGCGGCGGACCTTCGCCGTCGATCAGCGTCGGCACCACGCCTTCGGGGTTGAGCGCGTGATAGTCGGCCGCGAACTGGTCGCCCGCGAGAAGGTCGAGCGAGACCTTTTCCATGGCGAGGCCCTTGAGCGCCATCGCGATGCGCACGCGGAACGCCGCCTGCGAGCGCCAGTAGGTGAAGAGTTTCATGTTTGTCGCTCCGCGCGAGCCGCGCACTCCGCTTCACCTCACCCCTCCGGGGGGGAGAGGTCGACCGCGCGCAGCGCGGTCGGGTGAGGGGGAATTGCTCCATCGTCAGACTTGCACTCCCTCACCCCTCTTCCCCAGCGGGGAGAGGGAGCCCGCCGGAGCGCGTGGCAACCGACGCGGCAAACCAGCCCTACTTCTTCCACCCCTTCATCGGCCATTCGAGCGTCGCGGTCGCATGGTCGGCCGGCCAGACCGATTTGTATTCCTTGCCCTGAAGCTGGATCAGGTAGGTGGCCGAGAGCGTGTTCTGTCCGGTCTCATCGAACTTCACGCCGCGATAGCCGATCATGAGCTGGTCGGCCTTGAGGTCCGTCGCCTTCAGCGCGGCCTGGATCTTCTCGGGGTCGATCGAGCCGGCGCGGTTGATCGCATCGGCGAGCACCAAAAATCCCTGCATCCAGCGCGCGCTGGTGTCGTCGAGATCGCGGCCGTATTTCGCCTTGAACATCTCGTTGACCTTGTAGGTGATGGTGCCCGGCTTGCCCGCGTCCCAGGCGCTGCGGTTGAGCGCACCCTGCGCGAGATCGCCGACGTTCGGGATGAAGGTCGGATCGGAGAAGCCGGCATCGTCGCCGATGATGATCGGCGGCAGGTAGTCGAGGTTCTTCATCGTCTTGAAATAGAGCACCGTGTCGGCCGAGTAGCTGATGAAGATCACGGCGTCGGGCTTCTTGTCCTTCAATTGCAGCACCTGCGCCGACACGTCGGTCGAGTTGGCGTTGTAGGCGATCTGCGCCGCGACCGGGATGTTCGCCTGGTGTGCGGCTTCCAGCACGCTCGCCGCGACCGATGAGCCGTAGTCGGTGTTCTCGTTCACGATCGCGATCGAGTCGATCTTCGTGCCGCTCTTCTTCAGCTCGGTGAGGAACGTCGTGTAGGCCTTTGCGAAATCAGGCGCGATCGGACCGACGCGAAAGGTCCATTTGAAGCCGCGCTGGGTGATGTTAAGCGCGACCGAATCCGCGACCAGGAACGGAATGCCCTGCCGCTCGGCCGCCGCGGTCGCGGTCAGCGCCACAGAGGAATGGTAGGCGCCCAACATCGCGACGACCTTGTCCTGGCTGATCAGGCGCAAGGTCTGGTTCTGCCCGACCGACGGATTGCCCTGATGGTCGGCGCTGACGAGCTCGATCTTGGCACCGCCGAGGTTCGGCAGCCCGGCGGTCTCGGCGAGCGGAATGCCTTTCAACTCGGGATGCAGGCCGTTGACGATCTCGAGGCCGAGCTCGACCGCGTCCTTGGCGGAATTGCCGGCCGGCGCCGCATTGCCGGTGAGCGGATAGATGACGCCGATCTTGATCGTGTCGGCGGCCAACGCCGGAAAAGCGAACGCCGACGCGAGCAAAGCGGCGGCGAGCATGTGACGGGCTTTCGCCATGGTTCCTCCCAAGGGATTTGTGCGGAATTTTTTTGGCGCGGCGGACGTTTTGCGAAGCCGCCATTGGCCGCATGATACCGCCCCGACGGGCAGCCGTCAGCCCACCTCGAAAAGACGCGCGCCACCGCTCAATGCAGCCGGTACTCGTCGTCGACCGTGCGCAGCTCGGCCGGCGTGATCAGTCCCGAATGCGCCACGATCACCGAATGCAGCGGACCTTCGAGCTTTTCCTTCCAGAAGGTGAGGAAGCGCTTCAGCTCGGGGAATTTCGGGCAGAGGTCGTAGTTCTGCCAGACGTAGCTCTGTAAGAGCCACCGATGGTCCGGCCGACGATAATAGATGTGCGCGGTGGTGAGACCGTAACCCGCGAGCTGACGCCGAAAGTCCGCACTGGCCATGGAATCCTCCGTTCAGTCGGATTCAAAGTCTCGGGCGCGTGGCGGTTCCATTGCAAGCCTAAAAACTGAATAAATTGTTTGCAATCAAGGCGTTAGCAGCATTCAGCGAGACTGCTGACAAGGCTCGACTTGCACGCCGCAACCTGCTAGCAGTCTGCGTTAACGAGTGCCAATTTTTTTCTTCCGCCCTCTTGCGAGTGAAAAATTTGTGCCCTATGTCGCCTGCGAGCGGTCGGCGGGGGAGTTTTCCGTCTGGCCGTTGCTTTCCAAAACACACGTCCGAACAATCACTTAGGAGGATGCTCATGAAATTCCGCCCGCTTCACGACCGCGTCGTCGTCAAGCGCATCGATGCCGAAGCCAAGAGTGCCGGCGGCATCATCATTCCCGACACCGTCAAAGAGAAGCCTTCGCAGGGCGAGATCGTCGCCGTCGGCCCTGGTGGCCGCGACGAGAGCGGCAAGTTGCTCCCGATCGATCTCAAGGTCGGCGAGCGCGTGCTGTTCGGCAAGTGGTCGGGCACCGAGGTGAAGATCGATGGTCAGGACCTCCTGATCATGAAGGAAAGCGACATCATGGGCGTTCTCGAAGAGAGCGTCGCCCGCAAGAAGGCCGCCTGAGGCGGTCTCAGCAAACTCAACGTCATCCTGAGGCGGCCGCCGAAGGCGGCCCTCGAAGGATGGCCACACACGCGACTGTCATCCTTCGAGCCCCCGATCTAGTCGGGGGTCGCACCTCAGGATGACGATCGGAAATATGAACGGAGCAATCTAAATGGCTGCTAAGGACGTCAAATTCTCCGTCGACGCGCGCGATCGCATGCTGCGCGGCGTCGACATTCTCGCCAATGCGGTGAAGGTTACCCTCGGCCCGAAGGGCCGTAACGTCGTGCTCGACAAGTCGTTCGGCGCCCCGCGCATCACCAAGGACGGTGTGACGGTNNGGCACCACCACCGCCACCGTGCTCGCTCAGGCGATCGTGCGCGAGGGCGCCAAGTCGGTCGCCGCCGGCATGAACCCGATGGATCTCAAGCGCGGCATCGACCTTGCGGTCGAAGCGGTGGTCGAGCATCTCAAGGCCAACTCCAAGAAGGTCACCTCGAACGACGAGATCGCCCAGGTGGGCACCATTTCGTCCAACGGCGACCACGAGATCGGCCGCTTCCTCGCCGAGGCCATGAAGAAGGTCGG
>PLJS01000301.1:51931-52125 GCA_003140315.1 Hyphomicrobiales bacterium
GCGGCTATATCTCGCCCTACTTCATCACCAACGCCGATAAGATGCGCGTCGAGATGGATGACGCCTACATCCTGATCTACGAGAAGAAGCTTTCGGGCCTGCAGGAGTTGCTCCCGCTGCTCGAAGCGGTGGTGCAGACCAGCAAGCCGCTCGTCATCATCGCCGAGGACATCGAGGGCGAGGCTCTGGCCACG